>JAJZQR010000187.1 GCA_021806765.1 Chloroflexota bacterium | reverse complement strand
CAGGGCCATGGCCAGTCCGATGGCGGATGTGAAGTCGCGGGCGACCTCCACCTGGGGGCAGACCTCGCGGGGGACGGCTGCTGCCAGCCGATCGGGGGCAGCGGCGCGGGGGTGGCGGGAACGGGTGGCGATCACCACCGATGCCTCGGGGGACATGGCGGCAACGATCCCCTCTATGTCCTTGTCCGCCGAGGTGGCCAGCACCAGGATCAGCCTCCGGTAGGCGAAGTTCTCCTTCAGGGCGGCTGCCAGCTTGCGGGCGGAGTCGCCGTTGTGGGCGCCGTCGGCCACCACCAGCGGCTCCCGGCGGAGCAGCTCCAGCCTGCCCGGCCATCGTACCTGGCCGAGGCCCCGCTCCGCCGCTTCCCGTGAGACGCGGAAGCCCATCCCCTTCAACTGCTCCACCACGGCGATGGCGGTGGCGGCGTTGGCCAGCTGGTGGACGCCCAGCAGGGGGAGTTCGACCCGATAGACCTCACCGGAGGGTCCCCGCAGGACCGCTCTGGTCCGCTCTCGCAGGGGGCGAGCTGGGGCCCCCTCTGCCAAGGGCTCTCCTGGCAACTCCTCGGGGGCTTTCATCAGGTCGGGGTGAGCGATCAGCAATCGGGCGGAGCGCTCTGCTGCCACCTGCCGGATCACCTCCAACGCCTCCTGGGTCTGGTCGGCGGCGACCACCACCCCGTTTTCCTTGATGATTCCGGCCTTCTCCCGAGCGATCTGCCCGATGGTGTTGCCCAGGATCTGGACGTGGTCCAGGCTGATGGGGGTGATCACCGAAACGAGCGGATTCACCACGTTTGCGGCGTCCAACCGGCCGCCCAGCCCCACCTCCAGCACCACCAGGTCGGGCTGCTGGCGGGCGAAGTAGTGCATGGCGGCGGCGGTGGCCACCTCGTAGGTGGTGGGAACGCCGAGTTCGGGGCGGGTGAGGGACAATTCCTCCACTGCCGGAACCACCGCCTCCACCGCCGAGGCCATCTCCTGAGGGGAAATCAGCCGGCCGTTCACCCTTATCCTCTCCCGAAAGGTGTGGAGGTGGGGCTGGCTGTAGAGCCCGACTCGACGGCCCGCCGCTTCGAGGATGGAGGCGATCATGATGCTGGTGGAGCCCTTCCCCTTGGTGCCCGCCACCAGCACCGAGGGGAATCGGAGATGGGGATCGCCCAGCAGCGCCAGCAACTCCCGAGGCCGCCTCAGGTCGAAGCTCTCGGCCGCGCTGTAGCCGGTCTTCTTCTCGTAATCAGTGAAGCTGTAGAGGTATCTAAGGGCTTCGCTGTAGTCCATGATTCTGAGTCCTGAGTGATGAGTGATGAGTGATGAGTGATGAGTCCTGGGTCCTCAGTCCTCAGTCCTCAGTCCTGAGACCTCAGTCCTCAGTCCTCAGTCCTCAGTCCTGAGACCTCAGTCCTCAGTCCTCCCGTCAGGCTCGGACGATCGCGTCGGTCATCCGGCTGATCCGCACCATCTCCTTGACGTCGTGGACCCGCACGATGTCGGCCCCGTTGCAGATGCTCACCGCCACGGTGGCTCCCGTGCCCTCCACCCGCTCTTCCATCGGTACCCCCAGGGTGAGCCCTATCACGGACTTGCGGGAGGTGCCCATCAGGATCGGCCGGCCCAGGGACTTCACCTCCGTCAGCCGTCGCATCACCACCAGGTTCTGCTGGGGCGTCTTTCCGAAGCCGATGCCGGGGTCGACGATGATGTTCTCCCACTGCACGTTGCTCTGCAGCGCCAGCTCTACGCTCTCCCGCAACCCCTGGACGATCTCCCCCATCAGATCCCCATACTGGACCTGCTGGAAGTGGCCCCCCAACTGAGTCTTGGTGGCGTCGGCCCGGCGGTTGTGCATCAGGACGATGGGGACATCGTAGGCGGCGGCGAGGCTGCCCAACCCCTCGGTGCGGCGCAGGCCCCACACGTCGTTGATCATGTGGGCCCCCGCCTCCAGAGCGCCCTGGACCACCAGCAGCCGGTAGGAATCCACGGAAACCGGCACCGGCATCTCCGCAACCAGCCGCTTCACCACCGGGATCACCCTGTCTCTCTCCTCCTGGACCGCCACCTCTTCGTGACCGGGGCGGGTGGATTCCCCTCCCACGTCCAGGATGTCCACTCCCGCCTGGACGAACCGCTCGGCCTGGGCCAAGGCGGCGTCCACGTTCTTGCCCAGGCCGTCGCCCGAGAAGGAGTCGGGGGTCACGTTGATGATCCCCATGACGTAGCTGCGCTTGCCCCACTCGAAGGTGAGGTTGCCGCAGCGGGTGCTTCCCAGCTGTTTCCCCTCGTAGCGCTCCAGAGTGGAGCGCAGCTCTGCGGCCACCACCCTCTCTGGCTCGCCCCCCGTCTCCAGGCGGGAGGCGGCGTCCAGCAGCAGCGGCTTGGATGCGGCGAGCAAGACGACGGAGTGCTGAGTGCTGGGTGCTGAGTGCTGAGAGACCTCTCCCGTACTCAGTCCTGAGTCCTCAGTCCTCAGTCCTGAGGTCGCGACGACCAGGCCGGCCGGGAGGTATATCATCCCCTGGAGGGCCGCCACCGCCTGGGGTGGGACTCCCTCCAGCTTCATCCCTTCCACTCCCAGCGGTCCGGCCATCTCCTGCAGGGTGGACGGATCCACCCCCATTCGCTCGGCCTCTTCCGCCACATCTGCTGCTGTCGGCAGGTAAAGCACCCTCGCCGTGGGTCTCTCCATCCCGGCCTCCCTGGGGGCAAGTCGTTGAATCGCAAGACTCATAGTATACCGCACCCGCGAAAACGCAGCCGTCACGGGATCCATCCATGCAGGGCCTTTTGGTTGTCACCCTGAGCGATAGCGAAGGGTCTCCGCGCACGTGTGCCACCCCCTTCCCCGGCCCTTCCCCCATCCGAGGGGGAAGGGAGACACCCCCTGCCCCCCTTGTGGGGGAAGGGGGCAGGGGGAAGGGGGGCGGACGGCACCACCACAATTGTGTGGTACACCCGAGGGGGTGTTCCCCTCTTGACAGCCCGGCCTATTATCTCTGAGGTGGGTCTAGCATGGATCGGCTCCTTCGGGCGCAGGCGGACCGAACCCGGAGGGGAGATCCCTCCCATCCAACAGCAGGTGAAGGTGAACTGATGGTCAAGAATTCCTCAAGCCGCAGTGCAACTGGCTCCACGTCCCATGGCTCCGGGCGTGCCCCCGGGGTCCTGCTGGGGGCAGCCATGGTCGTCTTCGTGGCCGGTAGCATCTTCTGCGGTCTGTTCTTTCTGTCGAAGGTCGGCGATATCCTGGGATGGGACGGGGTGTCGCCCCAGGGGAGCATGGGAGAGAAGCAGGCAGGCGCCGAAACCGGCTCGGTGGCCGGCGGAACGCAAGGAAGCCCGGGGGGTGTTCCGGCCAGGCAAGCCTCCGATCCTCGCTATGCCTTCCTGTTGCTGGGCTACGGCGGTGCAGGCCACGATGGGGCCTACCTGACGGACTCGATGATGGTCGTTATCGTCGACCCGGTTGGGAAGAGCCTTACCCTCCTCTCGATCCCCCGTGATGCCTGGGTGCCCATGCTCTTCAACGGCAAGTCCGCTGTTTACAATAAGGTGAACACTGCCTACGCCTTCGCCAAGGATGCCAGCCTGTATACCGACCGGCTACCCCGCTACAAAGGGAGCCAGGGGGCGGGCACTCTTGCCATGGATACGGTGGCGCGTCTTCTCGGGATACCCATCTCCTACTACATGGCCCTGGACTTCGCCGGCTTCAGGGAGATGATCAACCTGGTCG
The DNA here is from genome assembly GCA_021806765.1 of Chloroflexota bacterium. The sequence goes on along the minus strand of JAJZQR010000187.1, from coordinate 6,553 downwards.
GCGGTATCGACATCGACGTGCCGGAAGGTTTCGCCGCCAACTATCCGGCCAACGACGACCCGTCGATCGATCCCAGCTGGAAGGTGGTGAGGTTCTCCAAGGGGATGCAGCACATGGATGGGGAGCGGGCGATCGAGTACGCGCGAGCCCGCGAAGTCATCGACAATGTCAGCGAAGGAAGCGACTTTGCCCGTTCGAGGCGCCAAAGGCTGATCATGGAGGCCTTCAAGGCGCGGCTTCTCCAGCCCAGCGGCCTGATCCATCTCCCCCAGCTCCTCGCCCTGGGCTCCAGCCACGTGGACACCAACTACCCCTTGCCGTCCGTTGCGCAGCTCGGCGAGTTCGCCCTGGAGTGGAAGAGCGTGCACTTCTATCAGACGGCCCTGACAGGCGAGAACTATCTGGAGGATGCAACCGGCCCCAGCGGGACGTACATCCTGGTTCCGAACTCTCAGGGGCAATCCTGGGCCCCGATCCAGGCCTTCTGCCAGCGGCTGTGGAAGAATCCGGAGTTGGGGGCGGCAATGGCAAATACGGAGATCGTCGTCCAGAACGACACGGGCGTGGCCGGTGTAGCGGGCCAGGTGAGCGAGTCGCTGGCGCGAATGGGATATCGCGTTGGTTCCCCTGTCACCGGCCCCGTTCGTCCTCAGTCGAGGGTGTTGGATCGAACGGGCGGGGATAGCCAGGCGCTAGTGCGGCAGCTGGAAGCGGATCTCCGCGTCCGTCTGGGGGAAGCGCAGGTGGAGAAGGGAACCGACCCTGCCAGCGTGGTGCTGGAGATAGGCAGCGATGACGCCGGGCTGGCAAACCTGGCGGTGTCCCTGGACAGCTCCGCGCCGTCCAGCTCGGCGGGCGTCGTGCGGTCCGGTTCCTGGTCGCCCGAGGTGGCAGCGCCAATCCCTGCCGCGACGGCTAGGCCTTCCGCGTCCGAAACCGGTAGCCGCTATCCCACCCCCGGACATCCGACATCGACGGCGAGAGTCCCGACGAGTTCCACTGTTACCCCTACCGCAACGCCGCGCCCCTCTCGCCCGACGTTGGGCCCGGCCGGTAGCCCGACTCAGGTCCCTGCCGGCATCAGGCCGGCACCGACGCCAACCCCCCGTGCCGTCGCGCCCGGGCGCAGCTACCCGGCAAGCCCACGGCAACCGCAGCCGACCCCAGCGGTATAGGAAGTGCATTGAGCCGCTATCAGAACTCTACGATACGCCGCGCTGGTGCCGGGGCCGCCAGCCAGCGGGGAGTGGACGATGCACGCGAGGATCCGCTCGCTCATGGGGCAGATAGCGAGGGCACAGGCGGTCAGGACCGATATCCCCGCCCGAATGGACCGCCTCCCGTGGAGTCGCTGGCACCGGCTCGTAGTCGTCGCCCTGGGGATCACCTGGGCCTTCAACGGTCTCGGAGTGGCAGTGGTTGCCGCCGTTGGCCCGGCCCTCACCGAGAATCAGACCCTGAGCCTTTCCATCCTGCAGGTGGGCTATGCCGGTACCATCTACCTGTTCGGCACCCTTCTTGGCGCTCTGATCCTGGGATACATGGCAGATGGCTTCGGGCGCAAGCGGCTTATCTTGATCGCCATCGGCATCTTCGCTGGAGGCACCTTTGCCACAGCCTTCTCCTGGACCTACTGGAGCTTTGCCCTCTTCCGATTCATCGCCGGTTTCGGCGTGGGCGGACAGTACGCGACCATCAACTCGCTGATCAACGAACTGGCGCCACCCCGGTCCCGGGGATGGGCCAGCTCGATGGTGAACGGCAGCTACTGGGCCGGTGCCATCATCGGCATCGGATCGACCATAGCACTGCTGAACCCTGGTGTTCTCCCTCCCACCCTCGGCTGGCGAGTCTCCTTCGCGGTCGCGGCTGTCCTGGCCTTCGGTATCCTTCTGGTCCAGCGTTACGTTCCGGAGAGCCCCCGCTGGCTGATGATCCGCCGGGGGCCGGCCCAGGCGGGCGTCGTGGTTGGCGGGCTCGAGCAGCGCATCAGGCGTGAGGAAGGGCTCCGGGAACTGCCGAAACCGGCCGGAGTCCTCACCCTCCGACCTGAGAGCCAGCTCCAGCCTGCCATCATACCGGCGACCCTCTTCAGGGTGTATCCGAGGCGCACGATAATCGCCTTCGTCTTGATGGCGGGGCAGGCTTTCCTCTTCAACTCCATCTTCTTCACCTATGCCCTGGTGCTGAGCACCTTCTACGGCGTGGCTTTCTACGACGTGGGGATCTACCTCGTTGGCCTGGGGGTCGGCAGTCTGCTGGGTCCCTGGCTGTTGGGGAGGCTCTTCGACAGCACCGGTCGAAGGCCGATGATCACGATCACCTACGTGACTTCGGGCGTCCTCCTGGGGATCACCGGCTACCTCTTCTCCATCGGGATACTCGATCCGGTGACCCAGACGATCGCCTGGGCCGTGATCCTCTTCTTCGGCTCTGCTGGCGCCAGTGCTGCCTATCTTTCCCTGGGCGAACTGTTCCCCCTGGAGCTACGGGCCACGCTCTTCGGCCTCATCTACGCCGCGGGCACGGGTGCCGGGGGACTGGTGGGGCCGGCGCTCTTCGCCGGGTTGATCGCGACGGGGAGCGCCACGGGACTCTTCTATGGAGGGTACCTGGTCGGGGCTATTCTGATGGTGGTTGCTGGTCTGTCGGGGTTGCTGGTGGGGGTTCGGGCCGAGCGCCGATCGTTGGAGAGCGTCGCGCGGCCGATCCTTGCCGAGGCCGTCAGGGAGCAGCCGGCAGCCCCTCGCCGAAAGAAGGGCAGGAGAAGGGCAGCGTAGGGCTCGGCTGTTGTAGGAGCCAGCTCCTGCTGGTGATTCCAGCCGACCATGTGGATGGTCGCCGGCGGGAGCCGGCTCCTACGAGGCCGGGTGCAGGTCCTTGGCCCGGAACAGCATCTCGCCGGCGTGGAGCAGCAGGAGGATACCCTCCTTCTCCCGGCCGGCCCACTCCTTCGGATCGATCTTGCGGTAGTCCAGGTACCCCAGGTTGATACGCCGGCACCGCTCCTCCGGGATACTGGTGGCCAGGGTGACCTGGATGCGGGGCGTCTCGACGCCGGTGGCAGCATCGTAGGTTCCGGCGCCCTTCACGTGGGTGCTGTGGGCCTTGATGCTGCCGGGGATATTCTTGAATCGGTCGGGCTGCTTCAGGAAGTACTCCAGAACGTGGTAGCCGACCTCGTCGATCAGCTTCCCGTGGGTGTAGGAGACCTCACTGATGTGGGGCGCGTAGATGATCACCTCGCCCCCGTCGGCCACGGCCGGCTCTACCTTGTACATCGCCTTGGCGGCGGTCCAGAGGTCGTCGTACATCTCCGAGGGCATGGAGAGGACCTTTCGGAAGGCGTGGGGCACCATCACGACGTTCAGCTGCGCCGACAGGTCGGCGGCGGCGCTCCAGGCCTCCTCCAGGGATCCGAAGTAGAGGCCGTGGAGGGCGCTCCCCTGGACCACCAGGCCGAGGCAGAGGGGAGGTTGGGGCAGGAACTCGGCGGCTCGATGCATCACCCTCCGCACGGCCGTGTCCTTGATCCCGATGGTCTTCATGTTGCCGGCCAGGGCACCCAGCCAGTGGGTGGAGTTGATGATCTCCGGTCCCGCTATCCCCGGGACCAGGTACTTGGCCCCGCCGGAGAAGCCGGCTACCTCGTGAGGGAATACCGGACCGCAGATGATCAACTGATCGTAGTCGAAGATCATCCTGTTCAGCTTGACCGGCGTCTCCTCGTTCGTCACCCCACCGGTGATCCGGTCCATCTCCTGGCTGGAGATCATCCCCACCGTCTCCAGGGTCTCCGGCAGGTCCCAGCGGTGGTTGAAGATCTCCACCTTGGGGTACTGTCGGGCCCTCTCTTCCGCCGAGACGCCCACCAACCGCTCGATGGCCTCCTCGGGCATGGCGGGGTGGGTGCCCAGGGCGACCAGGTAATCCAGCTTGGCCACCCGTTGGCCGATCAGGTCGTAGAGCAGGTAGAAGATCAAGGGGATCGGAGCGCTGCGGGTGCCGTCGGGGATGATGACCAGGACCCGCTTTCCCTCCAGCGGGAGAGGGGTGACGGCCCGGGTCAGCAGCTGGCTGACCTCCTCGGACGTAAGGGTCTTCTCCGTGGCTCCCTGCCCAATCACCATGTCGACCTCCCGCGACGCTACTTGCGACTGTTCGGCGCTCATCTCTCTGCGCCAACCATAGCACTCTGCGGCGAGGGTGTCCACGGTTACGTCGGAACGGGGTCCGCCACAATCCTGTCAGCTATGTCCTGAGCCGGGCGGGACCGGACCCCGCAACGGGCAGGGTGAAGGAGAAGGTGCTGCCCCGGCCCACCTCGCTCTGGACCCAGATGCGTCCGCCGTGGGCCTCCACGAAGGTGCGGGTGATGTACAGCCCCCGCGACTCCACCCGCGCCGCGTCCACCAGGTCCTGGATCATGGAATCCATCCGGCGCGCTGGTGAGGATTGCCGTTGCGCTTCGGCGCATCGCCCCATCGGGGCGCGAGTGCTCCGGCAGCTTGAGGAGCAATTGGGCCTGCCTCTGCACGGCCGTCATGGGACCTCGCAGGTCGTGGGATACCATCCGGACAGGTCTTCCCGTTGCTGCTGGAGCCGGTACAGCTCGGTAATGCCGGTGGCGACGACGGCCACCCCCTGGGGCTCGCTCTCCTCGGTTCGGATCCGCGCTCCAAATGTAGTACGTGCCCGAGCATCGTGGCTCTCGCCGGGACGCCCGGGCACCCGAGTATGGAACGTTCCCTGCCTAGTTTCCCGTAAAGAGCGGCTTGCCCTGGAAGGTGATCGACTTGATCTTGGCCTCGTCCTTGGCCGTCAGCTCCGGCGTGAGCGACACGTACAGAAGATCCTTGGCGTACTGCTCGCCATCGTGGATGGCCCACCAGAGGTAGTCCACCAGAGCCTTGCCTTTGGCGGCGTCCGTCTGGTTCTGGTAGGCCAGCATGTAGGTGTACCCCGCGATCGGGTAGGAGTCCTTGCCGGGGGCGTTGACTATAGAGACCCTCAGGTCATCCGGGATCGGTGTCTGGCTGAAAGCGGCCTCCGCGTCCGCCTCGGTGGACGCGACGGTGGGCGCGACGAACTGTCCCGCCTGGTTCTGCATCAGACAGAATGGTAGTTTGTTCTGGACCACGTAGGCCAGCTCCACGTAGCCGAGTGCGCCCGGCGTCTGTTTCACCAGACCCGCAACACCGTCGTTCCCCTTGCCACCCAGCCCGACGGGCCAGTTCACCGAGGTGCTCTGCCCCACCTTGCTCTTCCACTCGGGGCTCACGCTGCTCAGATAGCCTGTGAAGATGTTGGTGGTCCCGCTGCCGTCGGACCGGTGTACCACGGCGATGGCCTGGTCGGGCAGTTTCGCGCCCGGGTTGAGGGCGGTGAGCTTGGGATCGTTCCACTTGGTGATCGTGCCCAGGTAGATGCCGGCCAGCACGTCCGGGCTCATCTTGAGCCCCGAGTCCACGCCGGACAGGTTGTAGCTGATCGCCACGGCGCCGGCCACCGTCGGTATGTGCAGGATGCCGGGCGCCGCCTTGAGCTGGTCCTCGGTCAACGGCGCGTCGCTGGCGCCGAAGTCTACGGTCTTAGCAGTCATCTGCTGGATCCCAGCGCCCGACCCGACGGCCTGGTAGTTGATCTTGACCCCCGTCTTCTGGCCGTACACGTCGAACCACTTAGAATAGAGGGGGAAGGGGAAAGTGGCCCCGGCGCCTGTCAACTCCTTGGCAGCGACGATGGCCTGTGCAGGCGCGGCGGCGGGTGCGGTCGTCGGCGCAGCAGCCTGCGCGGGTGCGGAAGCTGCGGTAGTGGGCGCGGCCTTGGGCGCGGGCGCGGTGGTGGGCGCAGCGGGGGCAGCGCCGCTTCCGCATGCAGATGCCAGCGCTAGCACCAGCAGGGCAACGGTACCTGCCGCCAGCCGAGCCCATCCTGTTGCCCGCATACTGTGGGACTTCCTCGCTTCGCCTGACGCTTGTGACATATTCTCCTGTGTCCTCCTTCGACTGTTCACGGTTCTCTTCGCCACCCGATACTACCGGCCTTCCTTTAACGAGCCTTCAACATCGCGTTAATGTCCTGTAAACACTGTGGGCTTCTTCGGGGCTGTTGTCGCAGCACCGGCCGGAGGGCGGGGCCTTGCCGTCGGCAGCGGCAGCTCATCCGCGATGGGCGTGGCCACTATGCTGCGACCTGCCTGGACCTGGCGATGGCCAGCTCGACCCTGCTCACGAGGTCCGCCGGATCGAAGGGCTTGCGCACGAAGCCATCGATCCCTTCGTTGGCGATGTCTTCCACCTCCTCGAAGGCATAGGAGGTGGCCACGATCAGCGGGACGTGCTTCCATCGGGAGTTGCGCCGGATCAGCTTGATGAGCCTGAAGCCGGACACGCCGGGCAGATCCAGGTCCAGGATCACGGCTACAGGATTGCCCTTTTCGAGGGCCTCGTAGGCTTGCACCCCATCCAGCGCCGGCATGGCACTGTATCCGGCCTGCTCCAGGTGAATCCGCATCACGTCGAGCACCTCGGGTTCCTCCTGCGCTATCAAC
>JAJZQR010000186.1 GCA_021806765.1 Chloroflexota bacterium | reverse complement strand
CTCGTTCATCCCTTCAGCCTCCCGCCACGAGTTCTGGGTTCTGAGTTCTGGGTTCTGGGTTCGAAGTCCTGAGTCATGGGTCCTACATCCTGAGAGAAGGACCTGACCTGCTCAGTCCTAAGCCCTCAGTCCTCAGTCCTCGATACTGCGCTGCTACTGGGCGTAGTAGCTCTCCTTGACCACCCCGTCGGTGCCTATGGCCTGCTTGCCGCCCACCCAGACGTCGCCGGCCACGTGGAGCTTCCCCTGGGGCGTCGAGGTCCCTATGCCGGTACTCTGATTGACGATCAGGTTCCCCTGCACCGTCAGGTTGGTGTCGACCGTGTCGGTGGGGGTGCCGGGTACGTAGGTAGCCTCTGCCTTCCGGGTAGCCATCACTGCCGGCGCCACCAGAGCCCCCCCCCCACAGCGGCCACCAGCCCTTTCAGGAAGGCTCGGTGGGTAACCCGCTCGCTGCCTTCGGCCGTCGATTTCGCCTCGGATGCCGCTGCCTCGCCCTGGATTCTCCTCTTGAGCCAGGAAGTGACCCTCATAGCTGCCTCCACGGAACCATAGCTGCACCTTTACCCTAAGCAGCTGGCCCCAGATAGTCTGCCCTTCGTCACCCCCGCTTTCGCGGGGGTCCAGGACACTACTGCGCGGAGAGGGCCCTGGATGCCCGCCTTCGCGGGCATGACACCGAGAAAGAGCCCTCGATCCTGGGTCATCTGCTTAGTCCCGCCGGCTATCCCGGTCGTCGCCCTCCTTGGGAGGAACGTTCCCCGGGCCATCAGCCGGGATCGTCTGAAGCTGCGTCTCCAGGTGCCTCCGCACCTCCGCCTCGGCCCTCTGGAGCACCACCAGCACCTTCTCCGCCGTCAGGTTGGCGGTCCAGCTGACCCAGGTTGCGTCCTCATCCATCAGGCAGTCCCTGTCGTAGATGGTGACGGCACATGGCGCACAGAAGGGCGGATGTTCTTCCTCTAGGTTGTGTTCGTTCATCAGTCCCTCACGACGAACATGATCTCGTAATAGGGAGGGACATTGCTTGCCACACTAACGTTGGTGAAACTGATGAGGGGTAGAGTATGGGTATGTCCGGAAACCGGCTTGTCCTGGTTAGGACCATACTGCCACCCCGTGCCAACGTACGGGGCACCATCGGTCGTGTGGCTGTGGTTGGGTCCCGTATGAGTGTGGGTATCCGACCCGCCGGTTCCACCACCACCCGTGGCGCCATCGGCGGGATGGCGAATGAACCGGCTGCGGATGTCCGGCCTGTTGGAGCCGTATCCCCGGGGCACGGGTTCGGTAAAGGCGGAGCTATCGCAGGCGTACCATCTGGAGGGCGGGGTCGCATTAGCATACCAGGCAGCCACGATCCCACGCGGTAGCACCAATGTCGGATCCAGGTCCGACTCTTGGAGAGATCCCGACGCATTAGCAGCCTGATTGACGCCGTGTCCTACGAAGCAGATAAACATCATCTCCTTGCAGGGAGGGAGGTGCCCATCGGCAGAAGAATTGGCCGTGCTCGCGTAGACCGGGTGGATGTGTCCCAGGTCGGAGGCTCGAACCATGCTGCTATCCTGCTCCATGCACTGGCCATTGGTCGGGCCGTAGGGACCGCTGCAGCTGTGGTTGTGGGTGCTGGAGTGGTAGTGGGTGCCGTTCTCGTTAGTGACCCCGGGGGCAGTAGAAGCGTTCGGGACTCCTCTGAGGAACTTCCCTCTCAGATTGGGCGTGGTTACACCGTTGACGGTCTGTCCGGTGCATTCTGCCCAGCCACCGGGAACACTCCCGCCGGGCCAGCCTACGATGAGCTTGTGCGGAGGCAGGGCAGTAGCCGCAAAGTCGTGGATCCGGGGTAGCCCCTTGCCTGCACCAGCCCCTATGAGGGTGAAGAAAATTGCGATCCCGACCACGTAACAGGGGATGTTATCGGCACTAGAGAAGTCGCCGTTTGCGCCGCTGGTGGAGTGGCCATGGGGAGTCTGCGAGTTGTCGCTTCCGCCTCTCCAACCGTTTCCTCCTTCTGGCTCACCGCCTACGGCGTGGGAATGGTTCTGGAGGGTATGTTTGTGGGTCGGCGCTCCCCCCTCGCCCATGGTCCCGTCACTATCTCCCAGGGCGAAGCCTCCCGTGCAGTAATGAGGCAGAGTGTAGGCGGGATCGTTTACCGCCTTGGTAGTTCCCGTGGGATTGTAGGCGATCTCCCATCCCATAGGGACAGTAGACTGCGATCCGAACCACCAGCCAATAGTGCCTTGTGGGATAGGCAGAGTCTCCAGATCGTGGGCCTTGAGCACCGTCGTGCCGACCTGCGGCACGCCCCCGATCACCAGCATGGGAGGAGGGCACACGGCCGTGGCGGTGGCTGCCGGGCCGGCGACGATCTGGCCTGCGCTCGACACGATCACGGTTGGAGGCTGGGCTGCCGCCGTGCAACCCGCGGCGCTGAGCACGGCGACCGTCGCAGGGGTCCCACCCGTGGAGTAGACCACCGTCAGGACGGGGCGATTGGCGGCAGTGCTGTTTTCCTGAGACCCAACCAGAATGTACTCCTCAATTGTTGGGGTAGTGCCTGAATAGTCCCGGTCGGACCGCAGGGAATAGTAGGTGCTTCCGGTCTTGTTGACCCAGCTGACATCGAGGTTGCCGCTCGTATACTGCGTGGCCGTGGTCATCCCCGCGGTGTTGCGCCAGATAGAACTGTCGGCTGCCCCGCTCAGACAGTTCGAGTACGCGGTATTCTCGCTGGTGCTGTTTATGGGATCCTGGGCGCTCCAGTTCTGCTTCACTACCTGAACGTCGAAGTCCTGGCTGCTGTAGTCTGTAACACAGGTCAGCCTCAGGTTGACCTGCGCAACGGTACTGGACGAGCCGATGGAGCTCGTGTCGAACTTCAGAAACCCACGGTAAACGTAATAGTAGACGTTGAGGTAATACTCTTGTCCAACTTTAACATGGTCAACTTGCCAGTAACTCGCCGCATCGGAGCGCGCTAGGCCATAGTCAGGGCCATGCCCATCGATATAGGCATCCCCTGTGTCCCCCACGAAGTCGGGGTCGATCACCACGGGGTAGGCCGCGCTCGTCAGCCAGCTGATGGGGATGCCGGTATAGAGGTACTGCACCCGCCCCACCGCGCGGGCGTATCTGCGGCAGTCGGGGGCGGGCACGCCATTGGCGTCCCAAGCGGAGGGCAGCGGGAAGTGCATCCCATCCTGATCGAACTCGTCCAGCCAACCGTCGGGGAAGGACAGCCCGCTTAGCTGCGTCTCCAGCACCAGCCAGTCGCCAGCGTCGGCGGATAGCCCCGCCGGCTTGCTCTCCAGCGTCAGCTCCTCCCGGATGCCGTCCTCCATCAGCCTGAGCACCCGCCGCCAGCCTGCACCGCCGATGGTGCCTTCGGCTATCATACTGTCTTCGTTTCGAACGCCCGGGGGCAGGTTGAACTTGCTGCTGAACGAGTGGGTCGAAGGTGTGAGCAGCCCGACCCGGCTGGTGCGCTGGGAGTAGCTGCCACCTTCGATGGACACCGTGCCGTCGGAACCGATGCGAACGGGCACCCCCGGAGCGCCGAACCATCCCTTACCCGAGTCCACCAGCGCCGTATCCAGCGGCACCCAACCGTTAGCCGGGTCGAGGTAGTGGATGGGCTTGCCCGTGAAGTGGGCCTCGATCAAGCCGTCGGGGCGCCGGAAGTGAATGCCGTGCCGGGCCCGCTGGGCTACCTCCAGGCTCGCATACTGTGGGTTGCGCTGCAGGAACTCATTAACCCAGTTAGCCACTTGACTCCCCCCCTCTTAGGAAACTGTCAGCGTGGCGATACCGGAGGGACTGAACTGGATGGTGAAGTCCGCGTTGGTGGACGACATGTCCTGCCCGAAGTCGACGTAGCAGAGGAGAGGCTTGTTCGTGGCCGGCGTGTCGTCGTAGATGACCGCATAGCGAGCGGTGATAGTCGAGGCAGCAAACACCACGTCGTCGGCGTCGATCTTCAGGGTGTTGGTCGGGCCGTCGTAGGAGATCACCTTGCCGGCCAGGGTCGCTCCGCCCGCCGTGTAGTTGGTGCCCGTCACCTCGCTGGTGACGCTCACGTCCTTGTAGGCGTGGCCATCCTGGTCGGGAACGTAGGAGTTGCTGCACAGCATGCACTTAATAGTGTCGCTGTCGAAATCGATCTCCTTGTTGAAGGCCTTGAGGAAGGCGTTGCCGTACCAATACGCGCTCACGGCCATGGTCTACTCCTTCATTTCCCCCTGGCTCAACAGGCCATGGGCTAGTAGTAGTCAGCGGAGACCGCCTACTGGGGAACGTACTTCATGACCACCACGTCACCTGCTTTGGGAGCCACCACGAAGGTCACGTAGGCATTGCCGGGGTTGAAGGTATAGTCGTCCCCCTCCACCTTGACGAGGCCGTTCTTCCGCACCTCCACCTTCCTGGCAGCAACCCCGCTGCCGATATTGAACTGTTGCTGCACCCCATCTGAAGGAGTATTGGACTTCGCCACTACCTCCGTCTCGCCCCCTCCTGCCCCACCTCCGGCCGGGGTCCAGGAGCTGCCGCTGTCGACGTACAGCAGGGGTGAGGCTCCGCCGGTAAGAACGAAGAGCTGTCCGGCGATGCCCGCCGCAGGGAGCTGAGGTCCGGCCTGCACGGCCTTTACCGCAAGTCCGTCCATCCCCCCGCTGTGGCGATGCACGTCCAATTTGTCCATGTTGCTGTTGATGACGCCGATGTCGGCCGATTCCGTCAACGCGGGCTTGGATAGCTGCATGTTGGTCGTCGGCGTAGCCATGGAGACTCCTTTCGTGAAAGGAAACGGTGGACCCGGATCCACGCTCCATCGGACCCATCTACCTGCGCTAACGGGTCGCCCTAAGCATCTGGCCTGAGATCGCGTATACAATTCGTCGTCATGCCCGCGAAAGCGGGCATCCAGGGTCCTCCCGCGGTGGTGTCCTGGACCCCCGCTTTCGCGGGGGTGACGATGCTCAGGACGACTTCCTTGAGCGTCGGCAGGATGGACCCCCGCTTTCGCGGGGGTGACGAAGGGCAGACTATCTGGAGCCAGGTGCTTAGTAGCTGCCGCTGCTCAACGCGCCCCAGGTACTGCTCCGAAGCTGCCCCCAGCTGTATCCGAGGGCCCGTTGCCAGCTGCCATTCGTTGTCCGTAGCTGTTCCCAGCTGCTCTGCCTCGTCGAGTCCCAGGTAGAGGATTTCAACCAGCCCCAGCTTCCGGCTGGGAAGCTGGATGGGGGATTGATGACGGGGCCCGCCACGTAGTAGCACTGGGTGGCCCGCCCGTCGGGTCCGATGGTCACGACGTTGGCGATCCGCAGTTCGCCCGCCACCTCCAGCTGGCCGTGGGGCGCGGCGGTGCCCACGCCCAGCTTCTGCTGGACCACAAGCTGTCCCTGTACCGTGAGGTTGGTATCCACGGTGTCCGAGGGAGTCCCGGGGATGTAGGAGGCTTCGGCAGACCGATGTCCGCCTGCCATCTGGCTGCCCCCTGCCCCGCCCACGAGGGCCGCCAGCACTTTGAGGAATGCCCTGCGACCAACCCCTTTGTCCGACATGCCGGCCACCTCCAGAGCGCGGACCACCTCCGCTCTCGCCACAAGCACGATGCGTCGCGAGTTCCAGAGAAACCGAAGGACACCTGCGAGGGTTCGCCAGCTGGGGAAAGGATGAACCGCGGGAAAACCAACTCTCGAGTTTGTGCAACTACTACTTTCCAATGACCAATATAGTAGATGCGACGCCTGTTTGTCAATAGGAATCGAGTGACTTTCATCATGTTTCACCTGTGACTGTTCGTGCGTAAACCGCTCAGCCGCCTGCGACGGGGGCTTGGGGAAGACACAGATCACGGTCTGGGTTCAGCCAGGGTGACAATTTGAGGAACGAGTCAGAAGGGAAAGCGCTCGCGGAGGGGAGAGCCGCATCGGCTCGCCTCTGCCAGCCTTGGTGGAGGATCAGATGGGAAAAGAGGAAGAAAGAAGTTGGTTACGCCCTCCGCCCCTCCCGCAGCAGATGGCCCAGGATCAGCAGACGGGAGCTGCGGTTGGCGTAGAGGAAGCTGAACTTGTTGATCAGGTCGGCCACCCGGGGATCCGCGGAAAGACGGAACCTGCGTTCCCCTTCCTCGCCACAGGGCTCCAGGACCCCGCTCTCCTTCAGGTAGTCCAACTCCTCGGCGACTCGACCCTCGGGCCAGCCCAGCTCTCGGGCGATGTCCGCGGCCGCGAGCTCTGCCTCCGGTGTCCGCCGAAAGAAGACCACCATCTCCAGCCGGATGAAGCTGTTCACCACCACTGTGAAGAAGCGGTGCAGCTGCGGATCGACGGCGTCGATAGCAGCCCGCAACTCTTCCCCGAAGTTGATCACAGAGTCGGTCCTCTCCAGATCAGCCATACCTCCTCCAACCTCGACTGGTCGGGGGGGTGGCCGGCCGGCAGAGGAGACGCTATTCCATCATCGCTGACACCCTTCTCGCTTCTTTATGCCAGCGATGTGCTGTAATTGCTCGACGCTCGGCATTCTATCACAGCTCTACACTGCCTTCAATGTGGCAAAATGCACAGACCCGCCGCCCCGCTGGACGGGCGCAAAACCGGTGGACTACAATAACCTGGATCCCTGAGGATGCAGCGACCTGGAGAGGCCGGTACAGCGATGATCCTCCAGAGGCGGCGCTCCCGTTGGTGGATCCCTGTCCTCATAGGCATGTTGATCGGCGTAGGAGTCTACGCCGGCCTCTCCTTGCGCTCCCCCGGTTTCCCGCTGGCGATGGAGCCCACCCCAACCCCAGCTCCCACGGCGACACCCCCTCAAGCCAGGCCCCACCTGGAGGAAGCCGCCCGATTGGAGGCCGAGGGAAGGATGGGGGAGGCGGTGGTCGAGTACCGGCAGGCCATCGCCGTCGAGCCCAAGCAGCCCGAAAGCTACCTGCGGCTGGCCCGAATCCTCGTCTACCGTCGGGAACCTGCGGAAGGAGCAACTTTGGTCCAGAAGGCGCTGGAGCTGTCCCCCCAGAGTGCGGAGGCCTACTCGGTGCTGGCCGTGGCCGGCGACTGGAACGAGGACCCGGACCAGGCCATCGCCTCTGCCCGCAGGGCCATCGAGATAAACCCCAACCTGGCCGAAGCCCACGCCTTCCTGGCCGAGGCCTACGGTGATAAGCAGCGGTTAGACGACGCGGCGACGGAGTTGGAGAAAGCCGTGGCGCTGGACCCCAACAGCGTGGCCGTCACGAGGGTCAAGGGCTACCTGCACGAACTCCACGGTCGCTACCCCGAAGCAGCCAAGGAGTATGGCAGGGCCGTGGAGCTGGCCCCCAAACAGCCCTACCTCTACATCCTGCTGGGGAACGTCCTCAAGGCGACCAACAATCTCGACGGAGCCATCCTCCAGTACCAGCGGGCAGCTACCCTGGACCCCAAAGATCCCCGGGCTGCGGCGGCCATGGGTGCCTGCTACTACTCCCAGGAGAGCTACGCCAGGGCGGAAGAGCAGCTCAAGGCGGCCCTGACCATGGATCCCAACTACGCCCTGCCCCTGGGTCAGCTGGCCCTGGTCTACTACGCCCAGAAGCGAAACGCCGAGGCCATCCCCTACTTCCTGCGGGCCATAGAGATGGAGAAGTCTCCCCAGAAGCTGGCCTCCTACCACCACGCCGCCGGTTGGAGCCTCTACGCCGAGAAACGGTACCCCGAGGCCCGGGAGCAGTTCACCAGGGCCCTGCAGCTGGACCCGAAGCTGCAGGGGGCCAAAGACGGACTGGAAATGGTCAAGAAGGCCGAACAGGAGAGTAAACGTCCTTGAGCCAGCAATCCCAGGGGGCCCCCAAAGACTCCATCGACCGCCTCCCGGAGCTGGCGCGGGCCCTGCCGGCCGGCGCCCTCCAGGCATTCCAGCGGCTGTACCGGGTGAGCCGCTCCACCGGCAGGCTGGTCCCACCCCAGTCGATGCACCAGTGGATCCGCGACTTCTTCGGCTCGGTGGAAGCGGTGGAGACCCAGACCATCCTCAAGGTCACCAACACCGTCACCATGGAGTCCGGTCTCTTCAACCGGCTCAGGGCTTCACGCCCCATGGAAGCGCGGGTGTCGGGGGACCTGCTCCAGGCCATCAACCAGAGCGCGGGAGACCCCTTCTGCCGGCCCGAGGAGGCCACGCCCGAGGATGTCTTCGGCCGGGTACGGGGGCGGCACTCCATCACGGCCAGCAACATCGCCAAGTACGACGCCTTCCACGGTCTGGTGATCTTCGACCACCACAATCCCTTGCAGATCTCGGAGGAGGGGGTGGGCGATGCCCTGGAAACGGGCTACCGATGGGCCCGGGAGGCGCTCAGCGTCGATCCCGAGGCGCGGTACTTCTTCTTCATGTGGAACGCTCTCTGGAAGAGCGGTGCCTCCATCATCCACGGCCACGCCCAGGTAGCCTGCACCCGCGACATGCACTACGCCCGGGTGGAGGCCCTGCGGCGAGCCGCCCTCGGCTACCGCCGGGAGACCGGCAGCGACTACTTCTCCGACCTGGCGCTGGTGCACCGGGCCCTGGGGCTCGCCCTGGAGTACCAGGGAGCCACCGTGATGGCCCACCTGACGCCCACCAAGGAGAAGGAGGTGCTGATCCTCACCTCGGATCTCGCACAGCCCCTCCCCGGAGCCATCTACCGGGTCCTGGACTGCTTCGTTCAGCAGTTGGGGGTCAGCAGCTTCAACCTGGCCATCTACCTGCCCCCTCTGACGGAGGCTCCCGAGGACTGGTCCGGGTTCCCCCACCTGACACGGATCGTGGACCGTGGGGATCCCATGAGCCGCACCAACGACGTGGGGGCCATGGAGCTGTACGCCAGCCCGGTGATCTCCAGCGATCCCTTCCGGGTCATCGAAGCGCTGCGGGAGCGGTTCGAGCGGTAGCTCCCGCCTACGCCGCCGGCGCCAGATCCAGCGGCAGTGCGGGCCTCTCGCTCAGCTCAGCCTGCTCCGACCATCGCCGCGCCACGCGGGCCAACCGCCGAACTCCTTCTTCGATCTGAGCGGGAGTCGAGCTGGAGAAGTTCAGCCTCATGGCGTCCGTCTTCTCGCCTCTGGGGTTGAAGGCAGAGCCAGGCACGTAGGCCACCTTCTCTCGTACCGCCTCCGCCAGCATGGCGGCCGTATCCACCCCTCCCGAAAGCCGGACCCAGAGGAAGATGCCGCCCTGCGGATGAGACCAGCCGGCATTGGCCGGAAGATGGTTCTCCAGGGACCGCAACATCGCGTCCCGGCGGCGTCGATACACCGACCTCATCCTCCCGATGTGGCGGTCCAGCATGTCCCGGCGGCACACCTCGTAGGCCGCCCGCTGGGTGAGGGAACCGGTGTGCAGGTCGGCCGCCTGCTTCCCGTCCAACAGCCGCTGGATCACCTCCCGAGGGGCAACCACCCAGCCGAGCCTCAAGCCGGGCACCAGGATCTTGGAGAAGGTGCCCAGGTAGATCACGTTTCCCTCGACGTCCATGGACTTCAGCGAGGGAAGGCTCTTACCTTCGTAGCGCAGTTCGCCGTAGGGGTCATCCTCCAGGATCGGTATCCCGTATCGATAGGACAGCTCCAGCAGCCGGTGGCGGCGCTCCAGACTCAGGGTGACGCCGCTGGGGTTCTGGAAGTTGGGCAACACGTAGATCAGTCGCGGGCGCGGTCCACCCCCTGCCAGGGCCTCCTCCAAGCGGTCCACCTGCATCCCATCTTCGTCAGTGGGGATCACCAGGTACCTGGCCTCGTAGCTGCTGAATGCCTGCAAGCCCCCCACGTAGGAGGGGTCCTCCACCACCACCAGCGACCCCGAGTCCACGAACAGCCGCGCCACCAGATCGAGCCCCTGCTGGGAGCCGTGGGTGATCATCAACTCCTGGGGAGAGGCCGAGATGCCGAAGCGCCCCATCCGCGCCGCCAGAAACTCCCTCAGCGGAAGGTAGCCCTCGGTAGGGCTGTACTGGAGAGCCGCCCTGGCATCCGACAACAGCACTGCCTCGAAGGCCTCTCGAAAAGCATCCACCGGGAACAGCTCCGAAGCGGGGTAGCCGCCCGCCAGGGAAATCAGATCCGGTATCGAACTGAAACGCAGCAGGTCTCCCAGGGGCGACTCCTGAGACGACCGAAAACGCTCTGCGAAGAGTCCCTGCCAGTCAAGGCCCATGATCAGCGTCCTCCGAGATCGAGTAGGAGGGTGGGTTCGCCCCACCCTCCTCTCACACCACCGGACGTGCGGGTCCGCATCCGGCGGTTCGCCAAGTGTTCCGTATCAGGTGGTATCTCTCAAGCAGGCCCACCAGCCCCAG
>JAJZQR010000185.1 GCA_021806765.1 Chloroflexota bacterium | reverse complement strand
TGATTGGGCAAGGGTGCCGTAGATGCCCAAGCCAAAGTCTGCGACGCAGATGGCAAGCCGTTTTGTGGCAGCGTGGACCTGAACCATGGCATACCCGGCCGAAGCCTGAGAGTGCTGGAGTACGTTGTCCATGACCTCGTTGAGGCTCCACTCAAAGGATTCCATGACACCTGGGCCGCACTCGATTCTCTCCATGATGCTGTGAGACAGCGCAGTCACGAGATCGTTCACCATCTTCTCGTCTTGAAAGAGCCACACCCGTGAGATGGGATCGGTTTCCGCAGCGAGGGTCTGGGGGGTTGCGGGCAGAGGCTGGCCGAATCGAGCGCGATCAGGAAAGCCTCTCGAACGGACGTCTACTTGGAGGCCTCTGTCACGGAGGAGCTGAATGATCGCGGTAATGGGTACGCATGCGTTGGGGAAGGCTCGGCCAGCGTCAGTTGCGTCCACAATGACGCCCGGATACGCCGCCCTGAGGATCCTATTCACGGCGGAGATGAAGCGGCTCACGTGCCTGGGGTGGTCCAGGTACCTAAGGTAGATGGTGTTGCCGAGATCTGTTGTCTGAGCGGCTCCGGTCGCGACCACACTAGGTTCCAGCAACAGTGGCCTCCCACGGCATGAGGATGGACGCCCCGAAAAGAGCTTTGCCCATCGGCGGTACGCCAGCGCGAACTACCAGTATCCCGCCTCACGCAACCGCCTGCGGCTCTCCGCAAGTTGTGGTCCGGTAGACGCCAAGGAAAACCCGCGAGCGGTCAGCGAGGGAGGTCAGGTATCCCGGTTTGGAATGAGGATATCGCAAGGACGAGGCTTGCACAAGCCGTTTGGTCACAGGCGCGGCGAGCAGGTCGAGATGGTCGTGCAGGCCGCACACAAGCGAGAGGAATTGGAGTGGTGGAACAGTGGGGTTTGCATGGACGAGGAAAAGGGAACAAGCAGCCCTACTCATGGCTGAGGATCACCTGAACACCGAGGGGATCGCGGCTAGGTAGGGGGTGTCACGCCTGGCGCAGGACAAGTGGAAGCAGCGTCCGGAGTTCGCGGCGCGGGTGGAGTCGCTGGTGACCGCCATGGCGGAGGCGGTGAAGGCGCCGGGGATCGCCAAACGGGAGAGGTGGGCGGCGGCGCTGAACCACCGCTGGCGGCGCGTGCCAAGGTCTATCGAGGCTAGGGCAGAGGAGATGGCGGACGCGGGAGGTGGTGATTCGGCCTACGGAGCGATTCCGGGGCACCGAGCGGCTCGGAGATACCGGAAACTGTTTGACGTAGGGCAAGCCACCTGTGTGGTGGGTAGGAAGCTCTACAGGAATAATCTGACGGACGCTGAGGCGCCTACCGAGTATGCTGGGATCCTGGCGACACCGTTGATCATCGGGCTGGTGGAGACCGCGAAGAGGGTGGGGCTGGATACGCCTTGGGCGACGCCGCTAGCACGATCGTGCTAGGTCTGACGATCTCCGTGGGCTACGTCGCTTCGCAGCAGTTGCCGGGCTCCGAGGCGTGGCTGGACGCCGTGATGTGGGGGCGGGCGTTGGGGCTAAGCGCCAGCGGGCTGTACACCGGGGCGAAGAAGGCGGTGGAGAGGTAGGGGGGGCGGCTCACAGAGACGCCGGTCCGGGCGCCTGCGCCTTGGGGAAGGCGGAATGACCGGACCCCGTCTCCATGAGTCGGAGGCTGCCGGTGGGGCAATGAACGAGGATTGGACAGCGTACGCACGCAGGGACCCTCGGCAGACAGATAGTTCTTCCGAGTGCGATCATCGCAACGTGCAACGTCTTGCGCAAGGCCCTCGGTATCAGGTCTTGGATCTGGTCGGCTAGAGCCCTCGTCAGTGGAGCAGCCGGGTCAATCCATCCTAGCCGTCGCACCACTCTAAGGCAGTGAGTGTCGACTGGGAAGGCTTCCCTATCGAGAGAGTATATCAGCACGCACCTTGCCGTCTTGACTCCCACTCCGGGCAGTGATAGCAGGAACTCCTCGGCCTGACGGTCTCCCATCCGGCGCAACGGGGCGAGTGTGACCCGTCCGAAGGCTTGCCGTATCTTCCTTGCAATGCCTCGAATCTGGTCGGCTTTCTTCCTCTGCAGCCCTCCGCGGGTGATGGCGGCGATGTCGGACACGTCGGCGTCTACAAGGTAGTCCCATCGCGGGAAATCTCGCCTTAGTCGAAGGTACCCCTCCTGGTAGCTACTAGGAGGGGTACGCACGGACAACACAACGTAGAGCAGTTCGTCCAAGGGGTTCCGCTTGTTACCGAGAGTCGGAAGACCGAAGCACCGACTCAACGCTCTGGCGACGGCATCGGGATCACGGGGTTTGGCGCCGACGGTCACAGGATCGGGCCATCCGTGTATTGTGTCTGTGGTGACTCGGCGGGAACGAGCGGCATGACCACTTCGCCGGGAGACCTGATCTCTCTCACTTCTTCGGCTCCATCCGGCCCGTCGAGCCATGGGGTCTCTATGCTCTCGATGAGTCGCGCGATGCGTCCCGTTTCCTCGTCTTGCTCTAGGTACTCCTGGTAAGCGGCGTAGGCGTCCTGGATCAGTTCGTCGTACATCACGATCCGAGCGTCGAAGGAGGCAAGCATCTCACGAGAGTTCTTGCGCCCATCCGTGTAGTCCCAGTCGAGTGGATGGCTACCGACGACGCAGATGAACTCGACCGGTTCGTGTCCTCTGGCCGATGCTTCCAGGAGTTTCTTCAGCGCGCTCCTGTCATGCTGAGCGAAGCGAAGCATCTCTCGTGACGCGTTGGAGATCCTTCGCTATCGCTCAGGATGACACTTCATCGCTCAGGATGACAGCTATCCTGATCCCTGTGACGGGCCCTAGCCGGCCCGCTTGCAGCAGTACTTCCGCTGACCGTCCTCCGGCTTGCCAGCAGGGGAGTGGGCGTGGGGACACTCCTCGCCCATCAGGCACTGGAGCGCGTGGTTGGCGTCGCTGTGCTCCACCAGCCGCAACATGTAGCCCACCACCGCCTGAGCGGCCATGGCCGCGGTTTCCCCGCCGCACAGCCGCATCCCCATCTCGTAGCTGAGCTTCGCCACCACCGGCTGCGTCTCCTTCAGCCACTGGCTCGTCACCGCGAAGAACTGCTCCGGACTGGATAGCTCCTCGTCCAGACTGTGGGCGAAGGAACAGGCGTTTTCCACCGAGATCTTCTGCATCTCCATCTCCTCTCCCAGGACCTCTTCGTCCGCTACCCCCGTCTTCAGGGTACGCAGGTCGACAGGAGACGACCTCCTTATCCAGCTACTCCGCCTCGCTCAACCCCACCGCCGCCCCGCGGCCGGCCGGCATCGTCTTGAAACAGTATATGCCGTAGGCCAGGGGACGGTAGAGGGCATGGGCGAACTTGGTGAAGGGCAGCAACGCCAGCAACTCCATCGCCAGAACGACGTGGGCCAGGAAGATCCCGTACCCCCAGCCGGCCCCCTGCGGGAGATAGACCACCAGCTCCAGGGCGAAGCCCGTGACCCCCACCAGGAAGATCAGCAGCAGGAAGAGCCAGTCCGAGGATAGCGGCCGCGCCCGCGTGCTGTCCGTGGAGCGCGCCCACCGCACGATGGTCACCGCGCTGCCGTATACCATCGACAGGCCGGCCACCGAGCCCAGGATCCGCGAGGGGTACCACAGGGGCACCACCACCCCGGGGGTCTTGAAGATGAAGTCTATGGCCGTGGCCACTGCCAGCCCTATGAAGCCCCACATGATGGTGTAGTGGACGAACCAGGGGCGCAGAAACAGGGGCTGGTCTGCCTCGATCTCGCAGGCCCGAAACCTCTTCTGGCCCACCATCTCGTCCAGAACGTCCCGCACTGCCGCCACCAGGCGGCCGCCGAAGCCGCCCCTGTCCGCCGGCAGATCGCCCTCCCCGACCGGATCCAGGGTCTTCGAGAGGTGCAGGACCAGCCTGACGATGCTGCTCACCGCGACCAGCCCCATCAGCACCAGCACCACGATGCCCAGATCGTGGATCAGCTCGAAGGGAAGGAACCCGAAGAGGTCGAACCCTCCCTGCGCCGGAGTCCCGGCCCTGCTCAGCAGCAGCCCGGCGAAGAGGGCGGCCAGGACCAGGGCGAAGGCCGCCACGAAGGCGCCGGAGCCGTACATCAACCGGGAGATGCCGGTAGGATCGAGGCTGGCGATGGTGTAGCGCCGCACGGCCTCCATGTACTCGCTCGGCCTGGCCTGGCGCGGGCAGGTATCGGAGCAGTCGCGGCAGTTCCAGCAGAGCCAGGCTTCCCTGGCCCCCATCAGACGGTCTCGCATGCCCAGCTGGCCGTAACGGATCAGCCGCCGGGGGAACCTGGCCGTGTCGGACGAGTGCTGGCAGACGGCCGTGCAGTTTCCGCAGTTGAAGCAGGCATCGATGTCGAAGGCCCCGAACCTCTCGAGTTCCCTTGCGAGTTGCAGATCTACTCTATGTGCCGTCATGATCGTTGCTCACTCAGCCGGTATTGGAAGTAGTCGCCCTCCTGGGCGCCCTCGACCACCTTCCCGTACTTCTTGAAGGCGATCAGGTGCCAGAAGACGGTCTGGGCCGGCAGCCCCGTGGCCTCGGCCAGGACCGGAACCGTGGCGGCGCCTTCCTTGAGGACCCGCGTTATCTCGTTGTCGACCTTTATCTGCTCCTTCAGCCGGGCCTGGGCCGCTTCCACCTGCGCGGCCCGCTGCTCTCGCAGCAGCTTGAGCGCCTCCCGGTTACGAGTCTTGAGGTCGGTCATCGGACTCCCTCCTTAACCGGATCGACGGCGCAAAGGGCGTCCACCATGGCGTCGAACTGCTCCACGGTCCACCCCTTCAGCGTGATGGCCCCCGTGGGGCAAACCGCCACGCAGCTGCCGCAGCCCTTGCACAGGGCGCCGTTGATCTCCGCCACCCGGGGCGTGCCGTCGCCGGCCCCGCCCACCATCGACATAGCCCCCTGGTAGCCGCACACCGAGAGGCACTCCCCGCACCCGTCGCATCGGGAGGGCTCCACCTGCGCCACGTAGGGATCCAGCTCCACGTGGCCGCGGGACAGGATCGTGGCCGCCTTCACCGCGGCGGCCGAGGCCGAGGCCGTGCTCTCCGTGATGTCTTTGGGGGCCTGGGCGGTTCCGGCCAGCAGCACCCCGTTCACCGCCACCTCCACCGGTCGTAGCTTGGGATGCACCTCCAGGAGGTATCCGTCGGAACCCACCGGCAGCTTCAGCATGTCTACCAGGCTGTCCACCTTTCGGGGAACCATACCCACCGACAGGACCACCAGGTCCACCGGGACCTCGATCTCCTCACCGAAGGTAAGGCGATCCCGCACCCTCACTATCAGCGGGTTGCTGTCGCCCGCCTCGGCCCGCTCGACCACCGGGGGCTCCTCGGCCGCGAAGCGGAAGAAGCGCACCCCCTTACGGCTGGCCGTCTCGTAATACTCCTCGTGGCCCCGACCGTAGGTGCGGATGTCCCGGTAGAAATCGAAGACGTTCGTACCGGGGAACCGGTCCCGCAGCTCGTTGGCCGCCTGAAGGGTCGCCGTGCAGCAAACCCGCGAGCAGTACTCGTTCAGGGGCTGGCCGTCCCGGGGTTCGTGGACCCCCTCGATCTGGCGGCTTCCCACGCAGTGAATCATGGCGATGTTCCGGACTGGGCGTCCGTTCCATCGCAGGACCCCGTCCTTGCCGCGCTGCTCCGCCATTAAACGAATCAGATGGGGCAGGGTGATCACCTGCTGCAGATCCTCGAAGCCGTACTCGCCCCGGCCCGGCTCGTAGTGGTCGAAGCCGGTGGCAACCACGATGACGCCGGCCTTCACCTCGAAGACTGAGGGCTCCAGGTCGAGGTCTATCCCCTCGCCCACCGCCTCCGCGCAGCGACCGCACCGGTTGCAGTTCTGCCAGTCGATGGCCGGCGCCGGAGGATAGCATCCCTCGTGGGAGAGGTAGATCGCCTTGCGGGTGGTGAGTCCGTAGTCGTACTCGTTCTCCACCTGCACCGGGCAGGCCGCTTCCGCCCGACCGAAGGCTTCGAACCCGAGAGCGACCCCTCGGGGACGCTGTCGCACCTTCAGACGGAAATTGCCGATATAGCCCTCCGCCTCGACCACCTCCGCGTTGGTGAGGACCTCCACGTTGGGGCTGCTGCTCACCTCCCGGATCAGGGAGTCCAGCAGTTCCCGGGCGTCTTCGCCGGTGGGATGCACCTGATCCAGCTGAGCCACGTGCCCCCCGAGGAAGGGCGACTTCTCCACCAGGGCAACGCTGGTCCCGTGGGCGGCCAGGTCTATGGCGCTCTTCAGCCCGCTGACACCCCCTCCGATCACCACCGCGTGCCGGCGGGCGTCGACCCGGATCGGCTCCAGCGGCTCCAGCAGCCGGGCTTTCCCGACGGCGGCACCCACCAGGCGGGCAGCCTTCTCGGTGGCCTCGGCAGGGCGGGCATGGGTCACCCAGCTCACCTGTTCGCGGATGTTGGCGTGCTCGTAGAGGAAGGGGTTCAGCCCGGCCCGCTGCAGGGCGTTCCGGAAGGTCTGCTCGTGCAGACGAGGGGAGCAGGAGGCCACCACCACCCGGTTCAACCCCAGGTTCCGGATGTCCTCCTGGATCGACTGCTGGCCGGGGTCGGAACACATGAACATGTGTGTGCGCGCCACCACGACCCCCGGCAGCCGCCCCGCCTCCTCGGCCACCTGCTGCACGTCGACCACGTCGGAGATGTTGCCACCGCAGTGGCATATGTATACGCCGACCCGCGGCTCGTTCCCGTTATCCATTGGACCCGCTCCCCATCGCTACCAGTTCGGAAACCCCGACCCGCGGCTCCGCCTCCACCGCCGAATTCAACCCTTTCAGGAAGATGGAGGCCTCCATGGCGGCGGCTCCGCCCTCGACGATAGAGTCCACGATGTCCTTGGGGCCCGCCGCCGTTCCCGCCACGAAGATGCCCGGCTGGTCTGTGAGGGTGGGGCGCAGCTTGAAGCTGGGGGTGTTGACGAACCCGTCGACGCCCACCTTGATGGGAACCGAGCCGTTGGGCTGCCAGGCGGGCACCATTCCCAGCGAGAGCACCACCAGGTCGTGCTGTCGCTCCCTGATGACGCCATCCTCTTCAATCATCTCCACCCGAACCACCGGGCTCTGGTTCTCTCCCTCCGTGATGCGGGCCACCTTGCCCTTGACGAACTCGATCCCCATGGCCTGGGCGTTCTGGAAGAACTGCTCGTAACCCTTGCCGAAGGCCCGGATGTCCATGTAGTAGATGGTTATGTCGGCCAGCGGGAGGGCTCCGGACAGCAGCATCGCCTGCTTGATGGCGTACATGCAGCAGACCCGGGAGCAGTAGGAGACCCCCAGGCTCTTGTCCCGAGAGCCGGCGCACTGGACGTAGGCTATGGACTCGGGCATCTTCCCGTCCGACGGACGCAGGACCCGACCGTAGGGTCCGTGAGGAGCCAGCAGCCGCTCCATCTGCAGCCCGGTCACCACGTTCGGGACCGAGCCGTATCCGTACTGCCGTTTTGCAGCTGGCGGGGTCTGCTCGAACCCCGTGGCCATGATCACCGCCCGAGCCTCCACGGTGATCTCCTCGGGCTTCTGGGAGAAATCGACCGCCCCCGCCGGGCAGGCCCTCTCGCACTTGCCACAGAGAACGCAGCTGTCCAGGTCCAGCAGCGCGGTCTGCGGGATCGCGTTGGAGAAGGGGACGTAGATGGCCTTTCTGGCGCCGAAGCCGCCCTCGAAGGCGTGGGGCACGCCGACGGGACAGGCGTACTCGCACTGCCTGCATCCGATGCAGGCATCCTCGTCGACGAAGCGGGGCTTCTTCACCACCGTGGCCACGAACTCGCCCGGCCCGCCGCCGATCGCCTTCAACTCCGTGTAGGTCAATATGGAGATGTTGTTGTGATGGGCGGACGCCGCCATCTTGGGGGTCGTGATGCAGCTGGCGCAGTCGAGGGTCGGGAACACCTTGCTCAGGGAGATCATCTTCCCCCCGATGCTCGGCTCTTTCTCCGCCACGACCACCTGGAACCCCTGATCCGCCAGATCCAGGGCCGACTGCAAACCGCTGATCCCGGCGCCCACGACCAGGACGTCCGCCTTTAACCTGTGCTCAATCACCTTCAGGCCGCTCCTAACTCTTGCAGCAGGTTGTTCATCTGGTTGACCTCCTTGAGAAAGGCCCCGGAACAGACGGTGCAGATGGAGGTCAGCCGGATGCGCCTGGGATCCAGCCCCCGCCCCCGCATAACCGGGTAGAGCCCGTCGATGCGTTGCGCCAGCCGCTGGTACGCGCCCTCGTAGGGGCAGTCGGTCCCGCAGGCCATGATGATGATCCCGCCGATCCCCTTCTCGAAGGAGCGCAGGTAGAAATCCTCCGGGAAGAGGACGGGGGCGGGCACCCGCAGCACGAAGACGTTGGAGGGGTAGTCGATGTGGGCCTGGCCCACGGTGTCCGCCCCGGGGTAGGCGCAGGAGATGGTGGCCAGGACCAGGATCTTCTGCGCCGTCGCAGTAGCAGTAGCAGCAGCCATAGCCTGCCTACTTCCTTCGCATCACGAAGATACGCTCGTAGCCCTCTCCGGCGAGGAAGCCGACGTACTCGTGGCCCACCTTCTTGGCCCACAGGGGGATGTCGTTCTTGGTGCCGGGGTCGTTGGACCAGATCTCCAGCACGCCGCCCACCGGCACGCCGCCGATGGCCTTCTTGGCCTCGAGCAGGGGTCCCGGGCAGGAGCTACCCCGAGCGTCCACGATCTTCGCCGCCTGTACAGTTGCCAGATCAACCTGAGCCATTTCTCTCCTCCTTGTTAGATGAACAGCGTCGTCCTGCTGCGATCGGCGGAGTCCAGGAAGCTGGCCACGCCGCCGAACTCCACCCCGTCGATCAGCTCCTCGGCCCTGATCCCCATGACGTCCATGGACATGGTGCAGGCGACCATCCGCACGCCCGCCTCCCTGGCCGTGGCCATCAACCTGGGCAGGCTGTATACGTTCTTCTGGGCCATGACCCGCTTCATCATCATGGTGCCCATCCCGCCCATGTTCATCTTGGATAGGGTCAGCTTCTCGGCACCCCGGGGCATCATCCAGCCGAACATCCGCTCCACCGGGTTCTTCTTCACCGGGATGGCCTCGCCCTTCCGGAGGACGTTGAGGCCCCAGAAGGTGAAGAACATGGTGACCGGAGTGTCCATAGCTGCCGCGCCGTTGGCGATGATGAAGGCCGCCAGCACCTTGTCGAGATCGCCGGAGAAGACGACCATCGACAGCTCGTCCACCCGCTGCTCCGCTTCCTCCGCTACTGCCGGGCTTTCGACAACCTCGTCTACAACCACCTTGCACCTCCCAACAAAAAACGACTTGACCATAGGCACATCGAGATCCGCCCACACCATCATGGGCAGCTCGGCCAGCCATCAGCCAAGCCATTTCTGCGGGACCGAGCATACCATACCCTGGCAGGGAATGCAATAGCTTTTTGTGACAAGATATAACAACTGTGCACATGAGATATCGAGTTACTCCATCGCCGGAGGATTGTGGTACAATCGAACTGGTAGTAAAGGTTCAGGGGAGGGGCTTGTGGAGCGACTTCTTACCACCAGAGACCTGCAGCAGATCCTCCAGGTGGACCGCATCACCGTCTACCGGATGCTGGAGGCGGGCGAGCTACCCGGAATCAAGATCGGCGGTCAGTGGAGGTTCCCCGAGCAGGAGGTACAGGAATGGCTGGCGGGAGTCAAAGCGAAGCGCACCCTCGCCGACAGCACCGCCTGCTCCCTCCCCGGTTTCTCCGCCGAGGCTCCTTCCGAGGAGGCCCTCGACCAGAACCTTCGACTGACCGACCTGGTCAGCACCGTCTGTCTTCAGAACGTGCAGGACGGCTTTGCCGAGGCCGTCGGGGTGGCCTCTCTGGTGATCGACCTGAAGGGGACCCCCTTGACCGGCATATCCAACGCCTGCGCCTTCTGCCGTCTGGGGCGCGTCTCGGAGGAGTTTCGCCGCCGCTGCTCGGCCTCCTGGGCCAGTCTGGCCGAAGTGAAGGAGGAGCAGCCGGAGGTGCACCTCTGCCATGCTGGGATCGGCTACGCCGTGGCTCCGGTGCAGCTGCACGGGCGGCGAATGGGGCTGGTGGTGGGCGGCCAGTTCTGGCCGGAACGGCCGAACCGAGGGCAGACCCGGGCCGTGGCCGGGCGGCTGGCATCGGAATGCGGGCTCCCGTCCGTCCAGCTGGAGGAAGCCATGGAGGCCGTTCCCCTGTTCAGCGAGGACAGGGTCTTCCTGGTCACCAGGTTGCTGGCCACCATCGCCAACACCGTTTCCGAGATCGGCTTCCAGGCCT
>JAJZQR010000184.1 GCA_021806765.1 Chloroflexota bacterium | reverse complement strand
GCGGGCTATGCCCGACTTTTCGGCACTGTCGAAGACGCTGCCCGCCAGCAAGCTCGCCCTGACGATGACCTGGGGGCTGTTGGCATCGTGATGCTCGAGTACCACGATCCCGTTGCCCAGCTGTTGTCGCTCGATCTTGATGGAAACGCTGCCCGGCGTGCCACCCCACTGGTTCTGAGTTCTGAGTTCTGAGTTCTGAGTACGAAGTGCTGAGTGCTGAGTGCTGAGTGCTGGGTCCCCCAACTCATCCCAGAACCCAGAACCCAGAACCCAGGACCTGTTGTAGAAGAAGGGCTGGCCGACCGTCTGGGCCTGCGCCGGTGCTGCTCCCGCCCCTGCCGTCTCGATGGGGATCAGCCATCCCACCGTTCGATTGGGCTCGGTGAGGTACTGTTGGGCCACCCGCTGCACATCTTTCGGCGTTACCCTGTTCAGCCGCTCCAGCATCTCACTGTAGGTCTCGTAGCTGTCGATGGCTTCCATGGTGCCTAGCCAGTAGCCCTGGTCGGTGACCGATTCCGACCCGTAGACCAGCTGCGCCCTCACCTGCTTGAGGGCCCGTTCCAGTTCCTCCCCGCCTACGCCGTCCTGCTGCAGCTTCTCCACCTCGTGAAACACCACCCGCTCTATCTCTTCCAGGGAGACCCCCGGCCGCGGTGTGGCGTCGATGTCCAGGATGTAGGGGTCCCTGGTCAGGGCGATGGAGGATCCGGCGCTGCTAGCCAGGCCCGCGTCCACCAGCGCCCGGTAGAGCCTGGAGCTGCGACCCATCCGGGTTCCCCGTGAGCCGAACATCCCCATGGGCTTTCCGCCCGAGAGGATAGCGTCCAGCACCAGCGCGGGGAAGGCATCGGCGCCGGAGACGGCCGGAGCGTGGTAGGCCACCTCGAACTGCGGAGCCCCTGCCGGATAGTGCATGGTGACTCGTTTCTCTCCCCGCTGAGGAGGCTCCGTGGTACGAACGGCGGGCACCTCTGGCCCTGAGGGGATCGGCTCGAACTTCTCCCGGATCTGCCCCAGCATGGCCTCGGTGTCGAAGTCGCCCACGGCGACCACTATGGCGTTGTTGGGTGCGTAGAAGGTCCGGTAGTGGTCGTACAGGTCGTCCCGGGTCATGGCCTGGAGGTCCGACTTCCATCCGATGACCGAGTGACCGTAAGGGTGAGCCATGAAGGCCGTGGCGGTCATCTCCTCGCCCAGAAGGTAGGTAGGGTTGTTCTCGGAGCCCTCTCGCTCGGAGATGATGACCGTTCGCTCCCTCTCTACCTCGTCGGGCAGGAAGAGGGAGTTCACCATACGATCGGACTCGATGGCGATGGCCAGGTCGATGCGGTGGCTGGGCAGGGTCTCGAAGTAGGCCGTGTAGTCCAGCCAGGTGAAGCCGTTGAGGACCCCCCCATTGGCGGACACCATCCGGAAGATGTCACCCTTGCCGATGGTGGGGGTGCCCTGGAACATCATGTGTTCCACCCAGTGGGAGATGCCCGTGGTTCCGGTGGACTCGTTGCGGCTGCCCACCCGGTACCAGACCCAGAAGCTGGCTATGGGAAGCTGCCGGATCTCCTTGGTGATCACGGTCAACCCGTTGTTGAGGATCGTGCGCCTGGCCTTTTCGCTCACTTTGATGCTCCGTTTGTTTCAAGGGCCGTCTCTTCCTCTCGGAAAGAGGGTGACGGAAGAAGCAGCTCCAGAGGTGGCTGCATGTTCTGCTTCTCTCCTCTACCGCAGCTTCCGGGCCAAACCCATTTGGAGTTGCGGCGCCCCGGCCATCCTCTACTTGCTTCCTGTGTTGGGCGCCAGAATATCGGGAGGAGGGGCTGTGGTCAAGCTAGGGTGAGGGTGCTCAGCCGCCCGTCTGGACGGCCGCCGCGATCAACCTGTCGGCGTGGGCTCGGGCCTTCGATGCAAACCGACGCGAGTCGCCTTCCAGCCGAGGCAGCGCCTCGGCGTCGGATAGGCCCGCCTGCACCAGTTGCAGGCCGGTCCGGTAGACCAGTTCCTTGTGCTCTACGGCAACCTTGCGGAGGATCTCCCCCCATCGTTCCCGTTCCCCCGGAGGCAGCCCTTCCTCCTTTTCGGGCAGCTGGACGTTTCGGGCCTTGAGCGCCTCCGCTAGGTCGGAGAAGCGGTAGGGGGAGCGGAGCAGGCTCCTCAGGCGGGTCAGCAGCTGGCCGCGGGCGGCCATCAGCTTCTCGGCCATCTGAAGGAAGCCGATGGAGGACGGCGGCCTTACCCTGGCCTTCAGCCAGTCGTAGGCGCCGGAGGCTGTGACCGCTGGAGGTTGGCGCACGAATACTGAGACCTGCAGCTGAGCTACCGCCCCCTGGAGTCCGGCGCCGATGCGGTAGTAGTGCTCCGCTCCGTCCAGATACTGCAGCCTGGCCATCGATCGATCCGCCTGGGCGAGCAGCAGGGCGAGATCCCACCCCCGCAGGAGGCCAAAGAAGCTGAGAGGGTCGACCTCTTCGAAGATCACTTCCCGGGCTTCGATGGGATACTCCTGGTGGCTGTTCTGGTCCGAGTGGAGAAACCACTGGTTGATGGGCAGTCTGGGGCTGGAGAGCAGCCCGTCCAGAATGGGCAGCGTCTCCGGGTCCTCCTCCAGGTATTGGGCCAGCAGCGAGTCCAGGGGGGCTACCCCCTTCTGGAGCAGGGCCATGAGGGTCTCGGCGCGGATCTGGGAGTAGGAGGCGAACTCCAGGTTCCACTTGAAGTCCAGGGCCTGGAGGGCCTTATCCCCGTTCTCGCCCTTCAGTATCATGATAACGTCGGGGCTGGGCAGACCTGAGCGCGACAGAGCCAGCTGCATGGAGTTGTCGCCGGCCAGTTCCACGATTCCCTGGGGGCGGTAGCCGTTTCCAGGCCAGGATCTATCGGAAGTGAGGCGGTTCTGCAGCGCCTCCAGGCCCATCTCCTCCCATCGGCGTCCTATGTATTCGCTCGCCCCTCCCCAGTTCCCCACCAAACGTTCGCGCCGGAGGTCTCGGGGGGAGGGTGAAAGACCTCTCATCCACCACTCCTCGAATCAGCTATTGGCATTCAGCCGTCAGCCATCAGCTGCAAGCTGATGGCTGATTGCTGACAACTATTGTACCAGCCGATGGGTCCAACGTGCTTCCGTGCAATCGGTACTGATAGAATGGTATAAATGAATGGGACCGGTTTCTCCAAGAAAGGAGATCGATACAGAGAATGAGGCCTATCCGCACCTTTACCGTAATACCGTCCTTGCCTCCTCGGCTGGAGCGGCTGCGGGAGCTGGCCTACAACCTTCGATGGTCTTGGGACTTTGAGACCCTGGAGTTGTTCAGGCGGCTAGATCTGAACGAATGGGAGGCCAGCGGCCACAACCCGGTGCGAATGCTGGGGTCGCTACCTCAGGAGACCCTGCAGGAGGCGGTCAACGACGACAGTTTCCTCTCTCATCTCGGTCGGGTTCTGGATCAGTTCGACGAGTACATGGACTCCAGGAAGAGCTGGTTCCGGCGAACCTACGGCCGGCCAGAAGACTTCTCGGTGGCTTACTTCTCCATGGAGTTCGGTATCTCCGAGTCGCTCCCCAACTATTCGGGCGGCTTGGGAATCCTTGCCGGAGACCACCTCAAGTCGGCCAGCGACCTGGGCCTCCCCCTGGTGGGGGTGGGGCTGTTGTATCAGGAGGGCTACTTCCGCCAGTATCTGAATGCCGACGGCTGGCAGGGGGAGCTGTATCCGGACAACGACTTTTTCACCATGCCTCTCTCGGTGGAGAGGAAGCCCGATGGTAGCCCGATCATTATCCAGGTGGATCTGCCGGGTCGGGCCCTGCGGGCGCAGGTGTGGCGGGCCCAGGTGGGGCGGGTCCCGCTCTACCTCATGGATGCCAACATCCCCGGCAACCGACCGGACGATCGGTACGTGACGGACCGCCTCTATGGCGGCGACATGGACATGCGAATCCGTCAGGAGATCCTGCTGGGCATCGGCGGGATGAGAGCCCTGGGGGCCGTGGGGATCGATCCGACCATCTGCCACATGAACGAGGGCCACTCGGCCTTTCTCGCCCTGGAACGGACCCGGGCGCTGATGACCTCCCGGGGGCTGAGCTTCGCCGAGGCCCGGGAGGCGGCTGCCGCCGGCATCGTCTTCACCACCCACACCCCGGTCCCGGCCGGCATCGACGTGTTCTACCCGGACATGATGGAGCGCTACTTCGGTGGATACTACCGCTCCCTCGGCCTCACCCAGAAGGAGTTTATGGCGCTGGGACGGCAGGACCCGAACAACGAGCAGGAGCCCTTCTCCATGGCGGTGGCGGCGCTGAGATTGGCCAGCAGGGCCAACGGTGTCAGCGAGTTGCACGGCGAGGTCTCCCGAAAGATGTGGCAGTCGGTCTGGCCGGGGATCCCCGAGGACGAGATCCCCATCTCCTCCATCACCAATGGGGTGCATCAGGGCACCTGGGTCTCGGGGCGGGACGTTGGGGCCCTCTTCGATCGGTACCTGGGGCCTCGCTGGAAGGAGGAGCCCACGGATCCTACGGTGTGGGAGGGAGTCGAGCGGATCCCCAGCGAGGAGTTGTGGAGAGCCCACGAGCGGCGCAGGGAGAGGCTGGTCAGCTTCGCCCGACAGCGACTGGTGTGGCAGTTGGAGAGGCGTGGCGCCTCCACGGCCGAGATCGAGGCTGCCAGGGAGGTGCTGAACCCGGAGGCGCTGACCATCGGGTTCAGCCGTCGGTTCGCGACTTACAAGCGGGCTACCCTTCTGTTCCGGCATCCCGAGCGGCTGGCCCAGATCCTCAACGATCGGGACCGACCCGTCCAGATCATCATCGCCGGCAAGGCCCATCCCAACGACAACCCGGGCAAGGAGTTGATCCGCCAGATCATCCACTACGCTCGCCAGGAGGAGTACCGGCGCCAGATCGTCTTCCTGGAAGACTACGACATGGTGGTGGCCCGCTATCTGGTACGGGGGGCGGATCTGTGGCTCACTACCCCCAGGAGGCCCCTGGAGGCCAGCGGGACCAGCGGCATGAAGGTGGCCTTCAACGGTGGGCTGAACCTGAGCGTCCAGGATGGCTGGTGGTGTGAGGCCTACGATCCGAGCCTCGGCTGGTCCATCGGCCGCGGCGAGCAGTACCAGGACCAGGAGTATCAGGACGAGGTGGAGGCCAACGCCGTCTACAATCTGCTGGAGAAGGAGATCGTTCCTCTCTTCTATTCTCGCGGGTTCGATGGTCTTCCTCGGGGCTGGATAGCTCGCATGAAGAGCAACCTGAAGATGCTCTGTCCGGGCTTCAACACCCATCGGATGGTAACCCAGTACCTGCAGGAGATGTATCTCCCTTCGGCAGAGCGGGACCGGACCCTGAGGGCCGAGAACATGGCTCGAGCCAGGGCCCTGGCCACCTGGAAGAAGGACATGCGCAGCCGTTGGTCGGAGGTTAAGATCCTTCGAGTCGATGCGGAGGTGCCCAGCGAGGTTTCGGTGGGGTCTCTGGTGGAGGTGCGGGCCGATCTGCAACTCGGCGAGATACGCCCCGAGGATGTGACGGTGGAACTGTACCATGGGCCGGTGGACGCCAACCTGGAGATCCGGGGCGGGACCCCCATCCCGATGATCTGCGTGGAGCGAAACGGCGACGGCACCTACGGCTTCAGCGGGGCGATCCCTTGCTCCAGCAGCGGTGTCCGCGGCTACGCTCTTCGGGTGCTCCCGAGGCACGAGGATCTGAGCAGCCCCTACGAGCCCGGACTGATCCTCTGGGCGCAGTAAGGCTGGGAGAGGGTTGGGGTGAGGGCTGAGGCGGGGACATCGGGTATCGTAGGGCAGAGCGCCCTGCCCTACGTCTTGCCGCTGTTCTGTTGCCCTTGCGGCCGGCTTTCATGCACGGTATAGTGTGGCTAGCGAGATTTAGCGCTGTTGACCACAAGCAGGCACGCCTCTCCCCACGAGAGGCGTGCCTGCTGTTGACTCGGCGGAGGGAAAGCCGTGAAGATAGCTATGGTTACCAGTTGGGATAGGCACTGTGGCATCCATACCTACACCCGGCCCCTGGTGGAGGAGATGCGCCGCCAGGGTCACGACGTGCACGTGATCTGCCACACCGACGCCACGCCGGCCCCGACGGTGCACCCCGTCATCGACCTGGAGCAGCCCGAGTGGTACTCGGCTCTGGAGCAGGAGGTGGCCGAGCTGGAGCCGGACGTGGTCCACATCCAGTTCGAGTACGGCCTGTATGCCAGGCGGCGCTATGGTGCTCCTCGCGGCTCGGGCGCCGCGGACGCCTTCGATCTGGCGATCCCGCTCTTCGGATGGAAGGTGGGTGGGCAGCCGGTGGTGATGACCATGCACTCCGACAACGAGGGTGTGGCCGACCGGCTCGCCTACATCGACGCCGTGGGCCGTCTGGTGGGCGCCACCATCGTCCACACTCCCTACGCCGCGCGGCCCTCGGGGGAGGTGAGGGTAATCCCCCACATGGCCCCGAAGCTGGCCCACTTCCCCAATGCGAAGGCCCGATTCGGCTACCCGAACCGGCTGGTGGTGGGGATGGTGGGATACCCCGAATGGTACAAGCGGTACGACTGGTTCGTGAAGCTCTGGGCGGGGATCGCGGATCAGGCTCCCTCTAACGCCCTGCTGGTGGCCGCCTGCGCCCCCCGACCGGGCAGCGTCGAGGGGGAGAAGTATGCCCGCCAGCTGCAGGAGGCTATCGCGGCCAGCCCCAGGAAGGATTCCATCCTCTACCTGCCCGTCCTGCTGGACAACGAGGGCTTCCTGGAGTTGGTAGCCAGCTTCGACCTGCTGGTGCTGCCCTATCAGTCGGCCGCTGCCTCCGGTCCCTCCATGGCCGCCAGTGCGGTGGGGACCCCCGTAGTGGCCAGCGCGGTCGGGGGGCTTCGCAGCTACGTCGAATCCAGCCAGGCTGGGATTATGGTGGATCCCGAGGATGCCGCCGGCTTCCGGGATGCCGTGGTGAAGCTGCTGCGCGACGACGCTCTGCGGCGCGAGCTGAGCGACAGTGCCCGTCGCTACGCCGAGCAGGTTTCGGTGGAGCAGACGGCGATGCGCCACCTGGATCTGTACCGAGAGGTAATCGAACGGACGAAGGTAGCCTAATCTCCCTCTCCCCCTGGGAGAGGGTCGGGGTGAGGGCTGTTTCGGCGGACGACCGTGCCGGGGGTGTGGCGCAACACTCCAGGCAACCTGCATCCATGGCAGAGACTCCTGTAGTGGCCGGCGTCTCTGCCGGCCAGATAGCTCGTCGGATATCCCCATCGTACGAGGTACCAGGGCGGGCAGGGACGCCCGCCCCTACACCAATCCAGGTACCAGGGCGGGCAGGGACGCCCGCCCCTACACCAATCCAGCCATCTGCAGCCCTTGTGCTCTTGTCTCCCGGAATCCTGCGCCGCACCCCCCCGTGCCGGTTGAGAACTGCGCGCCCGCGATGCTGGTGTTATAATTGGCTCTACTTCCCGTCTGTTCCGCTCGCGATTCACGCACGTGTAGCAGGACGACTGGCGGGTGAGGGTCTTCTTTCTTCTTCCCTGGCGTTTCTCCTGTTGGCTCAGCCCTCACCCTGACCCTCTCCCAAAGGGAGAGGGGATCCACCTCGCCAAGGAGGGCTCATGTTCCTATGACGAACCACAGGCGGTCCGATGTCTCCCCCTTCCTGGTTATGGAGGTCCTGGAGGAGGCAGAGCGGCTTCAGAAGGCGGGCGCCGACGTCGTCCACATGGAGGTGGGAGAGCCGGACTTCGACACCCCGCTCTGCATCCGCGAGGCTGCCGAGAGGGCGATGCGCGAGGGGAAGACCCACTACACCAACAGCCTGGGGATACTGCCCCTGAGAGAGGCCATCTGTGAGTATTACTACCAGCGGTACGGGGTTCAGGTGGACCCCGACCAGGTGATGGTCACCGCCGGTACCTCTCCCGCCCTCTTCATGCTCTACTCCGTGCTGCTGGAAGGCGGCGACGAGGTGATCCTCTCCAACCCCTACTACGCCTGCTACCCCAACTACATCACCTTCGCCGATGGCGTCCCCGTGTACGTGGACGCCCTGGAGTCGGAGGGTTACCAGCTTCGGGCGGAGGCCCTTCGAGAGAAGATCGGCTCTCGGACCAGGGCGATCATGATCAACTCCCCCTCCAACCCCACCGGGATAGTCCTGGATGCCGAGCGGATGGCCCAGATCGCTCAGTTGGGCCCCATGGTGGTGTCCGACGAGATCTACCATGGCCTGGTGTACGAGGGTAAGGAGCACTCCATCCTGGAGTTTACCGACCAGGCCTGCGTGTTGAACGGTTTCTCGAAGCTCTACGCCATGACCGGCTGGCGGCTGGGGTACATCATCGCCCCGAAGGAGATCATTCGGTCGATGCAGAAGATCCAGCAGAACTTCTTCATCTCCGCCAACGCCTTCGTCCAGTGGGCGGGTGTGGCAGCGCTGAAGGAGTCGGCGGCCGACGTGGAGCGGATGAAGCAGACCTACGCGGAGCGGCGGCTCTACCTGTTGGAGGGATTGCGAGGGCTGGGCTTCCAGATCCCTCATCCGCCGACCGGCGCCTTCTATATGCTGGTCAACGCCAGGAAGTACACCTCGGATTCCCTGGCCTTCGCCTTCGAGTTGCTCCGCAACGCCAAAGTGGCCGTGGCGCCGGGGATCGACTTCGGAAGCAACGCCGAGGGGTACCTGCGCTTCTCCTACGCCACCTCCCTGGAGCGGATCGGGGAGGGGATCCGGCGGTTGGGCGCCTACCTGGCCTCGTTGGACGCGAAGAGGTAGAGCCATACGATCCTGCAGGGGCCGCCACCGGATCCGGTGGCGGCTTTTTTGTGTCTTAGCCTGGATTGTCCATGGCAGCCGGGGGCAAGAGAGAGAGCCTGTAGCCGCAGGCTTTACGCCTGCGCGGTCCACGTGGTGAGCCTGCGCTCTGCCGAACATGGCTACGCGCACCCGTGAAGGGTGCGGCTACAAGCCGATGAGTAATCCGGGATAGGTGGCCAGCGAGGGTCGATTTAGCCCATTCCGCTCGGCGATGATTGACGGATGTTACCGACGATAGTACGATCAACGTTACAAGGAGGCGTACTATGGCGAAGGTTAAGGTCATCCCGATCAGCGAAGCCAGGCCGAAGCTGGCGAATCTGATCGAGGAGGTGAGCGAGACTCGGGAGCCCTACTACATAGCATCCCGCAGCAAGGTGAAGGCCGTACTCCTCGGGATCGAGGAGTACGAGGCCCTGATGGACCGGCTGGAGGACCTGGAGGACAGCCTGGACGTCCTGAAGGCGAGACTCGAGCGCGAGCCTGCTCGGCCCCTGGAGGAGTTCGTTCGGGAGTTGGAAGCCGAGCGGCAGCGTGATGTACGGCGTCGAGCTTAGGGCCCGCGCCGAGAAGGACATTTCCTCCCTTCCTCCGTCTGTGGCCCGTCGCGTCCTGGACACTATTGGCGGCCTGCGGGAAAACCCCCGGCCTGCGGGGATCCGCAAGCTGGAGGCAGAGGGGGGCCACCGGATTCGGGTAGGGGACTATCGCATCGTTCTGGAGATCGACGACGATGCCCGACGGGTGACCGTGGTCCGCGTCAGGCATCGCCGCGATGCGTACAGAGGGATCTAGGCTATCGAGCTCTTACCTCCTCCAGCGCGCGCCGGAAGTGATCCGAACCGATGGTGCACTGCTGGTACAGCCGGTCGGCTGCCGAGCCGTGCTCCTCCAGGAACTCCCCCATGGCCAGGGAGGCCGCCCGACGGCAGAGAGCCTCCAGGTGGGAGCCGGCCATCCCCTCGGCCTGCCGCGCCAGGCTGGCCAGATCCACCTCGGGAGCCAGGGGACGTCCCTCGGTGTGGACACGAAGGATGTCCAGCCGGCTCTCCAGGTCGGGCAGGGGGAACTCCAGTCGCAGGTCGAACCGCCCCGGGCGCAGTAGGGCCGGGTCCACCAGGTCTGCCCGGTTGGTGGCTGCCAGCACCACCACCCCCAGGTCGCCGTCCAGGGCGTCCAGCTCGTTCAGCAGCTGGCTCACCAGCCTCTCGGAGGCCTGGTCCACCCCCGCCGTCCCCCGGACCGGGGCCAGGGCGTCCAGGTCGTCGAAGAACAGCAGGCAGGGGGAGTTCTGCTTCGCCTTGCGGAACACCTCCCGAAGAGCCTTCTCCGACTCCCCCAGCCACTTGGAGAGGAGCAGTGTCCGGTCCACGGTGATGAAGGGGACGTCGGCCTCGCCGGCCAGGGCGTTGGCCACCAGGGTCTTGCCGGTGCCCGGAGGACCCACCAGCAGGATCCCCCGGGGCTGGGGCGCCCGCAGGTGGCGGCTGAGGGCCGGGTGCCGCAAGGGCGACTGGATCGCCGACTGCAG
>JAJZQR010000183.1 GCA_021806765.1 Chloroflexota bacterium | reverse complement strand
GGGATTCGGACTGTTCGGAGCCGCACGGCCGCTAGCAGGGCGATCCAGGCTGCAAGTAGCTCCCGTAATCGAAACAACACCGTCGTCGTCCACCGTCCAAGCGGCTGGTTGAGGGATCAGCGCTCTTCACCAACAACGCCACTTAACGCAATATGGGTGCCCCTCGCGAAGAAGAGATGAGGGGGCGCGGGAGGGGAGACCTGTCCCCTCACCTGGACGGACTCAGTCTCAGCGTCACTATCTGGTTGGGGCCGACCTGGAACCGCAGGGTATGGCCATCGATTACCGGGACATCCTCCCCCGGCTCCTCGGCAAGGCTGGTGAGTTCCGCCGCCTCCAAAGGGAATATGCAGTGGAGAACTGCCTCTGTCGCCTTGTTGGTGGCGTTATAAAACCTCACTATCAGGTCTTTGCCGCCGCCCTCCGCTCGCTTCATGGCCGATAGCAGCAGGCTGGAGGGGGAGATGGTCAGGAAGCTGGCCTCGGTTCCTGAGGCACCTGGATGGATGCCGGTCCATTGAGCCCGAAGGGGCGTGGCGAACCAGCGGGCCTGGCAGAGGGCCTGCTCCCATCCCCCTGCGTGGGGGATGACCGAGTACTCAAAGGTGTGAGTGCCGGGCATCTGAGCGCCGGGGGTGGGGATGGAAGGTCCAGCGGCTCCCTGGCGGGTGGTCAGGTCATCGCGGGAGAGCCAACCCACGCATCGCAGAAGGGTAAGGGCGACGCACGGCCCCCCCTCCAGCATAGCGACGTCGTACTCGGGCAACCCCCGGTTGGCGACCAGCAGGCCGGACTCACCGTCGTTCACATCGACGAAGGCCAGTTGGGGCTGGCTGGTGACGGGATGCTCCACCCAGCTCGGGGTGGGACCAGGGGACTCGATCGGCCTGCGGATCACGGCAAAGTGACCGTCAGCGTGGGAGAAGCCCGCCTGCAGATGGGTGGGGAAGTGGACCCTCAGCCGGTGGTCTCCGGCCAGGTTGGTGAACTGAGTGCGGATGTCTACCCTGGGGACTCCCGGATAGAGGGAGAGCCATGTGGTGATGGGACAGGAGACTAGCTCTGCCGACCTGGCCTGGCGGTCCTCGGTCAGGCCCACGGGCAGCCGGAGGGCCAATTCCACCCTTACCCGTTGGCGGGCGGGCCCCGTCTCCTCCAGGATGACCCTGGGAGGTTCCTCGGGGGCCTGGATCACCAGATCCTGGCTGGGCGGGGAGTACGTGTATTCGTCGCCGGCGTCTCCGCCGTCTACGAAGCTGTTTATGCCCCAATAGATCGCTCCGGTCTCCCTGTCGAGCAGGCGGACAGAGCCATCCTCCCGACTAACCTGCAGGGATAGGAAGTCGTTCTCCAGAGTGGCCTCCTCGTGGTCGTGAGTAAGCGGTGGTGCCGGGGCGTGAAGGCTTTCGAAGCCGTAGAGCTTGAAACCGTGGGCTGGAACGGCGGACGCGACGAATCCGATCTCCACCTGATCTCGCCGATGCACTCGAAAGCGGAAGAATCGGGCATCGCCCCGGTCCACCAGGCTGGAAAGTTGCTGCAATCCGGCAGCCACAGCGTCGTAGTCGTGTTGCCTTCCGGCAGTCACTTCTATCTCCACCGTGACCGTAGAGGGGGAGGTACCGGGCACCACATCCATGGTGGAGACCACCAGGTTCGGCATCCTTCCCCGCAGCGCGGCCCGCGCCACCTTCTCCAGGATTCGCAGCTTCCAGCGAGGCCAGTCTCTGCCCGGCCCTGCCAACCGCAGGTAACCCTGTAGCTCTGGACGGCTCAGACTCCCGCGGGCCAATTCCGTCACATGGGTCCTCAACAGCTGGAAGGGGATCGGCCGGCCGTCGGGATCCACCAGCACCGTTTCCTCGGCTTCTGCCGGTAGCTGCGCGGTGGCCTCCACAAAGTCAGTTCGGGGCCCCGACTCTGAGTTGAACACGGCCAGGGCTCCTTGTGCCTTTTCGCTCTGCGGCAACGACCGGGTATCTGTGGAGCCGGCTAGCAACTCGAGGGCACGGTCGACCAGGGGCTCCGCCACCTGCTCGCACCAGTCGTAGCGGGTCTGCATCTCCTGGTGAACCTGATCGATACTGCAGCCGCAGATGGAGTCGTGAGGCTGGTTCTTCAGCAGGTAGCGCCAGGCGAGCCTCAGAAGGCCGGGTATATCCCGCTCCATCCGGTTCGTCTCTGGTGGCCTGGGCAAGGAGGGTGCGAAGGGAAGCAGGGCCGCAAAGCTGGTGAAGGGTTCTGCCCACCGTTCCAGCAGACGCTGGCAGCGGAAGTTGCGCTGCTTGAGGTCCATGTGGGAAGAGAGGACTCCAGCCAGGATGTGGGCCCGCTCCGAGGAGCGAAGCTCCCCCCGCAGCGTCTCCCACTCCACGCCGCTGATCTCGGCCGCCTCGCGGATCCCCTGAAGGACCATGGGAAGGGTGCCATCGATCAACTCCGCGTCGCGGAGCCGGTGATTGGCCTCTTCCAGGATGGCGGGCACCTCCGGCTGGGGGAACATGTGGTCGTCCCCGTTCATCAGCAGTAGATATGGAGTGGTGGCCCCCGGCTCCAACTCGGCCCTGATGTGGGCCAGTCGCTCCATCAGGGCATTCGGTGCCGTGGGGAGGACGGCGGCGTTGGCGTAGCCCCGGGGCATGTGCTCCAGCAGCACCTGACTCCCATCGGGACCCTCCCACAGGGCCTCGTTGTGTCGAAGCTCGCTGCCGATGCCTCGCCAGAGAACGGCCGAATCGATGCCGAAGCCCCGCAGGATCTGAGGCATCTGGGCTATGTGGCCGAAAGGGTCCGGGATGTAGCCAACCTGCATGATGGGGCCGAACTGGGAGCCCGCCCTGCGACCTTCCAGAAGGTTGCGTACCAGAGACTCGGCGCTGACCAGGAACTCGTCCGGCATGACGTACCACGGGCCTATCAGGATCCGCCCCTGGGCTATCAAGTCCCGCAACCGCTGCTCTCGCTCAGGACGCACCTCCAGGTAGTCCTCCAGAACGATGGTCTGGCCGTCCAGGGTGAAGTGGCGAAACTCCGGGCGGGAGTCCATGATCTCCAGGAGGCTGTCCACTGCCTCCACCAGGAGGGCTCGGAAGCGCTGGAAGGGTAGGTACCACTCTCGATCCCAGTGGGTATGGGACACCAGGATCAGTCTCCATTTCTGCTTCTCCCGGGCGGTTCGCGGCCGACGAAACACGGGAAAACTCTCCTCTGTTCGCAGTGAATGTTTGCCAAGGCGGGGGCAACAAACATGCCAGCAGGGTAACAGGGGGCGTGGGCACGTCGATTGCCTAGGTGGCCTCCCAGTCGATTTGACGCCGTCGGGGGACCGCCCATTGAAATCCGGTAGACGCGGGGAGCATCGCCTTCTATTGATCCCTTTTGCCCCGGGGGTGGGCGACGTGGTGATGATGGAGCCGTTGCTGCGCGCCGTGCACGCCCACCGGCCCGAGTGGCGGGTCACCATGGTGGCCCGCGAGTATGCTGCCGATCTGCTGCAACCCGACCAGTGCGAGTTGGTGAGTCCCTCCTACTTCGTCACGGAGACTCCCTCCCGCTTGCGCCCGCTGGACCGGCTGATCCCTCGACGAGTTATCGCCTGGGTCGCGGAGCCGGCCATGGCGCTGGATCTGGGTCCCTTCGATCGGGTGGTCAATCTGTTCTGGGTATGGGAGAGCCAGACACCCTTCGAGGAGTGGTGGACGCCCCAATGGCCGCCTCGGGCGGACGTTCGCCACACGGTGGACCTGCTGGCCGACCACCTGGAGGGGGAGCTGGCTGGTCGGATCCTCGAGGGGGACCGGTTCCCGAGGTTGGCGGTCTTCCCGGAAGCGGCCGCCTGGGCTCACCATTATCTGCAACGGAGACTTCGGCGGGGGCGTCCCCTGGCCTCCCTGGTGGTGTCGGCCCTGAACCCTCTGAAATGGTGGGCAGTGCCCAAGTGGGCCGAACTGAACGAAAGGCTCGTCGGTCTCGGCTACGACACCTTGCTGATAGCTCCCAGGGATCACTCCCACGGCCGCCGGGTGTACGAGGCGTGTGAGCCGAAACCGCTCTGGCCGGGGTTGTGCCTCCGCCAGGTCACGGCGTTGCTGGCTCGGAGCGCCGTGGTCGTTGGCATCGACACCGGTCCCCTGCACATGGCGGCCGCTCTGGGGATGCCCTGGGTTGGTCTATTCGGTGCCAGCAACCCCGACCTAATAGGACCCTACGATCGACGACGGGGCCATCCGTTGGTGGCGCGTCTCCCCAAGCCCGACTCCTGCCGGCGGTGCTGGCTGGCCTTCAAGAACCGGGAGCCGCGTTGCGCCACTCTTCCCGGGACCTGCTGCACGGCGATGATACCGGTGTCTGAGGTGATGGAGAAGGTAGAGGCCCTTCGCTACGGCACGGGGTTTGCATCCCCCGATCCCCTTCGATCACAGAATCGAAGATGACTGGAAAGCGCCGTCGTCGAAGTTGCGCGGCGCGGGGAGTGTAGATTGCCAACGCTCATGGACGCGGTAGTTCTGTTCTTGCTGCTCCTACCGGCACTCGTGTTGTTGGCGATGATTGCCTACAGCGCCATGCCCTGGATCAGCAAGTCCTGGCGGGAGGCAGAGGAGAGGGCTGAGCAGGTCATCCGATCGGTGTTGACAGACGCCGAGTACGATAAGCTCAAGCACGACGGCTACCTGGACATTGCCAGCCCCAGCTACCCTCAGCGGGTGTACCGGATCCCCTCGGGGCCTGGAACGGTGACGGTGCTGGAGAGCGGCCAGTGTGTCGCGAGGCTGTGCGTTTACTCGACCACCCCAATTCCAGAGCGGGAGGCGGTGGTGGTGCACAAACTGATGATCGAAGGCAACGAGCAAGATTACC
Source organism: Chloroflexota bacterium (assembly GCA_021806765.1). Next base: position 5,532 of record JAJZQR010000183.1, on the reverse strand, counting down.
TGCGAGCTGCCAATCATCTCCCCTGCTAAGTCTGGTCGAGGTCGGGTCGCTTGCCGTCGGGCCGGCAGCCTTGCCGGCCCCGGGCGGCAGAGCCGGGTCGCGCTCCAGCGGAAGTTGCCGGCGCAGGGATCTCACAGGTCCCTCATCACCTGTCTCCACCAGGAGCCGGTCCTCTGAAGCGCCGGCGAATCCTCGCCGTCCGCCTGAAGCTCTCTCAGCTGCTTTTCCATGAGACGAGCCCGTTCCCGAGCCTCGTCCCGCTCTTGCCGCACGGCCTGAAGATAGGCATCCAGGAAGCCCAGAGACTCGCGAAGGGTGGTGATCGTCTTGTCTCTGGCTTTGAGGGCCTCCTGCAGGGAAGCCAGCGAGTCCCGCGTCTCCTGGGGAAGAACCCCCTCCTTCCTGGAAACCTCATCTTGTGGTTGCACAGCCGGTAGCGAGGGGGAGGGGCGCAGCCGGCGCTTTGTCTCCTGATAGGTCAGCCCCTGGTCCAGGAGCGACTTCGCCTGCAGGAGGATCTCCAGGTCCTCGTCGGTGTAGCGCCGTCGGGCCCAAGGGGCCTCGGCCGAGGCCTTTCGCGCTGAGTCGCTGAGTTCGCTGGCGAAGTGAACGCTCCACAGCCGGAGCGTGGAGGGAGCGATGCCCAGTTCCGCTGCGATCTCCCGCGGACGGTACAGCATGAGACCTCCGTTGGTGATGCGGAAGGCAGGTGTGGAAAACTGCCAGGAGTGCAGGTGACATGGACATGATGCCAGCGGAAGCGCCAGTGACGGCTGAAGTCTAGTCAACAAAGCTGTTAATGTCAAACCTCAGGGTGACTCGGGCTGCTGGAAAGGGGCGCGGGGATGGGAGGACGTCGCCAGGATCCTGAACGGGCGGAAGGATTGGCGCCATTACGAAAGTATTAGTCGTGTCCGGAGATTGCGGAGGTGCTGGAGGGTCCATTAGAATGGGTCACCGCTAACCGTCCCCTCGTGTACATCGGCCTGGGTGCCGCTTTGCGACCATGGGTGGGTTGGCGGGCGATGGTTTGCCGAGACATGGACAAACGGAGGAGTGGCGCGATGCTGATTGACGAACAGGCCTGCAGCGGGTGCGGGGAGTGCGTGCCCTACTGCACAGTAGGCGCGATTTCCCTGGATGACGATGGCGTCTCCCGCGTCGATCTGGACGAGTGCGTCGAGTGCGGCGCTTGCCTTCGGGCAGGGGTATGCCCAACCGATGCCTTCTACCAGCAGCCCACGGAGTGGCCCAGGGTGCTGCGTGCCCAGTTCAGCGATCCCCTCGGCGTACATCCAAAGACTGGTATCCCGGGCCGAGGCACCGAAGAGATCAAGACCAACGACGTTACCGATCGAGTCAAGCCCGGCTTCGCGGGGATGGCCATCGAGTTGGGTCGCCCCAGCGTTGGGACGAGGCTCTCGGAAGTGGAGAAGGTTGCCATGGCCCTCTCCAAGATCGGGGTCGAGCACGAGCCGGCGAACCCTGTCACCTTCCTGATGACGGACGTGAACAGCGGCAAGATGCAGGACGACGTGCTGCAGGAGAAGGTGCTCTCGGCCATCATCGAGTTCATCGTGCCCGAGTCGAAGGTGGTGGATGTGCTGACCACCCTGAGGGAGGTGGCTCCCAAGGTCGACACCGTCTTCAGCATCGACCTGGCGGTTCGCCACCAGCCGGACGGCTCCGTGCCCATCAAGAAGGTGGTCGAGGATGCCGGCTTCTCGCTGCTGCCTAACGGCAAGACCAACATTGGCATAGTCACCCACCTTCAGGGCCGGTAGAGGAGGACGCAGATGACTCACACTCACCATCGAAGGGGCACCATCGAGAGCCTGTCCAGGGACTACATCTTCACCACTATGGCTTCCAAGGGGGTCAACGTCCCCGGCACCGGCGAGAGGATGAAGAAGTTCTACGAGATCGTCACGAAGTACAATCCCACCTTCCTGGGGGATGCGGCCAGGGGCAATCAGTTGACCGTGGGCGTGAAGTCGATGCTCGAGGACTCCAACGACAAGACCATCGGGCACGCCGTCTTCCGGGATGCCGACACGGTGGCAGCTGTCATCAAGGATCTCATCGACGCAGGTTTCGACCGCTCGGTGGTGGTCAGCGGCCTGTTCGACAGGGTGAAGGAGTGCTGCGACAAGGCGGGTATCGAGACCCCGCACACGATCGAGTACTCCCTGGGGACCTGGGGTCGCACCGAGAAGATGGCTCCCATGGAGGATCTGGAGGTGATGACCATGTGCGGTCACGCCCAGGTTCCGGGCACTCTGGTGCGCCACATGGCCGAGCAGGTGAAGGCGGGCAAGATCACGGCTGAGGAGGCCGGGTTGAAGCTGGGTCACCAGTGCACCTGCGGGGTCTTCAACGTGGCTCGGGCCGCCGAGTTGGTGGCGGCTATGGCCGCGAAAAGCTAGAGGTTCAGCGGGGTGAGGGAGGGGAGCAACTTCCACCCTCACCCCGTGGACCTGTCCTCTGGCCGGTCCGCGCCTGTCCCACCTACTCTGCCCTCGGCCGGCCCAACCCCAGGTTGACCTTGCCGTTGGACCGTACAGCGATGCCCGTCTCTTCCAGTAGCGGTCGCAGCAGGATGGAGCGGCCATCTTCCCCCACCCGTGAGATCACCCCGACGGTGAAGACAGTGCACACCTGGCCCTCCACCTCCCGCAGCGCGCCCACCAGTTGGGGAAGCTTCTCCGGCCTGGTCTTCAGCTCGATCACGGCCGAGAGCACCCGCTCGCCCCTGATCTCCTCCCGCAACTGCCCCGTGGCCGCATTGACCATCAACATGGTGATGGGGGAGAGGGGCTCGAACTCCACCCCCACCTTCGCCACCGCCATAGCCAGCTTCTCGACGTCGGCGAGGCTGGTTCCCGCATTGGGCCGGCCGATGTCGATGGCGACCCCCGCTTCGTCCTTGCCGAACCGCCCTGTGACCTCGTTGGTCTTCATTTCCTCGGTGCCCCGTCCGGTGACCCCTGTCTCCGCGAAGCAGGTCAGCGGATTGCTGAAGATGCTGCGCAGCGATCGGGGCCAGGCCAGCTCCTCCTCAACGAAGGCGTCGGTGGGGCAGATGCCCGAGCGGCGGCAGACGGAGCACTCGACACAAAGCTCCAGGTTGACGGCGGCGATCCCGTCGGCCATCTGGAGGGCGTCCATGGAGCAGTAGTCCAGGCATTCCCCGCAGCCCGTGCACAGCTGCTCGTCGACTCTCATCGGCCGCTCCCTCCTTCTGCAAGGTTCACAGAATCGAGGATCTTGGCAGCCCGGACCGGATTGAAGATGCCGCAGCTGCAGGTGGAGGCCAGCTTCTGTCCTGCCTGCTGGGCCGTGATCTGCCCCGCCTCCACCCTTCCGGCCAGCTTCTGCACTAGCTTCGGGCACACCATGCCGTGGCCGCACATGGTGGTTATCTCCAGCACCCACTCGGGGGGTAGCAGCTCCTTCTTCCCAAAGAGACCCAGCGACATATGGACAGTGTGGGCCTTGAGACCCGAATCCTCGGCGGCGTCGAAAACCTGTTGGAAGGGGGCGCTGACCACCACTGACATCCCCATGTTGGCGGCTTTGAATGCCCTGAGGGTCTCTACCAGTTGGTCGGCCTCCACGAAGACCGCACCCAGGTAGCTGCCGTCTCGCATGCCCTCCAGGATCTCACGCACGGGCACGCCGGTGAAGATGCCACCGTGACCTTCGTCCCCCAGGTTAGCGGGATGGTGAGAGGCAGCTATCTCCCCCATCCGGCGAAGCTTGGCGGCGGCGCCTTTCTCATTGAACCCCTGGGTTGCCATGGCCAGCATGACAAAGTCCCTGGCCAGGGACTCGGGACTCCCCATGCGATGCAGGGTGTTGGTCATCGAAACCCCCTCTCTGCCTCCTGCGACACAGCAGAAGCATAGTAGCCTCGCCACCCGTTGGACCGCCACGGCAGTATGGAATTACGAACATATTGATCACAGGTGAAAGGCGAAAGCTGGCCCGTGACGTATGATAATGTAGTGCTAATTGGGGCCTGCCACATCGAGGTGGTTGCCGGGGATGTGGTGGGCCCCGAACTGTTTGTATGCACGAAACATCTCGTTGTTCCAATTTGCCAATCTCCGAGTAGCGCTCTAGCCCCGCTGACAGTCCCGACGCCATCTTCGAGCCACAGACTACCTGGAGTAGAAGGGAGGTGAAGGTTCTAGCCGACGAGCCGACCCAGGGGCGATAACCAAACAGAGGGTTCAACTCCGGCGTCAGATCTTCCAGAAAAGGAGTAGGGTAACTATGCTGCCGATCCTTCGATCCGCGCGGGGCCGTTGGGGCTCTGTGGGTGTGGCGACTCTGTTGGCGGCGTCCTTGATCGCCGGCGGTCTGCTGGTGAGCGGCTGCCAGGGCGGGGAGAAGTACCCCTCTAAGCCGATCCTAATGGTTGTTCCGTACGCTCCCGGTGGCGGCACGGACATAATCGCCCGCAACTTCGACAAGATTGCCATGGATCTGAAGGTGATCCCTCAGAACTTCGCGATCGAGAACAAGGCGGGCGGCGGCGGCATCGTGGGCAAGTCCTACGGCAAGGAGAAGCCCGCCGACGGCTACACCATCTTGTGGAGTGATGACAGCAGCGCTTACGGGGACCTGATGGGCAACGCACCCTGGAAGTACAACGACTTCACCTTCATCGCGAAGATGGTCTCCGACTACAACATGTTCATAGTGAGGACCGAATCGCCGATCAAGGATCTGAAGGACATGATCGCCCAGGGCAAGGCGAATCCGAAGAAGCTGAAGGTCGCTGGAACGGGCGTCGGCAACACCGACCAGATCCAGCTGGCGCTATTCACCAAGAATGGTGGTGGCGATTACACCTACGTCTCCTTCGAGAGCGGTGGCCAGGTGATGACCAACATCCTGGGTGGTCAGGTGGATGCGGCGCTGGCCAATCCATCCGAGGCCTACGAGCAGATACGGGCCGGCAAGGTGAGGGCGCTGGGCTATTCCGCTCCCGAGCGGGTCCAATTCAACGATCCGGTGTTCAAGGACGTTCCCACCTGGAAAGAAGCTGGAGTCAACCTGAGCATCGCCCAGTGGCGTGGCGTTGCCGGACCTACCGGCATGAAGAAGGAGCACGTCGACTGGCTGATCAACGCCTTCAAGAAGGTCTCCGACAGCAAGGAGTGGAAGGAGCAGTACCTGGACAAGTTCCAGCAGATGAATGCCTTCGTCTCCGGTGATGCCTTCAAGAAGGCGGTCGAAGACGAGTATGCGAGCTTCGTTCCGGTCTTCAACGAACTGGGTCTCACTAAGAAGAAGTAGTGGCTGAGGGTCCGAGGCTTTGCCGGGGGAGGAGCCGATTCCTCCCCCGGCTATTCCCTGGAGGGGGTATGACAGAGAGACTTGCCAACACCATCAGCGGGGCGTTCTTGCTGCTTCTGGCGATCGGGATGGGCGTGATGTCGCATTCCCTCCCCACCACCGTTACGGACCAGTATGCCGGCCCAGGCTTCATGCCCACGCTACTCTCCGTCTGCCTCGGTGGGG
>JAJZQR010000182.1 GCA_021806765.1 Chloroflexota bacterium | reverse complement strand
GGGGAACGGCCCGACCGGCGAAGTCGGCGGCAAGGATTGGCTCCTCCCGACCGTCCACCGTAGCAGTCCAGCCGGGCAGCATGAAATCCATCAGCACCAGAAAACCACTTCCATCGGTGCGGGCGTGGAGGGTCACTCGGTCATCCTGGTAGTCGGCGATCTCCACCGTGGATCCCGCCACCGTCAGTGGGGGGGCGCCGAGCGCCGGCGGCTCGCGCTCCAGGATCGCGGTCTGCCGGAGATCCACAGAACCCGCCAGCAGGGTGTCCAGCACCGCCTTTTCCCGTGGATTCACGATCGTCCGGGGCACCATGAAGGCCCGCGGCAGCGCCGTCTTGAGCCGGTAGAGGTACACTTTGGCCACCGCCGGAAGCTGGGGGTAGATCTGCTCGGAAACCTCCCCCACCGGCTCCAGCCGCGAATCCTGCAAAGGGAAGGCGTGCATTATGTACTTTACGTTCAGCGCGGCGAGCAGGTTCAACCGATCGTACAAGCTGGCATTGTGCAGATTCCAATCGACCCAATCGCCATCGGAGTAGCGGGTTTCGTCCACCCTGTCGCTGCCCATGTAGAAGCCCACCAGCGACTGCCGCCGGCTCTGGAGGATCTCATAGCCGTTGGCGGTCACCGCGCCGAACAGCATTCCCAAGTTCGGCGGTATGAACTGGTGGAGATAGCGCTCGTCGAACTCCGGCGAAGGCGGGCGCCCGACCCTATCCGTGTAATACAGGCCGACGTTGTAGACGCTGATGGCGGGAGCGTAGGAGAAGGCCCGAAAGCGATCGTGATCATCCTTCAGCAGTTGCACGAGCGCTGGGGTTTCGTAGAGGGCAGCCGGCGGAAGCCATGGGTTTTCGAGCCATCCGAACAGGAAAAGGGTTCCGGCGCTGAGAAGCAGGACTGACCATTCCAGCATCTTGTGGGAGATCCACCGGTGGGCACAGGCAGCAACCAACAGGGGAGCACCGAATAGCCCAAGCAGCGCGATTCCCACCCTCGGGCGGAGCACATTCAAGGCATCCCACCCCATTCCTGTAACCGCGCTCCTCAAGGCATCGGAAACAGTATCCTTGCCGAACTCGAGAAGGACGCTCGCGATGGTGGCGGCCAATCCCACGCCGGCGGCGATGCCCCCGGCCACCACTATCCACCAGTACAGCTTTCTTTGCTTGAGCAAACCAGAGACTACGGATCGATCCAAAGCGTGGGCAGATAGAACTGCCACCGCCAGGGCAACGACCAGCGAGAAGCGGTTAGGTCCCCGGAAATACGAGAAGAAGGGGAGCCGGAGCAACAAGGCGTAGGCTGGCGTGAACGTGCCGAGGGAGAGAACGGTGGCCACGCCGGCAACACCCGCGTGAAACAGACCGGGGCTGCCAAGCTTCCGTGGCTGGATCAACGCTAGAGCGGCCAGCAACAGGGCTGGGACACCAAGGTAATCAGGTCGCGCGGCAAAGGTGCCTGGGATCTCGAATACGGCCGGGAAGAGATATCCCGCCACCAGCGCCCAGGGCGCGATGGAGTCGACCGCCGAGCGATCCAACCCGATGCCCTCTGCGCGAGTCGACATCGCCGTCACCACCAGTGTGGGCATCACCCGGACGGCCGCCAAACCGAAGCCTAGGGCCACGCCAAGGGCAAGCAACGTCAAGAGATAGACCACTCTTCGCGTGCCCAGCGCAGGCCATCTCCCCACCGCCGCGGCAACGGCGTACGCAGCAGCGACCACGAGGGCGAAGAGGACGATCTGGGCGTAACCACCCAGGAGCGCCGCCCCCACGATCCACGGGACGAGCAGCCAGTAACGAGCGCTGCTCCCGAACATCAGCTCGACGGTCGCCAGCAGCGCCGGAAGGGCAAACAGCGTCTTGGTGATGAACCCGTTGGCGGGCCAGGCCAAGACCTCGTTGCCCATCTGGAAGACCACGGCGGCAAACAGCGATGGTAGACGACGCAAACCCAGAATCCGGCAGTACCAGTAGGCGCTGCCCCCCGCCAGGGCCAGGTGCAGAGCCAGAGACAGGTGGAAAGCTCGTGCCGCGTCGAGCAGCCAGTAGAGAAGCATGTCCGGGGGATAAAAGAAGCCGTATTGCCCGAAGGCCAAAGGGAAACCGCCCAAAATGCTCGGGGACCAGATAGGTATCCAACCGTGCTTCAGGCCCTCCGCATACCAGGAATAGACGGGAATGCTCTGCAGGATTACGTCGTCGTTGTAGAAGGTACCGCCAAAGATGATCTGGCGGGCAAGCAGCGCCAAAGCGAGGGTCAGGAGCAGCGACAGCGCCAGGAGATCGGGCAACCAACCCCGCATCCAAGTCGAGGTGCTTGCTCGCCCGGCCAGAGGATCGCCGGGCCCTGAGGAATGCTCCGAGATGGGGAAAGGATGAAACACGTCACAACCCGAGTATGCAACAGGATCGTTGGCCGCCCGATTGTAACATCGCCCCAAAGGTGGAGCAACGACCCAGACTTGCCGGCGGAATCTCCCCTTGGGTAGAATGCGCCCATCGCCCGATCTTCTCCCGGCTGAGGATAAGTTGACCCCGTTCTCTGCTGCTTCCAGAATCGAGACCGTTGGAACTCCATCTCGCGTCTTTCGACCCGGCATGGTTGTGTCGGGATCAGTTATCGCTCTCTCGTCCCTGGCCGGCGCCCTTACGTTCCCCCTCTCCTACCTCGGCAGAAGCACTCCCCTCTCCGTCAGCGGGGAGTGGCTCCTCATGCTGGCCGGTGGTTGGGTTCTTCTCGCGGGCTGGGCACTCTGGTATGCGGTCGTGCTGAGACGGCGCTCCGGTTTCTCGGCCGAGCGGGCCTTGTACTGGTCCGCCCTGTGTCACACGCCGCTACTGCTGTGCCTCGGATTGGTCGCCGCCCTTTACCAGAGCGACGTCGGGAACAACCTCTACCTGACTTCGCCCTACGGCCCGCTGATCTCCCAGCCGCTCACCAAGGGATACCTGATTGCCGCTCCCGCATCGGCTCAGATCCTCCGGCTTGCCCTTCGGAGCCGGTCGGCGCTGGTCGGCGCCCTGGTCCTGGGCCTCATCGCGGCTGGTTCCCTCCTGCTGCGGGTATGGGGTCTGGACTGGGGTCTGCCCGGTATGTTCCATCCCGACGAGTACTCGGGGCGAGCGCTCCGCATGCTGGTGACCCACGACATGAACCCCCACTTCTTCAAGAACCCCACTGTCATGATCTACACGATCTGTGAGGTTCAACTGGTAGCCGCTCAGCACATCCCAACTTTCCATGCGATCGTCAGTCTCTTCAACCTGCCGGTGCAGGACCCGCGGGGCGACTTCCTGATGCTTCTCCTCGGGCGATGGGTAGGCGCTGTAGCCGGGACCTTGACGGTGGTTGTCCTCTACTTCGCCGGCAAGGAGATCCTAGGGCGCAAGGCAGCACTCATCAGTGCGCTGCTTCTCGGGGTCTCCTTTCTGCACGTCCGAAACTCCCACTACGCCACCAACGACGTGCTCGCCACCTTCCTGTTGACCGCCAGCTTCCTCTTCTCCGCTCGCATCTACACTCGGGGACGCTGGTCCGACTACCTCCTGGCAGCCCTGTTTGGCGGCCTGGCCACCTCCACCAAATACACCTCCAGCCTCTTCGTCCTTCCTATCCTCGTCGCTCACTTTGCCCGGCCTAGACAGAAGAGGGATGGTAGTGTCTTGCGCCAACAACTTCCTCTGCTTGCCTGCGGGGTAGTATCCCTGGCAGCCTTCTTGATAGGGACGCCCTATTCCCTGCTGGACTTCAACACCTTTGTGACCGATTTCCTCTTTCAGTTGGAACTCGGCGCGGAGCACGCCCGCGGCCAGGACCTCAGCCCCACCCCCGTTCTCGTCCTGAACACCTTGAGTCAAGGCCTCGGCCTCGTTCCCATGGTGCTGGTCCTGCTGGGTGGGATGGGGCTCGCCCGTCACGACCCCCGCAGGTTCGCCCTTCTTGCCTCCGTGCCGGTGGTCTACTTCATCTCCATATCCAAGCAGAGCTACTACTTTGCGCGCTTCGCCGTGCCGCTCCTGCCCTTTCTCGCCCTTTTCTCCGGCTATGGGGTGACTTGGATATCCTCCCGACTCGGGAGTTCCCGCCGAGAGCGGTTGCTGCTTCCCCTGCTCGTCGCCGTCACCCTTGCGCAGCCCCTTGCTTTGTCGATCGGGCACGATCTCCTCCTCAGTCGAGAGGACACCAGGGCCCTCGCCGCAAGGTGGATAGCGTCCTACACTCCGCCAAATGCCACCATCGCGGTCGAGACCCACTCTCTGATGGACAACCCATACGGATGGAAGGGAGATCCAGCCCGAGGCAGAGAGTCGTACTGGCTGCACAACGTCAAGGTGTTCTGGCCGGAAAAGGAAGAAGAGATGAACGAGGTGCTTCGGGGAACCTACGATTACGCCATCGTTACCAGCTACGGCTACAACTCGCTGCAGGGCGACCCCAGCCTGGCAGACATGCCACGCCGATACCAGGAACTAGACACCGTGGGCAAGCTGGTCGCTCGTTTCGGGCCGGGCTACGGCAACTCCGACGTGCCCTACGCCGTGGACGATGGGTATACCCCCTTCTGGCACCTCTTCGACCGCGAGAGGCCCGGACCGACGGTGAAGGTGTACCAGATGCGGAAACGGTCCGGTCCATGACGCAAAGCTCTCGGAGAAGCAGCTTTGTGTCATTCTCACCTCTGGCCCCCCCGCGAAGCCCCATTCCCAGGTGTCGGGTTCGTTGTCGAAACCGTTGCAGTGTTGCGGTGTCTCGCCTTGACTTTCACGGCCCCGTTGCGGATACTGCCGCGCGAAGGGGGACACTCACCTGAGCACCATCGCCCAATTCGCCAAGAGGGCCATAGCGGGCAGGCCTGCCCTCTTTGGCTGGCTATATCAACCCTACGCCGACTACCAGTTCCGCAAGCGGCAGGGCTACCTCTCCACCCGATACCAGCGGCTGCTGAAGGACGGCCAGAAGGTCGAGGCGGGCACCCCCTTCTCCATCGGCCACGAGCCCACCATTCGCTGCAACCTGGCCTGCAAGATGTGCTACCAGGGGGACTTCCGGGGGGACGAAGCGGGCGTCAAGGAGTTGACCCTCGAGCAGATGATCGCCGTTTACGATCGGGTCAACGTGGCCGACGCCAAGCTGGTGGGCAGCGAGATCTTCATGCGGAAGGACATCTACGAGCTGCTGGACTACCTCTGGAAGCGAAAGGTGCCCACCAGCTTGATGACCAACGGCACCCTCCTGGACGTCAAAGGGATCGAGAAGCTGCGCCGCTACGACAACGTCGACTGGATCGGCTTCTCCATCGACGGTGCCGAGCAGATCCACAACGCCATCCGGCGGCGCCCCTACGCCTTCGCCAGGACCGTCAAGGCGATTCGGGACACACTCCCCTACTTCAGCGTCAGCATCAACTCCGTGATCCTCCGGGAGAACCTGGATGACCTGACCTCGATCTTGCGGCTGAGCAAGGAGCTGGGCATCCCCTTCGTCCACTACATCTTCGAGGAGGTCTACACCCAGGCCGACGTCGAGAAGACCCAGGCGATCCTCCGACAGGAGATGGGATGGGAGCCCGACGGCTACGAGATCTGCACCAACGTGAGGGAGGAGTTTGAGTACAGCTTCGAGGAGCTGGCCCAGGCCCTGGACACGCTCAAGAGGGAGGGTCGACGCCTGGGGGTGTACCCCGTCTTCAGCCCCGACGTGTGGTCGCGGAAGCTGTCGGACTATTACCACGGGACCGCTCCCGAGAATCTCCACCTGGTGTGCGCCAAGCTGGTTACCGACAGCCCGACTTTTCGTTTAGATCACTTGGGGAACGTCCACCACTGTGGGGTGATCCGCCGTCCCTTCGGCAACCTGCTGGAGCAACCCATCGAGGAGATCTGGAACTCCGAGGAGTACCGGCGCTATCGCCGGTTGCTGATGGACAAGAGGCTGCTGCCCATCTGCAAGCGGTGCTGCAAGGCAGCCTTCATTTAGGGCGTGAGCCTCTCTGGACTCCCCAGGGCTGCTGACTGAGCGTAAGTAAGGACAGGCGATTTGCCTTTGCAGACCCAGAACCCTGAACCCAGGACCCTGAACTCTTCTCAGCACTCAGCATCCAGCACCCAGCACCTGGTGATGGGGGCCGTTGTCCTCATCACGGCATTCGGTGCGGCGCTGAGGCTGTACGCCCTGGGCCACGGGCTGCCCTACCAGTACGTGCCGGACGAGAGCACCATGGTGGGCGGAGCACTGCGCATGGGGGCTTCCCGAAGCCTCCAGCCCTCCACGTTCATCTACCCGGCCCTCCTGATGTATCTCTTCGCCGCCGAGTACCTGGGGCTGCTGGTCGTCGGACTCCTCACCAGGCTGTTCTCCTCGATGGCTCAGTTCCAGCAGTTCGCCTTCACCGATCCCACCCTCTTCTACCTGCTGCCTCGCCTCGCCGTGGCCCTGGTGGGGACGACCACCATCCCCCTGGCCTATCTGCTGGGCAAGAGGCTGTACGGGCGCTGGGCCGGAGTCGTGGCCGCCGCGTTGATCGCCGCCAGCGTCATGCACGTCCAGATGTCGCACCAGGCCCGCCATTGGGTGCCCGTCAGCTTCCTGACCCTGACGATCCTGTGGGTGTCCATGGACCTGGCCGAGAAGGGCCGCCGTCGCGACTACTGGCTCTCGGGCCTCCTGGTGGGGCTCACGGCCGCCACATCCTTCAACGGCTTCCTGCTGATGCTGCTGCCCCTGGTCGCCCACGGGATGCACCTCAGGAAAAGGGGGCAGTCGCTCTTGGATCTGCGTGCCCACATCCCGATGCTGCTGCCCCTGGTGCTGGCGTCGGCAGTGTTCTTCGTCCTGAACCCCTACATCCTGCTGCAGTTCGATCGCTTCGTCGCCTTCCACTCCAGCGGGGAGGCTTCCATCGGCGGACAGATCCGGGGGCACTACGACAGCTACCTCCAGCAGTTCCTGGAGAAGCAGGGCTTCACCTTCTTCGGCGAGGCTATCCTGGCCTACGAGCCTGCGATCACCCTCCTGGGGATCCTCGGCGCCATCGTGGCAGTGCGGCGTTTCCGCTCCACGGCGCCCCTGGTCCTCTCCTATCCCCTCTTCCACTACTTCATGTTCGCCACCACGGCGCCCAGCCTGGAGCAGCGCTACATGCTGCCGGCCGTGGTCGTGTGGGCTCTGCCGGCGGGACTGGCGGCCGCTCGAGCTGGAGGCTGGCTCCACGCGAAATTGGGGAACGGCGGCACGGCCGGCTTGGTCGTCGGCGCCATGGCGCTTATGTCAATCTCCCTTGTCTCCCTGCCCTCCTTGCGCTACGATTGGCTGCTGTCTCAGACGGACACTCGAACCCTCGCCAAGGAGTGGATGGAGAGCAACCTCCCGGCGGGGTCCCAGGTGGCGGTAGAATCGTACCCGCCCCCCCTGAACCCCGACCTGGACACCCTGAGAGCCCAACAGCAGGCCGAGCCGAGGAGCCTGGGGGCGCACGACCAGTGGGTCCTGGAGAAGGGGCTCCCGGCGGGGGAGATCGCCTATCAACTGGTGAGATTGAACCTGGTGGATACGTCGCCCAAGGTGGACAACCTGACGCCCTACCTGGCGACCCACCCGATCCGATACTTCGTGGTAACCGACTTCCGCTGGAAGTCTGAGCACCAGGGCCACCTGGCCCTCAAGGCGTATCTGGCCCGCGACGGCCGGCTGCTCCGCAGCTTCCCTCCCGGACAGGACGCCCGCTACATCCCGTCGGACATGCTGAACAACATGGAGGATCCCTTGGTCGAGCTTTGGAAGGTGGAGCGGCCGGGTCCCACCATCGAGATCTACGAGGTAGCCCGGTGAAGATCTGTCTTCTGACCGACGAGCTCTCCTACAAACATGGCTGGGGTAGATACTCTATCGCGGTGATACGGGCGCTGCTGCGCCGCGGCGCGGACCTGCGCCTCCTATCCCCGAAAAAGCTGTGCACCGAGCCGGATCTGCTGGAATACCCGGATCACCATTCCATCTCCTCGTTCCTGTGGGAGACCCGCAGCCTGCTGAGTACCACCGCTGCCAACTGGAGATCGGTCTCCCGCCTGGTGCAGGGCTGCCAGGTGGTCCACTGCATCACGGAGCCCTACTCGCCGGTGGCGGCCCTCACGGCGGGCAGCAGGCCGCTGCTGATCACGGCCCACGGCACCTATTCCGTCTATCCCCTCACTCGGCGGCGGGATGCCCTGCTGCTCCGCTACGCCTACCGGCGAGCCAGAGGGGTGCTGTGCGTGAGCCGCTTCACCGAGCGCCGGTTGCGAGAGAAGGTGAACCGAGCCTCCACCCTGGTCGTTCCCGAGGGGGTCGACTTCGACCGCTTCCAGGCCTCCGCCGATCCCGCCCTGGTTCCCCAGGGTCGCTACCTCCTCTCGGTGGGGCCCATCAAGCCCAGGAAGGGATACAGCGTCTCCCTGGAGGCCTTCGCCCTGGCCAAGAAGGCGGCGCCCGACCTGCAGTACTACGTCGTGGGGATGATCCACGACGACGACTTCCACCAGCAGCTGTTGGAGTCGGCGCAAAAGACGGGGGTGGCCGGTAGCGTCCACTTCCTGGGCCAGGTCCCCGACGACCAGCTGATAGCGCTCTATCGGGGCTGCGCCCTCTTCATGCTGACCCCCCTCACGCTGGGGACCCAGTTCGAGGGCTTCGGTCTGATCTACCTCGAGGCCAATGCCTGCCGGAAGCCCGTGGTGGGCAGCCTCGGCTGCGGAGCCGAGGAAGCCATCGTCGACGGCGAGACCGGCTTCCTGGTCCCCCAGGGACAGCCCGAAGCCGCGGCCCAGGCCATCGTCCGATTGCTGGAGAACCCCGAGATGGCGGAGCGGATGGGAACCGCGGGGTACGAGCGAGCCCGGCTGATGAGCTGGGACGTGACGGCCGCGAAGCTGATGGAGCACTACCAGGCGGCACTGAAATAGAATCCCCTCTCCCCTTGGGAGAGGGTCAGGGTGAGGGCTGAAGCACACCGCTCTGCCCTCGCAGAGGGATTTGGACGTTGGACCTATCAGCGATAAGGCAGCGCGTCGTCGACCGAGGCTGCTTCGGGCGGGAGGAGAACGAGCGGATCTACCGCAAGTTCTTCGCTACCGTTCCTCGCTCCTTCCTGCAGATCGTGGAGAGGTACCGGCTCGGCGAGAAGAAGGTGGTGGACGTGGGGTGCGGCTACGGCCACTACCTGATCCACTTCGGGCCGGGCTCCCTGGGGCTGGACGCCAACGAGAAGAGCCGCCGGTTCGCCCTCTCCCTCGGCATGGAGGTGCGGGACTGCAACGTGGAGGACTCCCTGCCCCTCGAGGCCGAGTCCCTCGAAGCAGCCTGGTGTGCCAACCTGCTGGAGCACCTGGTGGCGCCTCACCTGCTGCTGAGCCGCCTCCACCGGGCCCTGGGCCCCGATGGCCTGCTGATAGCCAAGGTGCCGGTCGTCCCGCCCTGGTTCGTCCAGCGGGGGGTGCGGCTGCTGGGTCGTCCCCTCGGCTTCGAGGCCTCGGAGCACATCAACGCCTTCACGCCGGCCACCTTCGCCTTCACCGTCGAGCGGGCGGGCTTCCAGGTCGTCGAGTCCGTCTCCCTGGTCATGGTCAACCCCCTGCTCCAGGCGGCCACCGCCCCCCTCACCAGGCGACTCGGCGCCAGCATCACCGTCGTCGCACGGAAGGACCCGGCCTTCGTGTACCCTGAGAAGCGACTGGAGTCCTTCGATCCGAAGTGGATGGAGGGGGGCTACCGGCCCATCTCCTCGTAGGCTTCGAGGCAGTTCTGGGCCACCCTATCCCAGGTGAAGTGATCCATCGCGTGCTCCCGGGCTGCCTGCCCCATGCGCGCGACGACCTCCGGATTGTCGTGGAGGTAGCGAATCCTCTCTCCCAGCGCCCGCGGGTCGTTGGGAGGCACGATGAACCCGACCTTTCCCTCGGGGACCAACTCCGGCATGCCCCCCACCCGGGTGACCAGCACCGGCGCGCCGCAGGCCATCGCCTCCAGCAGCACCAGCCCCAGGATCTCAGATTTCTTGTGATGCGTTCCGTAGTAGTCGACGTAGACGGAGGGCAGCACGTTCACCATGGCCGAGGAGTACTCCATCGCCAGCTCCTCCTGGTTCAGGGCCGTCTGGAAGGTGATCCGCTTGCCATGGGCCAGCTGCTGCAGCAGGTCGTAGTACTCCGGATGGTAGGCCCTTCCGATCAGGTGCAGCTCGATGTCCGGGTCGACCCCCTCCACCAGGTAGTTGATGCCCTTGAATGGGATCAGCCGCCCGGCGAAGATGGCCTTGCGCTGTCTTGGCACCTGCCTGGGATAGAACAGCCTGGGGTTGAAGCCGCCGTGGATGATCCAGGTCTTGTGGGCGTGGCGGGAGTACTGCTTGGCC
>JAJZQR010000181.1 GCA_021806765.1 Chloroflexota bacterium | reverse complement strand
TCCCCTCTCCTCGTGAGGCTGCTCCTTCACGCCAACGGGGGGACCCTGGATGCCCGATCAGGTCGGGCACGACGATCCGGGTAGCCTGCCTTCGTTAGACTGTCACTCTCCCTGTGAACCATGCCGCCGTAGGAGCCGGCTCCTGCCGGCGATCCATTCGAGGTCGGATTGCGCGGGTTGGGGCAACCTGCCCTACCAAGCGATAGCTAGTCTCCGTCCGATATCATGGGGCCACCCCCGAAGGGACGGGGGGGTCCGGGAGGGCCCTTGGCGCCCTGCAGCTGCCCGTCCCGAAGGGTGAGCAGCTTGGCCGGATCCACGGCGTGGACCAGCTCCTCCGCCACTAAGCCGATCCTCAGCCCCCCTTCCACTATCCGCCGAGCGGTGAGGTAGATGTCCCACGCCGGAGAGTTGACGCCCGAAACCTGGGCCACCTGGGCGCTGGGCCACACCAGATAGAGGTCCGGCTTCGGCTGGGAAGCCGTGGCCACGCTCTCTTCCTTACCCCTCAGCCATCGGAGCGTGGCAGCCAGGGCACCGTACTGAGGCTTCCTTATCCCCTTGTCGTCCAGCACCCCGTAGCTGCCCCCATCCCGCCAGTCATCCTGCCACTCGAAGTAGAACACCCCGCTGGCCCCACCATCCAGCGCCTGGGAAACGAACTTCTGGGTTTCCTCACCGGAGGGATCCCCATCCTTGCTGTTCAACTCCATCACCCACACCGGCTTCTGCCAGTAGCGGGACAGCAGGTCGGAAGTGAGCAGGTAATAGCTGGCATCTTCTATGCTGTCCGGATAGAGGTCATAACCGACGATGTCTGCGTCCCGATAGATGTGCAGGGGAGAGACACCGGTATAAGGTTGCTCGCCCCACCACCACCAGGCCATCTCGGCCACGATCACCGGATGGCCCGGATCGGTCTTCTTGATGGCATGGACCAGTTCCCCGATGAAATCGGTGAGGTTGTCGTAGCCGAACTGTCGCCAGTCGGACCACTGTTTCAGTGAGGGGCCTTGCGGGTTCTGGGTCTCGGCTCCGCGCACCGGTTCCACCTCGTCGAAAGAGGTATAGGTGGTGGACCAGATCTTGTTTAACTGCCCCACGGCCCCGTACTTTCGCTGCAGCCACTGTTGGAAGGCGGCGATGGAGTAGGGATTGTAATCGTACAACCGGTTCGGATCGTAGCGAGGCTCGTTCAGGACCTGGTAGGCAAGGAGCGCAGGATGGTCCTTGATGTGGCTTACCGTGGCCTGCATGTACCCCTCCAGCAGACCCCGATAGCCGGGGTAGTTGATGCTGGGGAGATCGTCCAGAGGTACCTTGCCGTCTTGATCGACGGAACTCCACTCGAAGTAGCCCGGCCAGTACCAGACCGGGGTGTTGAAGTCGCGAGTGGTGTGAGAAAACACCACCACCACGTAGAGGCCGTGCTTGCCGGCCCTGTCGAGGAACTCGTCCAGAACGCCGAAGCGAAAGTGGCCCGGCAGGAGGGGCTCCACGTCTCTCCAGGACAGATCGATCCGCACCGTGTTCAGCCCCAGGTCCCGCATCGCCTGCAGATCGTCGTCCCAGGTAGCCCTGTGGTAAGTGAAGTGATAGCTGACACCGACGGGGACAAAGGGCTTGCCGCCTACCATCAGCAGCTTCTTGGCGGTGGACCCGCCGCTGTCCACGCCCACGGAACCGACCTTCACGTCCAGAGGATGGGCAGGATAGCGGGCAGACTGAGCAGATGCCAGGGGGTTGAGCAACAAGGCCAACAGCCCCAGGCGGAGAAGCGGTCCCACGATAACCATGGGGAAAGTCACTCTGACCTCCGCCTATTGGCGCACGTAGGGGAAGGAGTCGTGATGGAAGGATCCCGCGGTGCTCAGGATGTCTGCGGGCCGATGATACCAGAGGGTGGGCGTTGATACAAGAGTTCAGCCTTTGCCGGGCGTTAGCCGGCTACCAACAGCGCAGCTCGGCTTTAGCCCCAACCGCGCCCTACGAGCCGCCTTTGGCCCGCCTGCTCAAATTGGCATATTTCTTGCCCCCCTCCAGGAAGGTGCAACCTGATCGCCTCTGTTCCACGGCCGGGCAGCCTCCCCGGCGGCAAGGGTGGAGCGGGGAGGTACTGCGGTCCTCGAGCCCGTGGCGCTGGGCCGAACCAAGGGGGGCTGACAGGGAGATCCGATGGGGGACAACCCCTGGTAAACCCGGATATCGAACAGTTGGAGTGCACGATGCTACGTGACAGGCTTGGCCAGTTTGAGGCCGTCCAGACCCGCACTGAGGAGATCTCCGAAGCCGTCGTCAGCTTGTGGGAGCGAGTTCCAGGGACGATCAGTTGGATAGTGATCCTGGCCCCCATTTGGCTGACCCTGGTTTCCCCCATCATGGGGATCGCCCTCGTGGTGCTGGCAACGGTCTACTTCGCCGCACGAAACTCCTATTACGGACTCAGAGCCCTGCCGAACCGCACCCGGGTCCTGAAGGCCCGCAGCGAGGACTGGCTGCGACGCCTCGAGATGGTTCAACAGGATATTCCGGACTGGCGGAGTTGTCGGATCACTCTGATGATCCGGGCCTACCACGAGAAGAACCTGGAGATGCTACGGGACACCGTGGCCTCCATCGAAACCTCCAACTGGCCCCGAGAGCAGGGCAAGTTGGCCAATGTGGAGGTGCTTTTCGCCACCGAAGAGGGCGATCCCTACACTCCTCCCCTGGTGGACCGCCTGGCAGAGGAGTTTGCCGGACGGCTGGATATCCGGCAGATCAGACACCCCATGGAGCCCAACACGCTCCCCGGCCCCTCCACAGCCATGAACTACGTGGGGCGCGCGCTCTATAGAGAATCGATCCGCGACGGCATCGACCCGAGATACTGGATCGTCGCCGACTTCGACTCCGACACGCTCTTCGACCCCCAGTACCTGCCCTGCCTGGTTTACTCCTTCGTAACGGATCCGAACCGCAATAGGAGGGCATTCCAGCCGGTGGTGATGTTCACCACCGACTACTGGAAGGCCCCTCTCCACAGCCGGCTGGCAGCCATAGGCACCTCGGTGCTCACCCTGGGCTGGAACAAAAAGCCCGAGATCGCCTTTACCGGCGCGGCGGCCAGCCTCGAAACGCTGCACAGCGTGGGCTTCTGGCCTACCAACTCCCACAGCCAGGACTCGGGGATCGAGCTGCGGTTCAAGATGCAATACGGACGGAACTTCCGCGTAAAGGGGCTACCGGTGCCCCTGTGGGTCTATCCGGTGATGGCCATGGGTCCCCAGAGGACGAGGAGAGAGAAGCTGGCGGCCTACTGGCGCAGCTACAGGGCCCTCTTCCGCCAGAGCGCCCGGTGGCGCGAGGGGCCCCTGGACGAATTCGTCGAGGCATCCTCCAAACGCAGACCATGGCTGGCTCTCAACCGCCTTTGGAACGGTCTGGAGAGAGACACCATGACGATGATGCCCGGCTATGGGCTGATCGTGGCCTCAGCTCTGGTCGATCCCAACACCACGGCCTTCACCTTCGACGTTCTCAGGCCCGCCGTGGGCATCGGCCTGACCCTGGTCAGCATCCTGGGGCTTGTGGTGTTCTGGAAGGTGTTGGGGGACAGGGAGTTGGTCCTGGGGGACAGGAGAGACCGCCGGAGGGTGCAGGAGCTGTTCCTCTTCTGGTTGGTGTTCAGCGTCTACGTGCCCATCTTCACCTCCATAGCGGGACTCAAGACCTCCACCCTCTACGCCCTGGGCAAGCGCCCGCGAGGACACTTCATGCCGACACCTAAGTAGCCCTATTCTCCCCTCTCCCTTTGGGAGAGGGGATCATTCCCTGGCCAAGGGTCGATCCTACTCCCTGTACGCCTCGGGCTTCAAGACGCAGATGTAGGGGAGATTGCGATAGAGTTCGCGGTAGTCCAGACCGTAACCGACCACGAACTCGTCGGGGATCTCGAAGGCCACGTAGTCGAGGGGAACGTCCACCAGCCGCCGGGCGCGCTTATCCAGGAGGCTGCACACCCTCAGGCTGGCGGGCTTACGGGCCCGGAGGTAGCTGAGGATGTACCGGAGGGTGAAGCCGGTGTCCACTATGTCCTCCACCAGCAGCAGATGCTCCCCCTCGATAGGCTGGTCCAGGTCCTTCAGGATCCGAACCGCATCGGAATCGGATCCGTTGCGGGTGTACTTGGTGATGAACATGTAGTCGGTGGAGACCGGCACGGTGAGCCGCCTCATCAGGTCGGTCATGAAGAAGGCAACCCCCTTGAGGATCCCCACCAGTCTCACCTCCTGGCCGGCGTAATCCTGGGAGAGTTGGACCGCCAGATCCTGCACCCTCCTCTGGATCTCCTCGGCGCTGAGCAGGATGTGGTCGATGTTCTCCAGGGTGGTGGGGGTGAGGGCTCGGTAGCCGTACTTCTCCAGCAGGTTCTGGTAATCCTTCCGGTAGAGGAGGCGGATGTTCACGTCCGGATAGAGTTCCCGCAGCTCCCTCAGCTTCCGGTTCTTCCGGGTAACCAGGCTCTGCTTCATAGTGGTCAGTTCGACGTAGAGGTCCATGCCCGGCAGGTAGAAGTCGGGGGTGAACATCTCGGTGATCCGGTCCCCATCCCAGCGCAGAGGGAAGGACTTCGGCTCGTAAACCCACTTGATGCGGTAGAAGTCGAGGATGCGGGCGAACTCCTCCTCGCTGGGGTGGACGAAGCGGGGCCTCGACCGCCGCGTCCCCCCCTTGGGGTAGCGAGTGCTGGGAACGGGTTCGGGGGCACTCACTTCTTGAAGTACCCGTCCACTATATGGGCCTGTGCGCTGTGCCTAGCGGGGAAAACAACATCAATTCGCGTCCAGTTATCTTCTCTAGAAAGCATGCCCTTACCCCTGGGTAGATTGTGCCACCCTTCAGCTGTGCTCTGCAACCGAACGGGCGGAGAGACCGAGCTGCCTTCCACTAGCAGCGGTCAGGGGCGGACACGGAGCTGCGCCCGCCCCATCGGCGTCCCTCAGTTCTTTCACAGGCTCTGCCATGCCTGGGTGCCGATCCCTGGCTCATGCATCCTGGCTTCGTGGGCCCTCACGACGTTGGCCATAGCCTGGGCTACGATGGCCAGGAAGTCCATGGGGAGATCTGCCCGCCACGAACTACTGCTCTCGACGATCCAGGACAGGACTCAGACCCGGCCAGCGCCGCCGCGATCCAGCAGGCGGAGTCTGACGATCAGCTCGTGGCCCTATGGCTCCACGGCCGCAGCGTCCACACCCAGCGGGCCTACAGCGGGGACATCCAGCCGGTTGTGGGCGGGGGACTAGGAAGCCTGATCAGCGGCGTCGCCCACTTGGTAGCCACGGAGATCTCCAATGCCACCGCTCGCATCAAGCCCTCACGCCGTCCTCTTGAGCCCTTGCTGCCGACGGGGCTGACGGCCTGCTGCCTTCTCTCCGGAGCGTATCACTCTCAGGCCATCGGCCCCGATCTCGAAGCGTACTCCCAGCGCTGCGGCGAGCTTGCGGAGGGTAGTCAATCGGGGATCGAAGGGGCCGGTTTCCATCCTGGCGACGGCCGGCTGCTTCACCCCCATCCGCTCCGCAAGCTCCGCCTGAGTGATTCCGTCCTCCACCCGGGCCCTGGCGATGGCCTCTTTGAGGGCATACTCCGGCCGAAGCTCCTCGTAAGCCTGGCGGAACTCGGGATCTCGCTCCGACCTCTCGGCAACGTACCTGTCCAGATCATCCATCTCGCTGGCCATCCTCATAGCTCCCCTTTCTGGTGACGACGCTCGAAGTCTTCCATTCTGGCCCGTGCAACCTCGACCTCCCGTTTGGGCGTCTTGGCTGTCCGCTTGGTGAAGGCGCTGAGCAGCACAAACCTCTGACCACTGGTAGCGAAGTACAGGATCCGGTGGGCCTGCCCTCCGCGGACCCTCAACTCGAAGATCTTGCCCTCGATGTGACTGACTTGAGGGAAGCCGAGAGATAGGCCCCGGCTCCGCAGCAGGGCCAGATCGTGGCCAACCTTGGCGGCCTCGGCCGGGCCCACATTGTCCAGGTACTCGGCTATCGGCGAATCGCCGGCAGCCGTCCGGTAGAAGATCACGCTCCACTCAGCCACTCATCGCTCCTCCCGGGCGATTATAACACAACTGTTATCGGGAGCACATTCTCCTTCGACGGGCCGAAGGCGAGGCCGCGGGCTATCCACAGCATTCGGATTATGGGGCATGGCCGTGCTGGCGTCGATCGGGGTTATGGGTCCCTATTCGTGCTTGCCGCGAGGGATCAGCGGGACTGGGTGGAGTGAAAATACCCGTCCAGGATCTTCCGCGCCACAGGGGCGGCCACCTCGGCGCCGTGGCCCTTGGCTTCCACCATGGCCAGCAGGACGATCTGAGGCTGGTCGGCCGGGGCGAAGGAGGCGAACCAGGCGTGGGTATCGGGCCCCTGAGACTGCTCCGCGGAACCGGTCTTGGCCGCCACCGAGAGGTTCGAGCCCTGGAAGGCGTAGTAGGCCGTCCCCTTGGGATCGGAGGTCACGCCCTTCATCGCCTGCCGGATCACGTCCAGGTTCGCCTTGGAGGTGGGCAGCGTGCCCTTCTGTTGAGCCTGGTAGCTCTGGTCGCCACTCTTGAGCACCAGAACAGGCGACATCAGGCTCCCCTCGCGGGCTATAGCCGCGTAGGAGTTGGCCACCTGAAGCGGAGTGGCCAGGAAGAAGCCCTGGCCGATGGAGAGGTTCACGCTGTCTCCCAGGTACCAGCTATCGTGCTGATTGGCCTGCTTCCAGGCGGGATCCGGCACCAGTCCGGCGGCTTCGTCCAGCCCCACCAGCCCCGTCGGCTTGCCGTAACCGAAGCCCCGCGCGTAGTTCGGAAGCAGGTTGGGATCGATGGAATCCAGCTTCTTGCCCAACTCGTAGAAGACGATGTCGCAGGACTCCTCCAGCCCCTCGAAGAGGTCGAGGTGACCGTGCCCCTGGGGCAACCAGTCCCCCAGGATCTGGCCGTTGCCCAGGCCATCCCACTTGCCATTGCAGTCGAAGGCGCTAGTTGGCGTGAATCCACCTTTGTCCAGGGCCGCCGCCATGGTAACCACCTTGAAGACGGAGCCAATGGGGTAGGTACTGGCCACCGGCCGGTCCTGGAAGGGGTGCAACGGGTCGTCGTTCAGCTTCTTCCAATCCTCGTCGGAGAAGCCGAGGATGAACTGATTGGGATCGAAACGGGGGTAGCTGGCCAGGGCCAGGATGCTGTTATCCTGGACGTTCATCATCACCACACTGCCCGCCTGGGCTCCCAGTGATTGCTCCGCCAGCTTCTGCATGTCCAGGTCTATGCTGAGCTGCACGTCCTGGCCGTTCTTGGCCGGCTTCTCGGCGATCACCTTCACCGTCTTGCCATCGGGGGTCACCACGCTCAGCCTGGCGCCCCTCTCGCCGGCCAGGGTCTTCTCGGCCCACCCCTCGATGCCGGCGCGCCCCACCATGTCATTTTCCCCGTAGCCCTGGGCAGCCAGGGTCTTCAGATCCTCGGCCGTGACCTTGCTCATGTAGCCGATCACCTGAGCGGCCACGGAACCGTTGGGGTAGACCCTGGCCGGCTTGTCCTGGAAGATCACGCCGGGGATCTCCCCTATCTTCAGGTAGGCCGCCTTGGCCTGATCCACGGAGAGGTCCTTCAGCGGCACGAACCAGTCGGGCTGGGCGTTCTGCATGGCCTTCTTGACCTGGTCGGGAGGGACCTGGAGTTGCTGCTGCAGAGCGGAGAGCACACTCGCCTCGTCCTTGATCTGACCCGGCTCCACCCCCACCGATACCACGTTCCCGTTGGTCGCCAGGGGCCGGCCCTTCCGGTCGAGAATGGAACCCCGAACGGGGTTCAGGGGCTCGAAGAGGATCTTGTTGTCACCGCTCAAGTCCTTGAAGATCAGGGAGGGACTCCAGACAACCCGCCACTTCTCCTGCTCGTAAACCACCGGCAGGACGTTGTCTTCCCGTATCTCCCCGAGGCGGCCGGTGGTCATGACCACGGTGAAGGGCAGCTTGGCTTCCTTGTCGGCCTTTGCCAGCTTCTCGTCCCGGGCGAAACTGGTCTTCACCGACAGGATGGTGCTCCCCTCGGTGATGGCCTGGTAGCGCTGGACGAACTTGTCCTTGGAAATGCTGGCCTGGGCGCTGGCGCTCAGCAGGTCGTACATGTCGCTGTAGCGCCCCTCTTCCCAGGCTTTAAGATAGCTCTCCATCACGGTGTAGGGTGAGGGCTGAGAGGAACAGGACAGGACCGCGGGTAACAGCAGTAGAAGGCTGAGGAGCGTATATATTCGCAGCTTCATGGTCAGGCCGATCGATTTCTCCCAACAGGAATTTGCCCCATTATACACGTCAAGCGCAAGCCGCACGGAGAGCCATCATCAGGCTCCGATCTCTCCCCCGTGGACACGCCCTCTGGCATGTCCACGCCTCCTCGACGCGGGTGTGGGAGTTCTCCCCCTGACCCGCCGCCATCCCCGCCTCCCCAGCGGCACGCCGGCCAGCATCACGGCCCAGAAAACCAGGAGGCCGGATACGGTGAACGTGGAGATGTCGGCGCCCAGGGCGAAGCTCTCCGGCTGGAAGAGGAACTGCACCCGGTGCTCCCCCTGGGGTACCATCACCGCCCGGAAGATGTAGTCCGCCCGGTAGACCGTGGAGGGCTTCCCATCTACCAGCACCTTCCAGCCAGGGTAGTAGCTATCGGCCAGGAACAGCAGGGCGTTCCGGCTGCTGCTGGTTCGGATCTCCACCTCGGTGGACTGGTAGTCGGTTATCTCCGCGCTGCCCGGCGAACTGTCCGGGTTTCCCTGCAGCCAGCTTTCCACCGCCTGGGGATCGGGAACGCCCGTATCGGGCACCGGAAGCGGGATGGAAGAGACCCTGTTCGAGTTCTCCAGCAGCACCACCTTGGTGGGATCGAAGTCGCCCTTGGCCATGGTGTCCAGGATCTGCCGCCGATCGACGATCCTGGCCGTGGGAACCAGGTAGGCCCTGGGGAGGCGGGAGGGGTTCTCCAGGATCTGGATCTCGTCGTCCTCGTAGCGAGGGATGAACCGGTTGCTGGCCAACACCTGATGTGCGGTGCCGGGCTTCTCCCACAGCATCATCCCGTACAGCCGCACCGATCCCTTGGGATAGGTGTAATGGAACTCCACCCGGGCCACGGTCCTGGTCTTGTCCAGGGGCAACCGGGCGTAGTAGAGGTTGGCCTGGAACCTCAGGCCGTTGGGATCCTGAACCCACACCTTGTCGGCCACCCTGGGGCGCTGATGGGCCACGTGGGGCGTCACGTCCGGCCTGTCCCACGCCCACTCTCCGGTATCCCTGCCGGCCCTCACCTTCAAAGTGGTCCTCTCCCCCTGGGTGTCCACCACGACGATGTCGGCCACCTCGGCGTCCTGGGGAATGCTATCGGCGCTGCGCAGGTTGGAGATGAATGCCACCTCGTCCGCCTTCACCGGTGGGTTCATGTAGAAGGTCACCTGTGCGCCCGGGTTGGTCCGAGGACCATCGGCCAAAGGATGATTGGGGTGATAGGAGGTGTACTCGTAGGAGGGTAGAGCCGTCGGCCGTTTGGGCAAGATCACGAAGCGAACGTTGGACAGGTCTAGAAGGGGCTTGTCGAACTCGTTCAGCTTGACCATGAACTGCTGATGGCGTTCCGTCTCCAGGGAACTGTAGCCAGCGATGTCGGAAACCTGGAAAGGCAACAGCTTGTTGGGCTCGGTCTTCCGCACCTCCCGAGGAGAGTACACCCTGGTCATCCCGTCGCTGTCCTGGGCCATCAGCCAACGAGTCGCGGAGTTGGGGGTGGTGAGCTGATCGATGCTCACAGTGGGATGGAAATCCAGAGCGAAGAGCATCAGGTCTGCCGCCACCAATCCGACCATCAGGGTGGCCCACACCCTCCAGAGCCGCCGGAAGGCGAACCAGGCGAACAGCAACAGGAAGACCGCCAGCATCAGGGCCAGAGACGTCGCCGTCTTCGAGTTGGTGGGATCCAGGGAGTAGTTGAGGAAGGAGATCACCATGTCCGAGGTGAGCCACGGCCGGTCGCTGCGGAGGGAGAGATAGCTCTGCTCCACCAGACGCTTAACGGCCCAGGGCTCGCGCTCGATCCAGATGCGGAATCCCACCAGCCACCAGACCACCCCCGCCACCGCAGAGAGCAAGGCCATGAGGTAGATTGCGAAACCATGGACCCCCGCGGCCCTGGAGAAGTGGCGCCACCGTCCCCGAAGGGAGGCTACTTCCGTCGGGCGCAGGGTCCGGCAGAGCCAGTCGATACCGTAGGCCGCCAGGACGGCGATGCTGAAGGTGACCAGCATGCCGAAACGGCCGGGCACCCGCAGGGAGGAGAAGCCGGGCAGGGTCCACACCTTCTCGTACAGGGGGTAGGGGGAGTAACTCCCG
>JAJZQR010000180.1 GCA_021806765.1 Chloroflexota bacterium | reverse complement strand
GCCACGACGGTTAATTGACCACGGTGCACTCCAACAGCCCTCGCGACAGCCTCTCGCGAATAGAGACCATGTCTCTCATGGCCGGCACCGAACTCTCCTTGCGGGCGGTTCGCGAGCAGGTATCCTCGGCGCTCGACCTGATAATTCACATGGATCGCCTCGTCGACGGTTCCAGGAGAATCGTCAAGGTGTGCGAGATTCAGGGGATGGAAAGCGACACGGTAGTCCTGCAGGACCTGTTCGAGTTCCGGCAGACGGGAATGGATGGGGCGAAGATCGTCGGGCAACATGTGGCTCTCGGCATTAGACCCAAGTTCCTGTGGAAGCTCCAGAGGAGAAACGTGCAGGTTCCCATGAGCATCTTCTCGCCCGAGCCGTTGAGATGAGCATCGAGGCTGTCACAGCCGTGCTGGATGCCCTTGCCGGTGATGTCCTCAGGGCCTGGCTGGGCCTGGCAACTCCGGAACTGTCGGCGATCCTTGCGGGTGGCGGTTTCGTCGTGCTGCTCGCGGGCATCTACTACATGCTCAGGCCCTCGGTGCTCCAGGACCGGCTGCGCAGCTACGTGATATCGGCGCAGAACGATGGTCCTGCGGCGACGGTCGACGTGCAGCCCGAATCCCCCATGATACTGGAGGTGCTGGAACGGCGGCTCGCGCGACGTCGTGCCGCTGCCAGCCTCCGGATGCGCCTCGTGCGGGCCGGGCTGTCGATTACCGTCGTCGAGTTCCTGGCGCTTCGCATTGCGACGGGGCTCGTGGTTGCCCTGGTTGTGGGGATAATCTTCGCTTTCCGGATCGGACTGCCTGCCCTTTTCGTGGCCGCCGCAGCCGGGGTGGTCGCCAGCTATGTGCCTTCCATCGTGGTATCGGTGCTGGGAAAACGAAGGATGGCGAGATTCGAATCCCAGCTTCCCGCGGCGCTCGATGTCCTGGCGGCATCTCTGCAGGCGGGCTCGGGGCTGGCCCAGGGGCTGGCCGTGCTGGCGCGCGAGGGGGCTCCGCCCCTGGAGACCGAGTTTCGCCAGGTGCTGCAGGAGGTTAACCTGGGCCTGTCGATGCGGGAAGCCCTCACGAACCTCTCGAATCGTGTCTATAGCGAAGACCTGGACCTGGTGGTGACCAGCATCATCATTCAGATGCGAGTTGGTGGCAACCTGGCCCAGATCCTTCGGACGGCCGCCGGCACGGTACGGGAACGGCTGGCCCTCAGGGGAGAGATCCGCGTGCTGACGGCACAACAGCGTTTCTCGGGGATCGTGATCGCCCTCTTGCCGCTTGGTGTCGCCGGAATACTGTGGCTCTTGAGTCCCCAGTATATGGGAGGGCTTTTCGATTCCAGTACCCCGCGCGCCGTTCCCGTGGGAGCGGTGGTAATGCAGCTGGCTGGGATATTCATCATGAAGAAGATCACGGACATCGACGTTTGAAACGGGCTGGTACACCGACAGTTTGCGTGTTGCAGGATGGTTCGCCATGAGACGACGGTGGGTGGGTTTGGCATACGGCATTGCATTTGTCCT
This sequence comes from Chloroflexota bacterium, assembly GCA_021806765.1. Next base: position 8,934 of record JAJZQR010000180.1, on the reverse strand, counting down.
TGGGCTATGTCTGGTGGGGTTCGTCGTGCCCTCCGCCAGTGCCGGCGGAGGTCAGCTTTCGATCGTCTCGACCCGGACAACCAGCTTTCCGAGAGTGTACTTGAGATTGGCGGTTTCTGACTCCAACGGTGCGCCCATCGGCGGGTTGGGGGCGGAGAACTTTGTAGTCCGGGAGAATGGCCGGGCCGCGGAGAGTTACGACGTCCAGGTGGTGCACCAGAGCAAGACGCCGCTATCGGTGGTGCTGGTGGTGGACGTGAGCGGTAGCATGAAGGACGAGGGTAAGCTCGACAGGGCCCGCGAGGCCGCCAGCACTTTCATCTCCGAGTTGCGAAGTGTCGATCAGGTCGAGATCATAAGCTTCGGATCCACGGTCACAACCGTCGTCCCGTTCACCAACGACCGGAGGGCGCTGGCGGCAGGGCTCCAGAGACTGGCGCCCGTGGGTGACACCGCCCTCTACGATGCCGTGTACACGGCTGTGAGCGATGCCTCACGGATGCCCGGCAACCGCGTGGTCATGGCGCTCACCGACGGGAACGATACCGCCAGCAAGTCTAAGATGGAACAGTCCACGGAGTTGGCGGCGCAAGCTGGAATTCCGATCTTTACCATCGGCCTGGGGCAGGAGGTGAAAGATGATGTTCTGACCACCTTGGCCCAAAGCACCTCGGGTCGGTACTCCAAGGCGCCAAGGGCTGACGATCTGATCTACACCTTCAAATTGCTGTCCAGGCAGATCCAGAATGAGTACGAACTGGTATATGTGTCCCCCCTGCCCCAGACTCCCAACACTCAGGTTGCCGTCGATGTGACGGTGAAACTGGATGACCAGCAGCTGGCATCCAAGTTCACCTATCCTATGCCGCAGGCTGTGCAAGAGAACCCATCTGACAGTCTGGTGGAGATTGGCCACCTGCGGCGGGTACCTGACGCGGGAGCACCTTCTGGGGCGCGGCCAATCGACGTGCCACCCTACTGGTTTGAGGCCGTGGCGCTGCTGGCAGCGCTCGGTGTCCTCTCTGCCTTCCTGGGTGTCGCGCATCTGAGCACGCAATCCGTCAGGGCTGCACGGCTGTCCACCTATGTGGGCGGACCGGAGAGACTCGGGCGACGCCGGCTCTCGGGAGTGCGCTTCAGCCCCATGCAGTTGCTTAGCCGGTTGGCCTATCGGACGTTTCGCCGGCTTCTTCCGCAGACCTGGCTGCAGGATACCCGCACTCTCTTGACCCTGGCTGGAGTCCCCCAGGGGCAAGGTGTGGAGGAGTTCCTGGGTCTGCGGGTGCTGATGACCTTCGGATTTGGCGCTGTAGGCTACTTTCCCTTCAGTTCCAGCGGCGTCCCAGAGATGGTTCCGATAATGGTCATCGTGTTCGGTGCCATCGGCTACTTGCTGCCGGTCGTGCTGTTGAGACAGCGCATCAAGGCGAGGCAGGCGAAGATCCTGCGGGCGATGCCCAACGCCCTGGATCTGCTGTCGGTCAGCGTAGAGGCGGGGCTGGGGTTCGACCAGGCATTGATGGAAGTGTGTTCCAAGTGGCAGAACCCGTTGACCCAGGAGTTCACGATAACGCTCAACGAGTTGCGGCTGGGCCGCAGCCGGAAGGAAGCCCTCCAGGGGCTGATGAACCGGACCCGTGTCCCAGAACTGGGTATCTTCACTACTGCCATCATTCAAGCGGATGAGCTGGGCTCCAGCATTACCCGCACTCTACAGAGCCAGGCTGAACACATCCGGATTAGGCGCCGGCAGCGGGCCCAGGAACTCGCCCAGCAGGCGGGTGTGAAGATGACGTTTCCTCTCGTCTTGTTGATGCTACCCGCGTTGTTCGTGGTCGTCATAGGCCCGGCTGTTCCGAGAATCCTCGCCGCGCTCGGGACGCATTGAGAAAGCGGCAGCCATCGTCGATGCCGATGGCCTCGGTTCCAAATGGGCGATCATCGACGGGGACGACGGCGCCGTCCAGGGCCACCAGGTTCGCTGAGCCTGGTGTGCGTTTCCCGTCAGTTGGTGAACTCCTGGCTGAACATGCTGCCGCGGAACTCGCTCTTGATGATCCCGATCCCCACCTTGCGGAACTCCGGCCGGAGGATGTTGGCCCTGTGGCCGGGGCTGTTCATCAGCCCCTCGTGGGCGATCTGGACGTTGGGAGCGTAGGCCAGGTTCTCCCCAGCCACACCGAAGGTGATCTCCGCCTTCCTCATGCGGTCGAAGGGGGTGCCCGAGACTGGAGAGTTATGGGCGAAGTAGCCCATCTGGAACATCTCCAGGCTGTGGGCCCGGGCCACCTTCCGTAGCTCCTCGTCCATCACGAGCGGCTTAAGACCCGCCTTCTCCCGCTCGTCGTTGACCATCTGCAGCATCCTGTCCTCGGTCTCCGGATCGGGCTCCAGTTTCCCCAGGATGCCGAAGTTCAGCTTCATCCCCTCCTCAGTCTGAGGAGGGGTCAGGAAGGCCAGCCCATCGTTCAGCTCACGCCCCATCAGCGATTCCAGGCCGGGGGCCGCGTCCACGGCGGTCACTACCAGCCTGCTTCCGAGGTTGGAGCGCTCCACGTCGGCCGAGACCTGGGGGATCAGGGGGAAGAGGGCGAAGGGGAGCAGGGCCAGGGTGGCGAAGATCATCCCCTTTATGACTCCCGGAACGGCGCCCAGGATCTTATCCAGGAGGGCAAAGGGGCCGAGGACCAGCGTGAAGGGCCGGCTGACCTGGAAGACCAGGTTCACGATGGCCGAGTAGAGGATCTGGACCACCAGCACCAGTAGGAGAAAGGCTCCCAGGGCGGCCACGGCCGCGGGGATCTGCACCAGCCCCAGGATGGTGGAAGAGAGCTGGCGGTAGCCCACTACACCCGCGCCCAGGGATACGATCATCCCCAGGAGGTCCAGGCTGCCCATGACGAAACCCCGGTAGATCCCCATGGCGACGTAACCCGCCAGGATCAGCAGGATCACCCAGTCGACCCAGTTCAGTTGTGGCAGTAGCTGCTGAATCTGCATGGGCGGATTGTGCCGCAAAAGGGGCGGGTCTTGCAAGCCGTCCGCGTGTATCTCGCGTGCTATAATGCCTTCCACTTCAGCAAAGCACGTCCCGCAACTTCACCAGAGTGATTGAGGAGCGTACCGATGGATTGGGGCAAGCAGAACCGCATGGCACGCATCATCAAGCCAGATACCGGGCGCGCCGTCTGGCTTGCTGTGGACCACGGCTACTTCCTGGGGCCTACCCGACGGCTGGAAGTGCCGCGGAGGACTATCGAACCCCTTCTGCCCTTCTGTGACGCGCTGTTCGTGACGCGAGGGGTGCTACGCACATCGGTGGACCCGACCACCGGGACTCCCATAGTACTGCGGGTTTCCGGTGGCTCCTCGGTTGTGGGGAAGGACCTATCGGACGAGGGTATCACTACCTCCATGAAGGATGCGCTGCGGCTCAACGTGGACGGCGTGGGGCTCTCCATCTTCGTCGGCAGCGAGTACGAGAGCCAGACCCTGAAGAATCTGGCTACCCTGGTCAACGAGGCCGAGGAGTACGGCCTCCCCGTTCTGGCCGTCACGGCGGTGGGGAAGGAGTTGGAGAAGCGGGACGCGCGCTTCCTGGCCTTGAGTTGCCGGATCGCCGCCGAGCTGGGCGCCAGCGTCGTCAAGACCTACTTCTGCGAGGGCTTCGAGAAGGTTGTAGAGGGCTGCCCGGTACCCGTCGTGATAGCGGGTGGACCGAAGCTGGAGACCGAGATGGACGTGTTCAAGCTGACCTACGACGCCATCCAGTTGGGGGCCGTGGGCGTGGACATGGGCCGCAACATCTGGCAGAACGACTTCCCCGTGGCGATGGTCAAGGCCGTTCGGGCCATCGTCCACGAGAACGCCACGCCCCAGGTGGCCTTCGAGCTGTACCAGGAAGTCAAGAGTAGGGGATAGGTGGAGGTCGCCGAGAGGTGCAAGACACCCAGCGAGTCGCGGTGTACTACAACAATCGGGACGTCAGGATCGAGGAAAGGCCGGTGCCGGAGATCGGGCCCGGCGAGCTATTGATGAGGGTCGAGGCCTGCGGCATCTGCGGGAGCGACGTCCTGGAGTGGTATCGGATCAAGAAGGCGCCCCTGGTGCTGGGCCATGAGTTGGCAGGGGTGGTGGAGGCCGTGGGCGATGGGGTTACCCGCTATCGAGTGGGGGACCGTATCGCCGTGGCTCACCACGTCCCCTGCAACAGCTGCTTCCACTGCCTGAACGGCAACTCCACCATGTGTGAGACCCTGCTCCACCACACCAACATCGACCCGGGAGGCTTCGCCGAGTACTGTCGCGTTCCGGCCATCAACGTGGACCGGGGCGTCTTCCGGCTGCCGGATAACCTCTCCTTCGAGGATGCGACCATGGCCGAGCCGCTCGGAACCGTTCTGCGGGGCCAGAGGATCGCGGGGTTGAAGGCAGGCCAGAGCGTGCTGGTGCTGGGCAGCGGGATCGTGGGGCTGCTCCACGTGATGGCGGCGAGGGCCCAGGGGGCCGCGTTCATCGCGGCGACGGACGTGCAAGATTACCGGCTGGAGGCAGCCAGGCAATTCGGCGCCGACCTGACGATCCAGGCCCGGGATGACGTGCCCGCTCGTCTGCAGGAGAAGCTGGGGAGGCTGGCCGACCTGGTCATCGTGAGCACGGGGGCTCAGCCCGTCGTCGCTCAGGCCCTGGCCTCGGTGGAGCGGGGCGGCACGGTGCTCTTCTTCGCCTCCACCGATCCGGGGGTGACCTTCCCCCTGTCCATCAACGACTTCTTCTGGCGGCGGGACACCACCCTCACCACCACCTATGCGGCGGCTCCCGAGGACTACCAGTTGGCCCTGGACCTGATCGCTGCGGGTAGGGTGTCGGTGGCGCCTATGATCACCCACCGGGTGAACATGGCCAACGCGGCAAAAGGCTTCCAGATCGCCGCTGCAGGCCAGGATTCCATCAAGGTAGTGGTCTTGCCCCACGCATAGGGGACCATCGCAGCAATATCGGATCCCAGGATTGTAGGAGGGCGGGTCGGGGACGACCCGCCCTCCTGTCGCTCATCTCAACGGCGGGGTCGGGGACGACCCCGCCTCCTAGGTTGGACCACACGGCGCCGCACTCCAAATTAGCGGTGGATTGCCACCGCAATCCACAAGCCGGTCCCCCACTGTCACGGGACTTTGCGCCGCACCCCCGTCGGCACTGACATCCGTGCATGACTCAACGGCTCCCGCTCCCAGGCCATGTTCCAGCGATCAACGCTCACGGCCCGGTGGCCAGTCTTCCGCCCCATAGGAAGACAAATGCCGGGTGAGGGTTCCACGGCCGCGATTTATGCACGGATCTCAGAGTTTTTCCCCATTGACGGCCCACCGGCAAGGTCTTACAATGGCCAACACGTTATATAACGTCCCATGATCGGAATTGGGTCTCTCGGACCTCGGTGTCGCGGCCCTGGTACCTACGCTACGGTGTCCCGCGAGTTCTCTCCACGGGACTGCTCTCCTTCTTCGTCGCATAGAAACGGCAAGACAGCGGTCTGTACCCTGTCTGCGGAGGTTGACAGATGCGCCGTGCATCCCAACTGCTGGGCATAGCATTCATCGCGATGGGCGTCTACGCCGCGGTACAGGCGCAGGAGATGACGCTCTTCACCGAGATCGGCCCTGGCTCCGGCTTCTTCCCCTTCTGGCTGGGCATAATCCTGGCCGTGCTCTCCACCGTCTGGCTGGTGCAGATCACCTTTCGCCCCTTCGAAACCGATGGAGAGCCCTTCCTGCCCGACAGGGCTGGCATGGCGCGCATCTTCGCCATCATCGCCGCCCTTTTCTTCTTCACCTTCCTGGCGGAACTGGTTGGCTTCCAGTTCACCATGCTGGCATTCCTATTCTTCCTGCTGCTGGTCCTGGGACGCAGGAGCCTGCCGATCACCCTGGCGATCTCCATCGCTGGGAGCATCGGGGTTTACTACGTTTTCAAGCAGTACCTGGACGTCCAGCTACCCGCTTCGTCTATAGAAGTACTTCGCAACCTCGGCCTGTAGGAGGATTCCTTTGGATGCACTTCAGAACCTGATGATGGGCTTCGGCCAAGCCCTTGCTCCTCAGAACCTTCTCTTCGCCTTTCTCGGCTCCATGTTGGGCACTGCCATAGGCGTACTCCCGGGGGTTGGCCCTGCCGCCGGCATGGCCATCCTCCTGCCGCTGACCTTCAGCCTGCCTCCCACTCCGGCCATCATCATGCTTGCCGCCATCTTCTATGGCTCCCAGTACGGCGGCACCATCACCAGTGTGCTGATGAACCTGCCAGGCGAAGCGGCCTCGGCCATCACCTGCCTGGACGGCTATCAGATGGCCAGGAATGGCAAGGCGAGTACGGCCCTTTCCATCGCGGCTATCGGGTCCTTCATCGGGGGCTCCGTAGCGACCCTGGGCCTCGTCTTCGCGGCTCCGCCCCTGGCCAGGGCCGCCCTTCAGTTCGGACCGCCGGAGTTCTTCGCCCTGATGGTGCTGGGTCTCAGCCTGGTTACGGGGCTCGCTGGGAAGTCGATAACCAAGGGGCTGATGATGGGGGCTTTCGGCCTTCTCCTCGCGATGGTGGGGATGGACCCAATCCGTGGCCTGCCTCGCTACACCTTCGACTACATGGAACTCATGGATGGCCTCGGTTTCATTCCCGTGGTCATGGGGCTCTTCGGCGTCGGAGAGATCCTTCTGAACGCGGAGAAGGCGCTGCCTCCCATCTCCATGACCGGCAGACTCTCCTCGCTGATGCCCTCCCGAAAAGATGTCAGGGCCTCGGTCGGTCCGGTTGCTCGAGGAACCGTCCTTGGCTTTTTCCTGGGTCTTGTCCCCGGCGTGACCAACGCCGCCACGTCGTTCCTCTCCTACGTGGTCGAGAAGAAGGTGTCCAAGTACCCGGAGAAGTTCGGCACCGGGGTGATCGAAGGGGTGGCTGGCCCGGAGACGGCCAACAACGCCCATGCGAACGCCGCCTTCATCCCCCTTCTTACCCTTGGGGTCCCTGCTTCGCCGGGGGTGGCCGTCCTAATGGGCGGATTCATCATGAACGGCCTGGCTCCCGGTCCGCTCCTTTTCAAGGATCACGCCGACTTCGTTTGGACCATCATTGCCAGCATGTATACGGGCAACCTGATCCTGTTGATCTTGAACCTGCCCCTGATAGGAATGTGGGTGAAAATTCTGCAGATACCCTACTCGATCCTCTTCGCGCTCATCCTTTGCTTCACGGTGATCGGGGCCTACAGCATAAACAGCAGCGCCTTCGACGTCGGTCTGATGGCGGTCTTCGGCGTCATCGGCTACATATTGAAGAAGACCGATTTCCCTCTCGCCCCGGCTGTTCTCACGCTCATCCTCGGGCCGTTGATGGAAAAGTCCCTTCGCCAGGCGTTGGAGATGTCCCAGGGCGACTTCAGTATCTTCTTCGGGCGGCCTATCACGGCTACCCTCCTCGCCATCGCGGCGGTAGCTCTTCTATACCCGATAGTCCAGTCCGGGTTCCAACGGCGAGGCGGCTCCAGCAACCGGAAGGCAGCCTAGGCCTGCTCGTGGCCTGGGCAGTGGCCAAACCGGCAGGTCCGGAAGCCTGGCCGAGAACATAGAGGCCTCTGCGAGACGCAGAGAAACGGGAAGACAGAGAAAGGGAAGGAGACTAGATGAAGCGTCTGTTCGTCCCATCGGTGGCCGCCCTCCTCGCGGCGGGTGTCCTCCTGGCCGGCTGCAGTCAGGCAGCCCCAGCCCCCACGCCCGCCCCGGCGGCTCCAAAGACCGGCGAGGCCACCAAGGCGCCGGCTGCCGGATCCACGAGCGCTCCAGCAGCCCAGCCTACCGCTGCACCGGCGAAGAAGCTCGATTGGCCCCAGAAGGGCCGCTCCGTCATGACGATCATTCCCTACGCCGCAGGCGGCGGCACAGACGTGGGGACCAGGATGCTGCTCCCCTACTTCGAGAAGGACTTTGGCGTGTCCTTCGAGGCGGTCAACAAGACCGGCGCCGGCGCCCAGATCGGCCTCACGGAGATGGCCAAGGCTAAGCCGGACGGGTATACGATCGGCGCGGCTAACCTGCCCGCCTCCATCACGACTTATATCGACACCTCCCGTAAGGCGACGTACAACCGCAAGAGCTTCCAGCCCATCGGGCTGTCCGTGGCGGATCCCCTTGCCATCGTTGTGAAGGCGGATAGCCCCTTCAAGACTGTGAAGGACATCGTGGATGCTGCCAAGGCCAACCCCAAGAAGGTCCGTGCCGGCACCACGACCCTCACCGGCCCCTCCAACATGGGCCTTCAAGAACTACAGCAGATGGCCAACATCCAGTTCGCCGTGGTCGGATTCGAGGGCGACCCGCCCGCGATCACCGCGCTCTTGGGCGGCCACCTGGATGTACTCTTCGTATACGTAGGCGCCGCCAACTCGCAGGTTAAGGCCGGAGAACTTCGCTACATAGCCGTCGGAGATGACCAGCAGAGCAAGTATGCGCCCGGCATCAAGACCCTGGCGGAGGAAGGCTACAAGATCTCATGGGCCACCTCCCGAATGATGGTCGCGCCCGCCGGCGTGCCCAAGGAGATCGTGGACGCCCTGGCGGCCTCCATGAAGAAGGCCCTGGAGAGCGAGGACCTCAAGTCCAAGATGGACAAGGAAGCCCTCGCCATCCGCTACATGGGCCCCGAGGAGCTCGGCAAGTACTGGGACGACCAGGAGAAGCGTGCGGTGCCGCTCATGCCCCTACTGACGGAGGCGGCAAAGAAGTAGCCCGCAGAAAGTGCATTCGCGAGCGGGGCAGGGCGTTTCGCCCTGCCCCGCCGACAACACTGACGGAGGAATCCGATGACCGAGAACACCGAAAAGAAGTACGCGACGGTCCACGAGGACAACGCCAAGAGGATTGTTCAGGCAGGCGACGGAAAGTACGT
>JAJZQR010000179.1 GCA_021806765.1 Chloroflexota bacterium | reverse complement strand
AGTGCGCAGCCAGCCCAGTACAAGGAAGCCCAGAACGAACCAGGGAAGAAGGGCGGAGGTCTTCACCTTGTGGCCCTCCTTGGCCACCGACTTGGCGAAGATGAGCCCGAAGATCAGCACCACGGGGCCGAGGAACAGGACCCGAACCAGCTTGACCATGGTGGCAACCTCACCGCTCAACTCGCTCACGGAGAACCCGGCGGCCACCACCTGGGGCACCGCGTACACGGTGGTCCCCGTCAGGACACCGTACTGGTAGAGGCTCAGATTCAGCAGCGGCACCAGCAGCGGGAGGGTGAGAACGACGATGACGCCCACCACAGCCGTCAGGGCGATGGACATCGAGATGTCCTTCTTGTCCGCTTTGATGGTGGGGGCCACGGCGGCGATGGCCGAGTTGCCGCAGATGGAGTTGCCTACGGCGATCAGGATCGCCAGCTTCTTGCTCAGACCGAAGAGCCTGCCTATGGTCATGCTGGCCGTTATGCCGAGAGCGACGGCGAGGGCAATCAGCAGCAGCAGCTTGGGACCGGCGTGGAGCATGTCGGCGAAGTTGATGGCAGCGCCCAGCAGGGCAACGCTCAACTCCAACAGCTGTTTGGAGGCGAAGCTGACGCCAGACTTGGTTGCGGGAGGCTGGCCGACGACATTACGGACGATCATACCCAGCAGGATGGACCAGACGATGGCCTCAAACAGGGGGAAGCGTTGCCCCAGCATGACCGCAACTATGGCGATGGCCGACAGCAAGGCTAGCCCCGGAAGGTAGCCCGGCAGCGGCCGGAACCAGTTGCCGGCAAAGGATCTCGTTGGATCGGAGACTGCCACCTCTTTCCTCCACTTACTTAGACTGTTTAAGCAACGCCCAGTTTACCCTGATCCATGATATAATTCCAATGAATGTTTCTTAGGTAGATCCTGCTACTGGCGTTATGGTTATCCCTCGTCTGTCCCGTCGCCGACTCTCGACCCCTGCACACGGGAGGGTGGACATGAACCTGAACCAGTTGAAGGTCTTCTGCGAGGTAGTGGAGCGGAAAGGCTTCACTCGCGCCGCTGAGGCGCTCTACCTGACCCAACCTGCGGTTTCCCGCCAGGTGCAGGAGTTGGAGCGACACTTCGGCGTCGATCTCTTCGAGCAGATTGGCAAGAGGATCTTCCCCACCGAGGCCGGCTCCATCCTCTACAATTACGCCAAAGAGATCTTCCACCGCATGGACGATCTGGACGTTGAGATCAACCAACTGAAAGGGCTGAAGGCTGGCCACCTGCGTATCGCGGCCAGCGCTACCGCCGGAACCTACCTCATTCCTCCCATGCTGGGCAGCTTCAAGCGCAAGTATCCGGGCGTCGAGGTGAGCCTGGAGATCTACAACAGCCAGCAGGTGGAGCAGAGGCTTCTCGAGTACCAGCAACTGGATCTGGGCGTCACCGAGCGCCCGGTCACCGAAGAGGCGCTCTACTCCGAACCCTTCGATACCGATCAACTGGTGGTGATAGTCTCCACGGATCACTCCCTGGCCCACAGGGGCACTATCTCGGCCTCGGACCTCCAGGGAGAACGCTTCATCGTCAGGGAGGCGGGGTCGGGCACCCGCGACCTTCTGGACGAGGAATTCAACCGGCTCAACCTTCGGGTAAGGCGGGTAATGGAACTGGGCAGCACGGCTGCCGTCAAGCAGGCGGTGGCCGCGGGACTGGGTATTTCTGTGGTATCCCGCCGATCCATCGAGTTGGAGGTGGACGCTGGACTGCTCGACATGCTCCACTGCCCCGACATGCGGCTGAGTCGAGAGATCCGGTACGTCCACCACAAGGATAAGCGGCTATCTCGCGCGGCCACCGCATTCCTGCAGATTCTGAAGAAGGCCTTTCCCGAGACGCCATGAACCCGCCTGGCTGCAGCCTCAGGCTTTAGCCTGCGCGTCCCTCTCTTCCTAATGGCATAGCCGGTGCGGAAGGGTAGCCGACGGGATCGAGAGGGGGCAACGGCCAAAATGGCTATTCAGAGGGCGAACCGCCTGGCCATGATCGCCCGGTACCTGTGGGCCGGGCCCACCACTCTCGTGGGACTGGCCGCGGCCGCGGCCTCTCTATCCCTCCCCCGTGTCTATCGGTCCGTCGCCCTCTGTCGATCCAACAGGGGCTTCGCCCGCTGGTTTCTGACCCGGCGGGGCTACTGCGCCATGACTCTCGGGCATCTGGTGTTGATCACACCCGACGCTCCTCCAACCACCATCATCCACGAGATGGTCCACGTGAGGCAGGCAGAGCGATGGGGTCCCCTCTTCCTTCCGGCCTATCTGGGCGCTATGCTGCTCGCCCGGCTGAGGGGCACAGACCCCTACTGGGACAACCCCTTCGAGCTGGAGGCACGGCTTCACGAGGCGTCTGCCCTCGATGCCGGCGAGGGGCCCACGACGGTAGGTTGAGCCTGCATACCCCTTTAATCCCCATGAGCCCTGTGGGATAATGCCCATCAGAGGAAAAGCAAAGGCCCGTCCGGCCTGACCTCTACCGGATAATGCCGGAACAGTGTGAGGTTCCACCGAATGCCCCGCAGGCGAACTCGGAAACCCGAATCCCTGGTAGTAGCCGAACTACCCGTTCTTCCCGTTCGAGACACCGTCCTCTTCCCCCACATGATGAGCCCACTCTTCGTGGACAGGGATCGCTCCCTCAGGGCCATCGAAGAGGCGAGCATGCGGGAGCGGACGGTTCTCATCGTGTCCCAGACGAACCCTGACATCCAGCGTCCCCGCCGGGAGGATCTCTACGATGTGGGCACCGAGGCCGTCCTCGGCCGGGTCCTGAAGATGCCCGAGGGCACCACCAGCGTCCTGGTGCAGGGGCAGCGTCGGGTGAGGATCCTGGACCTGGTACTGGAAGAGCCCTACCTCATGGCCCAGGTGGTCCCCCTGGAGGAGCAGGTGATCGACCCCGCGCCAGGCGGCTACACCGTGGAGGCTCTAATGCGGGCCGTACTGGTGCTCTTCGAGAAGTGCGTCAAGCTGAGCCACACCCTGCCCGACGATGCCTACGTAGCTGCCATGAACGTGGACGAGCCGGGATGGCTGGCGGACCTGGTGGGCTCCACCATCGACCTGACGCAGGCCGACCGGCAAGAACTGCTCGAGATGCTGGACCCGGTGGCCAGGCTGCAGAAGGTGAGCATTCATCTGGCCAAGGAGTTGGACGTTCTCGAACTGGAGAACAAGATCCACTCCCAGGTCCAGATGGAAGTAGACAAGTCCCAGCGGGAGTACTTCCTCCGCGAGCAGATCAAGGCCATACAGCGGGAACTGGGAGAGACCGACATCCTTACCCGCGACGTCGTCGAGCTACGGGAAAGGGTGGAGAGTTCTGGCATGCCCCAGGAGGTGGCCAAGAAGGTCGAAACCGAACTGACGAGGTTGAGCAACATCCCCTCGGCCTCGCCGGAGGTTGCGGTGATCCGCACCTACGTGGACTGGCTGGTTAGCCTTCCGTGGGCCGCGCAGACCGATGACCATCTGGATATTGCCAAGGCGGCCAGCGTGCTGAACAGCAACCACTTCGGCCTAACCCAGGTAAAGGAGCGGATCCTGGAGTACATGGCCGTCCGCAAGATGGCCGCTCAGTCGATGCGCAGTCCCATCCTCTGTTTCGTCGGCCCACCAGGGGTAGGAAAGACAAGCCTGGGGCGTTCCATCGCCCAGACTCTGGGACGGAAGTTCGTGCGGATCTCCCTGGGTGGAATTCGAGATGAGGCCGAGATCCGAGGGCACCGCCGCACCTACGTGGGAGCCCTACCGGGACGGATTATCCAGACCATGAGGACTGCCGGCACCACGAACCCCGTCTTCATGCTGGACGAGGTCGACAAGATCGGGGCCGATTTCCGCGGGGACCCCTCCGCAGCTCTGCTGGAGGTGCTCGATCCGGAGCAGAACCGCGCCTTCTCCGACCACTACCTGGACGTGCCTTACGACCTCTCCAGGGTCATGTTCATTACCACCGCCAACACCCTGGATCCAGTGCCCCCAGCCCTGCGCGACCGCATGGAGGTGATAGAGCTTCCCGGCTACATCGAGGACGAGAAGCTGCAGATAGCCAGACAGTTCCTGGTTCCAAAGCAATTGCTGGAACATGGGCTGGGAAGGGAGCGGCTTCGCTTCACCACCGAGGGCCTGGAAAGGGTAATCCGGCAGTACACCCACGAGGCCGGTGTCCGCAACTTAGAGCGAGAGATTGGCTCCATCTGCCGGAAGGTGGCAAGGCGAGCGGCAGAGGGCAAGTCGATCCCGTCGGTCATCACGGAGAAGGTCGTCTCGCGCTTCCTCGGACCAGAGAAGTTCTTCTATGGAACCGCGGAGGATCGTGATGAAGTGGGGGTAGCCACCGCCGTTTACTGGTCGCCCAACGGCGGAGATGTGATGGCGATCGAAGTGGCGCTGATGGACGGCAAAGGAAACCTGGTGCTAACCGGACAGTTGGGCGACGTGATGAAAGAGTCTGCCCAGGCAGCCCTGACCTACTCTCGATCCCGGTCCCGCGCCCTTGGGGTTCAGGACGGCTTCTACGAGCAGATGGACATACACGTCCACGTTCCGGCCGGAGCAGTGCCGAAGGATGGCCCTTCGGCCGGCATAACCATCGCCACTGCCCTGATCTCCGCTCTCACGAAGCAGCCCACTCGCAAAGAGGTGGCTATGACGGGAGAAATCACCTTGCGGGGACGGGTACTGCCGGTAGGCGGGGTTCGGGAGAAGGTGCTGGCGGCCCATCGAGCAGGAATCACCGTCTTCATTCTGCCGCAAAAGAACGTGAAAGACCTGACAGAGGTGCCTTCGGTCGTAAGACGCCAGCTACGTTTTGTGCCCGTAGACCACATGGATCAGGTGCTGCCGGTAGCGCTGGTCAACGGGACCGTTCACTAGACCAACCCGAGTTGGATCCTCCAGCATCTTGTAGGAAAGGAGGTCGAGCACCGTGGCAGGGAAGAAGTCGGGCAAGGACAAGCCGAAGCAGGCGAAAGAACCGATGAAGAACAAGGGCCCCAAGAAGAAATAGCGGGACCGCTAGATAGTCGATCGAGAACCGGAGGTGCGGAGAAGGGCTGCGCAACAGTTGCCCTTCTCCGCGTCTTCGTATTTGACGCAACATTGTGCAGCGGCACCTAGTTGTACTAAACTGGCTGTACCATCAACATTATTCATTTACACTCTTGGCGGTTCCTGATGGAAAGCCTTGCAGGCAAGCATATTGCGGAGGTTCTTGAAGCCGGTCCACCGGCGGCTAGGAACGACAGGGAGGGCAACATGGAGAACGATCTGGGCCAGCACCCCGGGGGCGGCGCGCCCCAGGAAGAGCCAGCCCCAAGCGGTCAGCCGGAGGTTCAACTGGCGGGTCCCGTTCGATCACAACTGGCAGCGGTGGTTCAGGCAGATCAGGTGGAGGTCAGCCAGGGCGCGGCCCTGCTTATCCTGGCCGATGAGGCCGCCATCAACCAGGGCGGTTCCATCGCGATAGTGGCCAGAAACCTGACGGTGGAGAAGGGTGGCTCCCAATGGCTGGTAGCTAACCAGGCCAACCTGCGCCAGAGTGGGTCCGGAATCCTCATATCCCGGCAGGTTGACGCTCCCGACGCCCGAGTCGGTGTGGCGGTCGCGGGCAGGATCAACGGCAACCTCCAGGTAGGCGTGCTGCTGGCCGGGAGGGTGGAGGGCAACGTCCAGACCCTGTTCGACACGGCCGCCGCTACGCGCTTCGGTGCGGCTTTTGGAGCGGTTCTCGGCGTCGCTCTACTGCTAAGACGGTTGCTGAGAAGGCGTTGACTATTAAGTTAGCCAGGTGATAGACTAGTAACAGTCGCCAACTATCTACGGCAGATAGCTTAGGAGGGTGACATGAATTCGGGGACACCCACCAGCAACGTCGAGCACGACTCGGACCTGTTCGTCGCGATCATTGAGAAGCTAATGACCCAGCGGATGCTCGATGAGAGCTTCGACCAGCAGGTAACCCCCTCACAGCTGGTAGCGCTCCGCTATCTCTCCCTCAACGAAAGCAGTCTCATGAGCGATGTGGCTGAGGGACTGGGCATCAGCTTCCCTGCAGCAACGAAGACCATCGATCGACTGGTGCGCAAAGGGTTCGCCAACCGCTCCGAAGACCCCCACGACCGGCGCGTAGTGCGCATTCGGTTGACGGAGGATGGCAAGTCGCTGGTGAACCGGATCTACAGGGAGCGGGCACGCAGATTCACCGCCGTACTCGACCAACTCGATCCGACGGCCCGAGAGGCCCTGCATCGAGGCATGGAGGTGTTCATCTCCACCGCCATCGATGACGAGGAGACGGCTCAATCGGTCTGCCTCCACTGCGGCAGCGAGCACCACGATGGCTGCCCGGTGAAGGTGGCCTATCTCCGGTTCACCAAGTCTGGCGAGGGAACCGCTGCGGTAGCCAGCTGAGCTCGTCACGTGCGGTCCCGACCCCCGTCTCCGTGGGGTCGAGGCCAGGGTGTCTTCGCGTCCTCGCTTATGGAGGCAAACTCGGTCCGCGCCTTGACGCGTCCCCTCAATCCATGTATTGTCTCTTGACTGCCGTCTTCTGCTTCTCACCGTCCATGTGCCCGTTCCCCGATCGATTCTAATGGAGTATCCTTGGGTAGACTCTCCGTCATCATAGTCAGCTGGAATACCCGGCAACTGCTGGAGCAGTGCCTGAAGTCCGTGTATGCCTCCGCCTCCGGTGTGGCCGGTTTGGAGGTGCTAGTGGTGGACAACAGATCCACCGACGGTAGCGTCCAGATGGTAGACTCCCGCTTTCCTGCGGCCACCGTCATCTCCAACAGTCAGAACGTCGGTTTCGCCAAAGCCAACAATCTGGCGATCAGCAGGGCGAAGGGTGAATACCTGCTGCTACTAAACCCCGACACGGAGGTGGTGGGCGCCGCGATACCCCAGTTGCTGCGCTTCGCCGAAGCACATCCCGATGTGGCGGTGGCCGGACCGCAACTGCTCAATACAGACGGGACCATCCAGCCTTCCCGACGGCGCTTCCCAACTGCTGCCACCGCTTTTCTGGAAAGCACTGTCCTCCAGCGATGGATGCCCGACCACCCGGCACTGCAACGTTTCTACGTTCTGGACCGGAGTGACGACCAGACTCAGGAAGTAGACTGGGTCGTGGGGGCAGCCTTGCTGGTTAGGGCGTCGGCCGCGCGGCAGGTGGGGCTGATGGACGAAGACTACTTCATGTACTCCGAAGAGATGGATTGGTGCCGCCGGTTCGTGGGAGCCGGCTGGAAGGTGGTCTACTACCCGCCCGCCCAGTTGATCCATCACGGGGGCCAGAGTAGCGACCAGGACCTCTTCCACCGGCACACCCGCTTCCAGCACAGCAAGTGTCTCTACTTCGAGAAGCACCTCAGCCGCTCCTTCGCCCAACTGCTGCGGGTCTTTCTGCTGGCGAACTACACCTTCCTCCTGCTCGAGGACGTAGCGAAGCTGTTCCTGCTGCGGAGGAAACGCCCCATGCGCCGCCAGCGCATATCCGTCTTAGCCCGCGTGGTAGCATGGGAATTCCGGTGGGTGCTCCGTTGGGGCCGGATCGCCCCATGACGGGAAGAAACGGGCTGCACCGGATAGGACACAGGATCAGCTAATGGGAGTCCAGGCGTGAGCGACGATCTGCACGTCGTGATGATGACCGGCGAGTATCCTCCCGCCCAGGGCGGCGTAGGGGATTACACCGCGCTACTTGCCTCCCACCTTGTGCGGCAGGGAGCCCGGGTCACGGTGGTGACCCGGGGCAACGAGAGCCTTCCAGGCCGAGACTGGAAGGCTGCTCGCCTCTCAGTGCTTCGAGTCATGGGGAACTGGAGCTTCGCTTCCTGGCCTCGGCTGGCTTCGGTGATTGACCGAACGCGGCCCCAGCTCTTTCAGATCCAGTACCAGGCCGCTGCCTACGCCATGCATCCGGACGTCAATCTGCTGCCAGGCTACCTCCGGTTGCGCTTTCCCCATCTGAAGGTAATAACCACCTTTCACGACCTACGAGAGCCCTACCTCTTCCCCAAGGCCGGATCGCTGCGACGGGGCGTCCTTCGAGCCCTGGACACCCTGAGCCATGCCACGGTGCTAACCAACCAGGCCGACCTGCAGAATCTGGGCGGACCCGGAACGCAGCGCACGCCGGAAGAGAGGAGACGATGGCTCATCCCCATCGGCAGCAACCTGGAGTGTGCACCGCCTGCCGGCTACGATCGGGCTCGTTGGCGGCGACAGATCGGCGCCGACGACGATACCCTGACGGTCTCCTACTTCGGGTTCATGAACGGCAGTAAGGGCGTGGAGTTCCTGGTTCAGGCTCTGGGCTTGCTGGCGGGGCGAGGGCTTCGATGTCGATTGCTGATCGTCGGCGGGGAGACGGGAGAGACAGATCCCACCAACCGCAGCTACTCGCAACAGATCGTCCGGCTGATCAAGTCGCGGAGGCTCGAGGACCAGGTCTATTGGACGGGGTTCGTGTCGGGCGAACAGGTGTCCGCCGGGCTCCTCTCCTCGGATCTGTGCGCCCTGCCCTTCCGGGATGGAGCATCCCTCCGCCGGGGCAGCCTCCTGGCCGCTCTTGTCCACGGTCTCCCCATCGTGACCACCTTCCCTCAGTATCCGGAGCCGTTGCTGGTGGACGGCGAGAACGTGGTCATGGTAGACAGGGACAGCCCAGCAGCCCTGGCCGACGCCCTCGAGCAGCTCTGGCGGAATCCGGCTGCAAGGGAACGGTTGGTTTCCGGTGCGCGAGCCCTCGCGGAGCGGTTCCAGTGGACCGACATCGCGGCTCGCCACCACGAGATGTACGAAACGCTGGCCCGCCGAGAGCGTTGAAACAGAGATGCAAAGCAGGTAGCCGTCGTTGGAAAAGGTCGAGACTCCGACAGCTAAGACCGGGAAGCTCTCAGTAGAGAGAGTTGTCCCTATTGCCCTTCTATCCATCATCGTGCTGGCCGCTCTGGCCCTCCGGCTCCACCGACTCGGAGACCAGAGCCTGTGGGTCGATGAGGCCATGAGCGTAGTGTTCGCGGCCAGACCTTTGCCCGAACTGTTCCACCTGTTGGTCACCGATGACATCCATCCCCCGCTCTACCCCGTGCTACTGCACTACTGGATGCTCATCGCGGGCAACAGCGAGTTCGCCGTCCGGCTCCCCTCGGTCCTCTTCGGCATTCTGCTGATACCCCTTATCTATGTCACGGGCCGGCGGCTGGAGTCGATCGCGGGACTCAAGGAGCGGCTACCGGTGAGCCTGGTCGGGCTGGTCGGAGCTGTCATCGCCACAACCTCCGCCTTCTACATCGGCTATTCCCAGGAAGCCCGTAACTACATGGCCGTCACCTTCATGGGGATGCTATCCTCCTACCTGCTGCTGGTGGCGCTGGACGCTCCCCGTTGGAAGAACTGGCTGCTCTATGCCCTGTCCACCTCCGCGGCCCTCTACACCCACTACACGGCCTTCCTGCTCCTGGCCTTCCAACTGCTCTTCGTGGCCCTGACATGGAGATCACACCGACGGTTCTGGAAGGGATGGTTGGCCTCCCTGGCGGCAGTGGCGGTGTCCTACCTGCCCTGGCTCAGCTACTCCATTGCGCAGATCGAGCGGATAAGCGATTACTGGCCTGGCACCCTCCAGCTTGATGCGGCTGTGCGCACCTCTCTGCTGCTGTTCGTGGCAGGAGGCGGGGTGGGGCCCAATGCAACTCCGCTGCCCCTCCTACTTGGCGTCGGACTTCTCTTCGTCGGTTTGCTGGCCATGGCCCTGGGAGGCTCGAGGGGGCTGTCGCCGCATCTCATCTTCCTGCTGCTCTATCTGATGGTGCCCTCCGTCCTACTCTTCGGATTCGCCTACTACCGGCCGAAGTTCGACCCTCGATACCTGCTGGTGGTCACGCCGGCTTTCTACCTGATCCTGGCGTGGGGGATCGCCGCCTTCTTTCGAGCGCTCTTCCGCCCCATGCCTCTCCTGCTCCGTTTCGTGCTGCCATGCCTGGGAGTAGCGGCCCTGGCGGCGACTGTTGCCGTCTCCTCCGTCTACGGTGAACCGACGAAGCTGATGCACGTGGGGGACGGAAATGCCGGCATCCAGCAGTACGGTGACTACCGAGCGCTGGTAGCCTACATCGAGAGCCACTCGCAGCCCGGCGACGCCGTCGTGCTAATGATGAATACCTACCACCCCTACGTTTACTACAGTAAGCTGGGGATCCCGTGGTACCCCATGGAGCCTTTCGACGATTTCGACGGCGCCATCATCCGGCTCAACCGGATGGTCGCAGATCAGCGGCACCGTCTCTGGTTCATCCTATGGCAGACCCAGTGGGCCGATCCGGCCAACTACGTAATGCACGTCATGGAGGACCAGGCCACTGAAGTGCCCGTGGACGCCTCCTTCGGCGGGTTAGGGCTGCGGCTGTTCCAGTTGACTCCGGGGATGAAGTTCAGCTACTACCCAAAGATCGA
>JAJZQR010000178.1 GCA_021806765.1 Chloroflexota bacterium | reverse complement strand
GCGAAGCATCGCCTGCGGGCAATGCTTCGCCCCTACCCATCCTGCACTCACTCCCCATATGTCACATGGCGTCCAACACCCTCCCGGAATCCTGACACGCACCCGCTCGGGTCCTTGCGGTTGCCGGTGGATGCCCAGCGGCTTTATCATGGTGCCCATCCTTCGATTCGGGTTTGAGGGTGGCCAAGAATCCTCCTCGCCTCCCCATGGTTACTCTTCTATCGCTCCTCAGCATCCTGCTGGTGGCGCTGGCTCTGCGTCTCTATCTGCTAGCGGGTCCCCAGACGGAGTTGGAGGGGGATGAGGCAATCGTAGGTCTCATGGCCCGCCACATCCTGCAGGGGGAGCGGCCAGTCTTCTACTACATGCAGCCCTACATGGGCAGCCTGGAGGCATACCTGGCCGCGGCGATCTTCGCCGTTGCAGGCAGCTCGACCTTCGCCCTGAAGCTGGTGCCGCTGGCCGCGGCTCTCGTCTTCACGGCCCTGGTCTTTGCCACCGGATACCGCGTTGGGGGGCTGGCCGCCGCGATCCTCTCGGGGCTGTACGTAGCTGTTCCCCCCGCTTTTCTCGCCCTCTGGAGCCTCAAGGCTCGCGGCGGGTACGTGGAGATCCTGGCTCTGGGCCAATTGATGATCCTGCTCACCCTCAGGATCGGAAAGAGACGGTCGGTTCTGCTGTGGGAAGCTTCCCTCCTCGGCTTCCTGGCCGGATTGGGGCTCTGGACGAACCCGCTAATCGGCGTGTATCTGGTGCCCATCGCGGTCTATCTGGCGTTGATCCTCCGCCTCCGAACGCTGGGGCTCTGGCTGCTCCCTGCCGCGTTGGGGTGTCTGCTGGGTGCCTACCCGCTACTGGAGTACAACCTGAGTCACGGGTTCGCCACCGCCGGTGCCATGTTCGGTGGGTCCTGGTCGCTCGTGGAAGCCCCCCTGTATCTTCGCCAGTTTGCCCGGGTGAGCCTCCCGATCCTGGCGGGTCTGGCCCCGGCCAGCAGCTCGCAGCAGTTCTTCTGGCCGGCCTTTTGGGCCAGCCCGGGCGGGCATCTGCCGGCGACCCTGCTGGTGGTGGCACTTTCTTTCCTGGTGCTGCTACTGGGGATGAGAAAGCTGCCAGATCTACTGCGCGGAGGCCCCAATGCCGCCGACGGCCAGAACCTCCTGGTCCTGCTCCTTGTAGTGGTTCCGGCCATCTTTGTGGTAAGCAAATTCCGGGAATTGGTGACGGAGCCGCGGTACCTGCTTCCGCTCTACGCGGCGACCCCGGTGCTGGCCATGAGTCTCCTTCAAGCCCGTCGATGGGGCCGCTGGATACCGAGCCTGGTGATGGCAGCTATGATCTCAGTCAACCTGTACAGCATCGCCAGTCTGGATCCGGTGCTGAACCTGCCGGACACGGCGGTGGGCAGCAGGGCAGCCAACCGGGCCGAGCTGACTGAGTTCCTGCTATCTCGAGGGCTCGACCGGGTGTACACGGACTACTGGATCGCCTATCCCCTTGCCTTCGAATCGAAGGAGCGGATCCTTCCCTCGATCCTGTCGGGCGGGTTCAACCGATACATTCCCTACGCCTACGCAGTATCCGTCTCTCCGAACCCAGCCTTCGTGTTTATCGAGGGTTCCGAGGAAGAGAGGGCTTTTCTGGAGAGGCTGGGAGAGAGGGGAGTGAAGGCCCGCGAGGACAGGGTCTCCATCTATTCCGTCTACTGGCAGGCCACCCCTCTCGATCTGGCGAGGCCGTAGACTCATACCACCACTATTCGCTTGTAGATCAGCCGTGTATAATGGCGGCTGCGCTCGTCTCCTTCAATCAATCTTCCCCAACGGAGGAGCAGTTTGCCTCAGTCGCCAGGAGATCCTCTGCTCGACGCCGCGCGAAGCGGTGCGATCCTCGGTGGTGTTCCCAGGGGCAACCTGCCGGGGGCGGCTTCATCCTCGGAGTTGCTTCGGCTGGTAGCCTTCGGTCTGGACAGCGAGTGGTACGCCCTGGAGATCTCTCACGTTCGGGGCATCGAGCCAGAGACGGAGATCACACCCGTACCTCGGGCTCCGGCATGGCTCGCCGGGGTCATCAACCTGCACGGAGCGATCCTACCGGCCATCGACCCCAGGCCGCTACTGGGTGTCGGTTCTCAGGGCAGAAAGGGCGGCGGGTTGTTCTTGGTCTTTCAATGGGACAACAACCAGGCGGCCCTGCTGGTCGACTCTGTGGACGAGATGTACGAAGTCTCCCGGGCGAGTCTGGAACCGCAGTTCTCCACCCTGGATGGCTCCAGGGCCGAACTGACCCAGGGACAGGTGCGTGTTCGTGACCGGCTCATAGGAGTGCTCGCGCTGGACGCCCTGGTGGACACCCTGCTGCAGGAGTAAAGGCTGTCGTGGATTGGGGAGCCCTAGTGCCCGGAGCCAGAGAGGTTCATTCCCGTGGGGCCGCTGGTGCCATGCGGCTGCTGGTCGTCAGGTGCGGACCCTACAAAATGGGTTTTCCGACGGGGCTCGTACGAGGGGTGGTGGCGCCGGGCGAGATCGTTTCCCTGGGGCTGCCCGACCTGGAGGGTCTGATCTGGAGGGAAGGCGCTCTCATTCCCGCCACCAGGTTAGCTCCTCTGCTGGGTCTGACGGCGAGCGGGGCAGACATGTCCGGCCACGGAGTGCTGATCCGGTCGGAGGAAGGGCTCCTCTGCTTGTTAGTGGACGAGGCTCTCGATCTGGTCGAGGCCCCAATCGCCTCGGTGGTGTCGCTGCCGTCGCTGGTCAAGAACGTAGTGACCCTGGAGGGAGTGGAGTCGGCCGTGCTGGCGGAGGAACCGCTGCTGATTGTCGACCCGGTCCGGCTACTGGGTCGGGATAGGGTTGGCGGATTGATGGCCGCGGCCGCACGGATGGGGAATCTCGGAACTGCTGCCGAAAAGTCGGAGTAGACCATGTCTATAGGCGTCGATCGCTCTGCCTACATGGGAGCTTTCCGGGAGGAGATGCTGGAGCATCTCCAGGCCCTCACTCAGGGGCTTCTATCCCTGGAGAGCCACCCCGAGGATCCCTCCTCGGTGAGCGAGGTGTTCCGCCACGTTCACACCATCAAGGGCTCGGCCCGGATGATGGGCTTCGGACAGATGTCGGATCTGGCCCACTCCGTAGAGGATGTCCTGGACGACCTCCGCTCCGGCCGATTGCGGGCGAGCCCTCCTCTTCTGGACGCGATGCTTACTGCGGTTGACCTTCTTCGGGAGTTGGTTGCAGGCCCGCCGGAGACGGGAGCCGACCGTCCCGACGTGCAGGCAGTGATGCGATGGCTCGCGGATCTGCGCGGGGCGAGAGGGGATGAGACCGCTCCGGCACCGGCCCAGGGGGTCTGGGAACACCGCCCGGTCCCGGAGCGGGTGGGAGAGCCCGTGCGGGAGACGGTCCGGGTCGAAGTAGGCAGGGTCGATACCATCTTGAACCTGGCCGGCGAGTTGATGGTGTTGGACGCGGCCCGGAAACAGTGGCTGGAAGATCTGTCCCAGTGGATGGGAATGCTGGATACTGCCAGGGTGGTCGCTCAGGGCGCCGGCCTCAAGGGGCTGGGGGAACAGGCTCAGCGACTGTCGGAGGATGCAAGCCGAGCGGTCAAGCGATATCGCCGACTGTTCGCCCAGCAGGCGGAATTGGTCAGGGAGTTGCACTACCAGGTTTCCACCCTCCGAATGCTTCCCACACGCTCTATCTTCTCGACACTTCCCCGAGCGGCTCGAGATCTTGCCCGGGAGGAGGAGAAAGAACTCGAGATCCTGATCGAGGGCGAAGATACCGAGGTGGATCGCGAGGTGCTGGAGCGGGTAAGGAACCCGGTGCTCCACCTGATGAGCAATGCCATCCACCATGGGATCGAGCGGCCCGAAGCGCGCTTAGCCGCGGGGAAGCCGAGGGCGGGAAGGATTCGGATCGCCGCCTACAGTCGGGGAGAGCAGGCTGTCATCGAGGTCGAGGACGACGGAGCGGGGGTGGACTTCCAGGCGGTGCGCCAGGCTGCCGTGAAGAGGGGCATGCTGAGCCCAGGCGAGGCCGAATTGCTGGACGACACTGCCTGCGCTCGGTTGGTTTTCCTGCCGGGCTTGACGACCAGCAACGTGGTAAGCGACACCTCCGGTCGGGGTGTGGGGCTGGACGTAGTCAAGGCAGAACTGGATACCTTGAAGGGCAGGGTCTCCCTAGAGAGCCGTCCTGGTGAGGGCACGAAGATCACCCTGGAGTTCCCCATTACCCTTGCTTTTACTCACGTTCTGTTGGTGGAAATCGGCCGCTCAACGTACGGGATCCCGTGTGCCTCCACTCAAGGGATTGCCGAGGTGCCCGCCAAGGCCGTGCGCACCCTCCAGACCCGCGAAGCTGTGGACATGACGGGCCGAACGGTGCCCCTGGTCTGGACTCACCGGATCCTCGGTGTTGAGTCCAGCTCCCTGGACGGGGCGACCCGATGGCCAGCGTTGCTGCTGGGGCCTGTGGAGAGACCAATGGCCTTCGTGGTGGACCGGGTCATCGGCGACGAGAACGTGATAGTGAAGCCCCTGGGCCCCTTCTTCCGGCAGGTTCCCAACGTCTCCGGAGGCATCGTTCTGGGGGATGGCCGCGTAGCCCTTCTCCTTTCCGCGACGGCTCTCGTGGATACTGCTCATGGGACTACGACGCCTGCCTCTACCCCATCTCGGACGAGGTCACAAAAGAAGGCCCGCAGGGTTCTGGTAGTGGACGATGCGGCCATCACCAGGGAGTTGGAGCGGAGCATCTTGATGGCGGCCGGGTACGAGGTGGAGACGGCCGTGGATGGCCTGGACGCCCTGGGTAAGCTGAAGTCCCGGGACTTTGCGCTGGTGGTGGCCGACGTGGAGATGCCCAGGATGGACGGATTGCAGCTGACCGCGGCCATCAGGGGAGACCCCCGGCTGTCTGGCCTGCCGGTGGTAATAGTCAGCTCAAGAGAGAGTGACGAGGATCGGCGCAAAGGCATGGAGATGGGAGCACACGCCTACGTGGGCAAGGGATCCTTCGACCAGAGCACACTGCTGGATACCATCGAGTCGCTCCTTGGATGACGCGGGGCGCAAGGGCCGGCGTAGCTGAAGGCTGGTGAGTTGGATTGAGTGTCGGGTTTCGTAACAACGAGAACAGCTCCAGCCCCAATTTGACCAGGGGAGAGTACCTCCTGTTTCAGGAACTGGTCGGGCAGGTGAGCGGACTCCGCCTGGAGGAAAGGGATTGGACGCCTCTCAGGGCAGCCCTGTGTGAGCGACTGGCTATCGTAGGCAGTTCCAGCTTCGGGGAGTACTACGAACTGCTGCGGATGCCGGAAGGGGCCGAGGAGTTGGCTCGGCTGATAGAGCTGTTGACCGTTCACGAGACGGCCTTCTTCAGGAACCGGGCTCACTTCGACCTCTTGACCCACCGGATTCTCCCGGAGTTGGTGGAGAGGAAGGCCACCTCTCGGACCCTCAGGATCTGGAGTGCTGGTTGTTCCACCGGCCAGGAAGCTTACTCCATCGCCATCTCGTTGATGGAGGCCATTCCTGAGCTGGAAGGGTGGCAGGTCGAGGTGCTGGCCACCGACATCAGTCATCGGGCTTTGGACCACGCTCGGAAGGCGGTCTACCCGGAGCGTGCGGTTAGAAACGTCGATCCAGCACTGTTGGATCGCTACTTCGAGCCCTGGGAGGGTGGCTATCGCGTCTCGGAAAGGGTCCAAGGGCTGGTGCGTTTCGAGTATCTGAATCTGGTCAAAGAGCCCTTCCCGATGGCGGCCCTCAGCCCTCTCGACGTTATCTTCTGTGAGAACGTCACTATCTACTTCAAGGTCGAGTCCACCCGTCGTGTGATTCGGAACTTCTACGACGCACTGGGGGAGGGTGGATATCTCTTCCTGGGCTATTCGGAGACGCTGTGGAAGATATCCAACAACTTTCTTCTCAGGGAGATGGACGGCACCTTCGTGTATCAGAAGCCATCGGAGTTGCTCGGTGCTACTGAGACGAGAGCGACAGCGGCCCCCGTGCCCGTCCCCAC
Source organism: Chloroflexota bacterium (assembly GCA_021806765.1). The sequence goes on along the minus strand of JAJZQR010000178.1, from coordinate 4,479 downwards.
CGTAACCCTTCCGCAGCCTACGCCGCCGCCGGCACCGGCGAGGCAAGGGGAAGCATGGCCAGGGGCCATCAAGCCCTCTCGACCCGTGGCTACTCTGGAGGAAGCCGTGGCCCTCTACCAGGGCAGGCGTTTCGAGGAGGCCCTTCTGGCGGTGGAGGGCCTGCTTTCGACGGACCCTACCAACGCCGAGGCACATCTGCTGGCGGCGAAACTGAGGGCCGACCGAGAAGAGGTGGGGCCGGCCATCAGGCATTGCCGCAGGGTGCTGGACGTGGACCCTCTTCTGGAGGAAGGGCACTACCTTATGGGGATCCTGCTGTTGCGGGGAGGTGACGGCGACGCGGCCGCCGAATCCCTCTCTCGAGTCATATACCTCAACCCTGTGGGACATCGTTCCGCCCTGGCCCATTTCCACATGGCCGGTCTGTATGCCGATGCCGGGGCGTGGGAGGCCGCTGGTCGAGAGTACCGTAACGCCCTGCGGCTGTTGGAGCGTCTTCCCAAGGATGAGTTGCTGGAAGAGTTCTCCGCCGATTTCCTGGCCAGGGTGTGCCGCAGACGGCTGGAGGAGCTGCGGTAAGGCTGAAAGTGGAGGCTAGCATGGCAAAGGCGAAGGTGCTGGTGGCCGACGATAGCCAGACGTCACTGGCCCTGGTCAGGGACCTGCTGGAGACCAACTCCTACGAGGTGGTCACCGCTCGGGATGGACTGGAGGCCATGGATGCGGCGTATCGGGAGAATCCGGACGTCGTGCTTCTGGACGTGGTGATGCCTCGGATGAACGGCTACCAGGCGTGCCGGATGCTGAAGCTGGACGAGCGCACCAGCCATATACCGGTGATCATGCTCACGTCGAAAGACCAGCCCGCCGATCACTACTGGGGCTTGCAGACGGGTGCCGACTCCTACGTGACCAAGGAACAGCCGCTGAAGATGGTGCTGGAGTCGGTGGAGAAGGTTCTGACCGGGAGGGAGAGACGGAGCGAGGCAGCCCCATCGCCAGCGGAGGGACACACCAGCAGCGCGGTGGACCTGCTGAGCCGGCTGAACGAGATCCTGGATCGGAAGCTGTACGAGGCTACAATCCTCGGCGAGGTCAGCAAGCTGGCCTGGTCGGCCACAGACCTGGATCGAACCACCAAGGAAGTCATGTCCCTCTTTGGCAAACTGTTCGACTTCCAGCTGGCCTGCATGATGGTGCCCGAAGACAAGTCGCGGGCCGGCGAATTGATATGGATGGTTCGCTCGAATCTGCCGACCTCGGCCCTGGCGGTGTGTGAAGAGCAGCTTCTGGCCATTCTCACGGAAAGGTGCAGTGCTCCCCCGGACCGGCGAGCGCTGAAGCGGCGTACTGTCCTGGCCGCCGGGGTCAGGGTGGATCCCGGGAAAGGCGGACAACCGGTTCCCAGTTCCTGCTACACGGTGCCTCTCGGTTCCCGAGGGTACGACACCGGCATCTTCGGCCTCTGGGGCAGCGAGCGGGTTCTGGCTTCCCAGGAATCGCTGCAGATCGTCGGTATGCTGGCGAATGCTGCGTACGTGGTGCTGGACAACGCTCGGCTCTATCAGGAGATGCAGCGGCTGGCTACCACCGACGAGTTGACGGGGCTGGCCAACTACCGCCGCTTCCAGGAGGCTCTGGAACGGGAGTTCCAGAGAAGCCGGCGGACCGGCGAGCCGATGGCCGTCCTCATGATAGACCTGGACGACTTCAAGTTTATCAACGACGCCTTCGGGCATAAGATGGGCGACCAGGTGCTCCAGACGGTGGCCGCGGCCTTCATGGGGAGCGCCCGGCAATACGACCTGGTAGCGCGGTACGGCGGGGAAGAGTTTGCGGTCATACTACCGGGCACCAATGCCCGAGGGGTCGTAGAGATGGGAGAGCGGCTGCGCCTGCTGGTTCGCACCGTGGCCGGGCGGATGAACCTGGAGCGGCTCAGCGCCAGCGTCGGCGGTGCCGTCTATCCCAACGGCAGGATTCCGGATGCCCAGCGGCTCGTCCGGGAGGCGGACGCGGCGCTGTACCGGGCCAAGGCCGAGGGAAAGGATAGAGTCCGGCTGGCTCCTCAGGATTGATCGACAGGAGCGCAGAGGCGCCAACAGAACTGCAGCTGTCCAAAGGCCGCCGTGATGGCGGCCTTTCTCACGCCTCACGTGGCTACGGCGAGAACGGCAGGTAAGACCGATATTTACGTTAATGTTGACCATTTTGCGTCGCAGACAAATAATTGGCCCTGTTCGAGAAGTCTCTCAGGGTGTGTTCCTCTTTCACTCTCGAGTAGTGCATTTCCACACGGAAAGGCGGGCTTCGCTTCACGCGAAAGGAGGTGACCAGGTAGAGGTAGAGGGCATTGTTCGGGTCATCCAACAGGTAGCGCACTACTCCACTCAGAAAGGAGATGCCATGTCTCGCGGAAGACTATTCGGGGTGCTCATCGCCCTGGTCTTGTCCCTGGCTCTGGTCCCCACCGCCTTCGCCGCCGGCACTGACGTGAAGGTCGGCGACGTACAGGCGACCGTGTATGCCCCTAGCGTCGTGTGGCAAGCGACCAACGCCCACGTGGTCGTGAAGCTGACCAACACGGGCAGCCAGCCGGTCACGGTGGACGGCCTCTTCAAGTTCCCGGAGGGGAAGGACAACCAGTTCACCTATGGCACGGCGAAGCCGAACACGGCCCCCAAGGAAGGGGCCACCAAGAGCCTCAAGGATCTAAAGCCGGGCGAGAGCAAGTACATCGCCTTCACCTACATCACCCCTAAGAGCAACGCCCAGTTGGGCCAGTACACGGCCAACCTCACCCTGAAGGTGGGCAACGACTCGAAGACCGTTCCCTGGACCTTCGACATCCGCACCGGCGCCGTCTTCGTGGCCCAGACCGACTCCATCGTCTTCGGGATCTACGCCATATCCGCAGCGATGCTGGTTTTCTGGTACGTCTACTTCAAGGTCTTCGTCAACAAGAAATTCAGCATCCTGGCCGGCGAAGAGGCGTAGAAAGGAGGGTTAAGCGATGGCAACTATTACTGCAGCAGGCGCTGACGTAAAGCCCTGGTCGCTGGGTGAAGGCACGACCTTCGCGACTCGCATCAAGGACCTGGGCCCCGGCGCTTTCGTCGCCGCCACCTTCATCGGTTCCGGCGACATCGCTACCGGCGGGACGGCCGGCGGTGCCTTTGGCTTCGGCTACTGGTGGGCCTACTGGGTCACCTGCGCCGTCGCCTGGTTCTGCCTGGACGTGGTCTCCCGCTACTACCTGGTGACCGGCAAGGCCGGCGTCTCCATGTTCCGGTCGATCCCGAAGATCGGCTGGTTCCTCGCCCTGTTCATCGGCCTGTTCGGCGTCTACTACGGCGTCGGCAACGTGACCTCCCAGTTCTCGGCCTCGGCCTGGGCGATCACCGGTATGTTCCCCGGCGTCAACTACGAACTGGCCGCGGGCGTCGTCGCCGTGGCGTGCATGGCCCTGGTCTGGATCGGCAACTATAACTGGCTGGAAAAGGCGATGGCCGTGATGCTGATAGCGATCGTCGCCAGCTTCTTCGCCGCTGCCTTCGCCACCGGCGTGAACGTGGCCGACGCTGCCAGGGGCCTCATTCCGGCCGTCGACCCGAAAGGCGGCTTCGCCAACAACTTCCAGGCCATTGCCGGCACCAACATCAATGGCGCCGCGGTGCTGCTGTTCGCCTACAACCTGATGGAGCGCGGGAAGCTGCCCGATGACCTGAGAGGCAAGGCCAGGTTCCTGAGCTTCGCCCGGTCCAACGCCCTGCTGGGCTCCTTCGGGGCTGTGGTGGTCTCCTTCGCGCTGCTGGGCGTGATCAACCAGGTGATCTACCCCTACGGGATCATCCCCCGCAAGCCCGAAGACTTCGCCATCCTGATCGAGCCGGTAGCCGGCCCCTGGGCCATCCCGATCTTCAGCCTGGGCGTCCTGGCGGCCGCCCTCTCCTCGGCCCTGGGCAACGGGATGATCGGCGCCTACGTGACCACCGAGTACTTCCTGAACAAGCCTGTCCAGAGCAGCAACATTCACTTCAAGGTCGTCTACATCCTTAACGCCGTTATCGCCGGCGCCATGGTCATGGCCAGGATCGATCCGATCTTCCTGAAGACCATCACCTCCATGATGAACGCCAGCTTCTTCGGGATCGTGGGTCTGGTGCTGGCCTACTGGGCCGGCAGCAGCAAGCTGGGCTACTTCCGGAACGGTAGCAGCATCCCGCTCTGGGCGCTGACCGCACTGACCGTCGTGGTGGCCGGCTACGTGGGTATCTTCAACCTGGGCGGCTACTTCGGACTGAAGTTCTAAGGAGGGACACTGTGGAGATCGTCGCGTACGTCGGAATGGTGTTCTACCTGGCTATCACCGCCTGGATAGTCTACGCCTCGATGTGGGGCAAGGCATAGGTAGTCTCCCAAGCGTTGGATAGTTCTGGGGACACCCCCAAGGACTATGCGGTGGGACGCGGACCCCT
>JAJZQR010000177.1 GCA_021806765.1 Chloroflexota bacterium | reverse complement strand
CCTACGACTACTTCGAGACCGGAAAGAAGTAGGATTCGGCTCCTGCCGCAAGCCCCTCCTGAGAGAGCTTCCAACAAACTGCTACAATAGTAGGTGATGCTTCAAGCCAACCACGTCTCCAAACAGTTCGGTGGCGATACGATCCTGGATGGGATCGGACTCGAACTACGGCCGGGCGAGAGGGTGGCCCTGGTGGGCCCCAACGGCGCCGGCAAGTCCACCCTTCTCCGCGTCCTTCTGGGCGAACTGGAACCCGACGCCGGCCAGGTGCACCGTCTCTCCGGTGCTACCATCGCCTACCTCCCCCAGGATGCCGGCGTCATGCCGGGACGCACCCTCTATCAGGAGATGCTTTCCCTCTTCACCGACGTGATCGCCCTGGAAGCCGAGCAGCGGCGGCTGGAGGAGGAGATGGCCCGGGCCGAACCCGAGTCCCCGGAACTGATGAGGCTGGTGGAGACCCACGCCGAACTGCACGGCGAGTTCGAGCGGCGGGGAGGCTACACCCTGGAGGCGGAGATCGGTCGGGTACTGTACGGCCTGGGCTTCACCATGGAGGATTACCACAAGCAGGTGGAGCACTTCAGCGGTGGCTGGCAGATGCGCATCGCCCTGGCCAGGCTGCTGCTGCAGCGCCCGGATATCTTGCTGCTGGACGAGCCCACCAACCACCTGGATCTGAAGGCCACCGAGTGGCTGGAGGGGTATCTCCGCCAGTACCGGGGGGCCGTAGTGGTCGTCTCCCACGACCGCTATTTCCTGGACCTGGTGGCCGGTCGCACCCTGGAGCTGCAGCGCAGGCACCTGCTGGAGTACCCCGGGAATTACAGCTACTACGTCAAGGAGCGGGGCCGCCGGCAGCGAGAGCAGGAGGCAGCCTTCAAACGGCAGCAAAGCTATCTCTCCCGCCAGCAGGCCTTCATCGACCGGTTCCACGCCGATAAGCGGCGCTCCAGTCAGACCAAGAGCCGGGAGAAGTTGCTGGAGAAGATGGAGAGGGTGGATGCGCCTTCTGGTCCCCAGAAGACCATCAAGTTCCGCTTCCCTCCCTCCACTCCCAGCGGCCGCAAGGTCTTCGATCTCAAGGGGGCGGCCAAGGGCTACGGCGGGAAAACGGTGTTCGCGGGGTGCGATCTGCTGGTGGAGAAGGGCGATCGGGTGGCGCTGGTGGGACCCAACGGGGCAGGCAAGTCCACCCTCCTCCGGCTTCTGGCTGGCCTGGAGAAGCCCGATGCCGGCACCGTCTTCCTGGGCGCCAACATCCTGCGGGCCTACTATGCCCAGGATCAGTCGGAAACCCTGACCGAAACCAACACCGTTCTTCAGGAGATCTACACTGCCGCTCCCCGGGACTGGACCCTGGAGGACGTTCGCGGCATGCTGGGCCGATTCCTCTTCAGCGGCGACGACGTCTACAAGCCGATCGCGGTGCTGAGTGGCGGCGAACGGAGCCGCCTCGCCCTGGCGAAGATGCTGCTGCGCCCCTCCAACGTGCTGCTGCTGGACGAGCCCACCAACCACCTGGACGTGGGCGCCCGGGAGACCCTGGAGGAGGCTCTGTCCGAGTATCCCGGTACCCTGGTGCTGGCCTCCCACGACCGCTACCTGATCGACAAGCTCGCCAACAAGGTGGTAGAGATCGAGGGCGAGAAAGTCACCCTCTACGCCGGAAACTACACCAACTACCGGCGGGAGAAGGCGCTGGAGCAGGCGGCCGCCGGACAAGGAGACGGGGAGAGGGGGAGACGCGGAGACGGGGAGACGGGGAGACACGGAGACGCGGAGACACGGAGACACGGAGAACCCAGAACCCAGAACTCAGAACTCAGAACCCGCGCCAGCACTCGTGGACTGCAGAAGGAGCTGGCAGCTGTGGAGAAGGAGATCATCGCCGCCGAGCAACGGATCGCCGAGCTGGAGCAGCTGCTGGTCTCCCCCGACCTGTTCGCCGACCGGGAGAGGTCCGCACCCCTGCTAGCCCAGTACACGGAGCTTTCCGCCAGGCTCCCCGAGCTAAACCTCCGGTGGGAGGAGCTGGGGACCCAGTTGGCGGAGATGGAGTCGCTCCAGCCCTCACCCTAACCCTCTCCCAAAGGGAGAGGGAATCTCCGCGTCCCCCCGTCCCCCCGTCTCCCCGTCGCTGTCTCCTCTTCCGCAGCCTCGCACGAACCTTGCTGACTGGATACCCCCTGCCCCTGCGGTAGGATAGGAGCGTCCGACGCCGGTCGGGTCGCGCTTCGAAACCAAGACTCCAAGGAAAGGACGGAGACCGATGAGGGTAGCAGACGTGATGACCAAGGACGTGGTGACAGCCCGTGGAGACGCCACGGTCCGCGACATTGCCGACCTGATGACCAAGCACAACGTGGGCACCGTAATCATTACCGACCGCGACGGCAAGCTGGAGGGGCTGGTGACCGACCGAAAGTTGGTCACCGACTGCGTCGCCAAGGGGCGTGATCCCTCCTCCTCCCGGGTCGATGAGATCATGACGGGCAAGCTGCCCGGCCCCTTGGGTCTGGTGACGGCAAATCCCGATATGGACATCCTTGAGGCTGCCAAGCAGTTTGGCCAGAGCCACGTGCGTAGGATGCCCGTGGTGGAGGATGGTGGCCGCGTGGTCGGTGTGCTGTCTGAGGCCGACATCGCCGACGAGTTGAAGGACGCCGTCGACGGTCTCCTGGAAGAGGTCTCCAAGGCCGAGAAGTAAGGCAGGTATTGTAGGGGCGAAGCATTCCGCCGCGGCGGAATGCTTCGCCCCTACTCGTCAACTTGGATTCAGAACCCGTTGAGCCACTGCATCCCCCATCTCCGAGGTGCCCACCAGGGTCGTGCCTTCCTCCCAGATGTCCCTGGTACGGAGCCCGTCGGCCACCGCCCCCTCCACGGCCCTTTCCACAGCTGCAGCGGCCTCGGGCATGTCCAGGGAGTGCCGCAGCAGCATTGCCGCGCTCAGGATCGTGGCCAGGGGGTTGATCACGTTCTTGCCGGCCAGGGTGGGAGCCGAGCCGTGGATCGGCTCGTACAATCCCAACTTCCCCTCCCCCAGGCTGGCCGAGGGGAGCATACCGATGGATCCGGCGATCTGAGAGGCCTCGTCGGTCAGGATGTCGCCGAAGGTGTTCTCGGTGACCAGCACGTCGAAGTCCCTGGGCGCCCGGATCAGGGCCATGGAGCAAGAATCCACCAGAGCGTGCTCCAGCTTCACGTCCGGGTAGTCCGAGGCCACGCGCTCGGCCACCCTCCGCCAGAGGCGCGAGTTCTCCAGTACGTTGGCCTTGTCCACCGAGGTGACCTTCTTTCGCCGGCCGCGCGCCAACTCGAAGGCCACCCGCACCACCCGCTCGATCTCCCGCTCGGAGTAGACCATAGTGTCCACGGCCACCAGCCCTTCGGGCGTCTGCCGGGTCTCGCTGGGCTTGCCGAAGTAGAGGCCGCCCGTCAGTTCTCGGATGAAGAGGAGATCAGTTCCTCTCACCACCTCGGGCTTGACAGGTGATGCCCCCATCAGAGGATCGAACAGCTTGACCGGCCGCAGGTTGGCGAAGAGGCCGAGCCCCTTGCGAATGGCAAGCAAGCCCTGCTCGGGTCGCACCTTGGCCTGAGGATCGTCGTACTTGGGGTCCCCTACGGCACCCAGCAGCACGGCATCGCTCCGCCGCGCCCCCTCCACCGTCTCCGGCAGCAGGGGGACGCCGTGGGCGTCGATGGCCGAAGCGCCGATCAACTCGGTCTTGAAGTCGAACTGGTGCCCGAAGCGCTGGCCTGCGGCCCGCAACACCTTCACGGCCTCGTTCACCACCTCGGGACCGCTACAGTCCCCCGGTAGCAACAGGATCCTAGACAAATCAGAACCTCCAACCATATGCGCAGGCTACAGGCCCGCAAGATCTACTTCCGCTCTCCCCACCGCCCCAACACGAAATCGGCGACTGCCCGCTCGACCGCCCTGCGCCGTAGCGATGTCTGAGGCCCCCCCTTCCGATGAAGACCTCTAACGAATTTCCACTGTCTCCTGAGGACCTCCAGGTACACTCTCCATCGGCCTGGCCCGCGCATGTTCTTCTTGACATAGATGAGGTTGTTCCGATGGAAGTAGTAGAGATACTGGGGCGAGGCGTCTCCTCCAAAGCTGCTGGACGCCTTGTGGTAAACCGAGGCCTGAGGCACCAGCACTACCCGATATCCACCGTCTCTGGCCCGCGCACAGAAGTCTGTATCCTCAAACAGCAGGAAGTAATCCGAATCCAGCAGGCCTAGCCTCGGGAACAGCTCGGCCTTGGCCAGGAGGGCACATCCGCATATGTAATCGACGTCGGCGATGCTTTCCTCTTCCCCGGTATCCTCCTGCATCCACCCAAGATGGATCGGCAGACCCAACTTCTCGTCAACCTTCCCCCCGCCAAACCAGATCACTCGGGGTCTATCCGCCAGATAGATCTTGGGACCCACGATCCCGATGGATGGATCGCTCTGAGCTACCTGTACCAGAAGGGTTAGCGTGTCTCGATCGATGGTCGCATCGTTGTTCAGTAACAGCACGTAGTCTGCGCCTGCAGACAGGGCGTGGCGGATCCCGACGTTATTGCCCTCCGCGAAGCCAAGGTTCCTCGTGTTCGATATGTAGGTACATTCGGGGAAAAGGCTCCGCAGACGCTCGACAGAACCATCGGTGGAACCGTTATCGACCAGGATGGTGAACAGGTCAGGGTAATCCAGAGCAGCCAGACTGGAAAGACACTCCGCCGTGTCGTCAGGCCGGTTCCAATTCACCACCACCACGGCAACCCGTGGCCAGGAACCGTCCTTCTTCACTTCACACTTCAACTTCTCGCCCCTGAACCCGTCGACTCGAGGCCAACTCCGACTCGGTGCGATCCCATCCCGCGCTGGCCCGGCAATCTGCAGCCGAGGAGAAACCACAGAAGGCTGAGAGAGCCAGCCTCCAGCAGATAGCCCAGGGAAAACGCAGCGAGACGAAGCCCTTTTAAAGGAAGCCTCTACTTCAAGGCGAGATGATAGCACATCGATTGCCTCAGTTCTCGGCGCTCTGTTATCATGGGCCGACCTCTACCACACTGCGGATTCTCTGATTTGTCTGCTTTCTTGCGAATACGAGACCTACTGCTGGTGCTCGCCACCTTCCCCTTCTTGGCGCTAGCGACCCTGTCGCTTCTCGCCTCTCACTGGTCTTCTACTCGATTCGGGCAGAGCCACAAAGGGTCTCACTTCGAACCGCCAAGCGTAGCCACAGCCAGCGTCATCATCGCCACAAAATCCGGCAGCCCATCCTTCGGACCGTGCCTCAAATCTGTCGTGGACGCGATTCGCCTTGCCGAGGGACAGAACGAGATCATAGTAGCCGGCAACGATGCTTCAGAGATCGAAAGCGAATCGGTGAAACAGGGCATAGCGATTCGCTTCCTGCCCGGAGATCCTGACGATCTTGGTGACCGATGGCGTCGGGGTGTCGAAGCAGCCACTGGAGACGTCATCGTGCTGCTAGACGACGACATCGTAGTCGATCCCCACTTTCTGCACCCGATCCTCTCCCACTTCAAGGATCCGCAGCTTTTCGCGATCGCCCCGAGAGTCTCGTGGCCGGATTCCTCCTCCTCAGCCACCCCGATGGGAAAGGCCCGTGCAGAGATCCGCCAGGGACGGCTTCGGTTGTGGCAGGATCCCTGGTCAGACGGTGAGACAGAGGCGGACCCTGTTCTCTGGGTGCCCAGGGGACGGGCTGCGTACCTCCGGACCAGATTCCTTCAACTGGGCGGGTTCGATCCTCTGTTCAGCCACGACGGCATCGGCGATGTCGATCTCGGATTTCGGGCCTGGAAACTGGGCTGGAGGCTCCTGGCCGAGCCCACGAGCGTCCTCCACCGCCTCGCATCTCCACAGCCGGAGCAGCCACCTCCCGCCCTCGATGCCCAACAGGGTGAGCGGTTGCTCTTTCTCTGGAAGAACCTCGACTCCCTACAGAGCCTGGTCAACAGCCAGCTGTCGCTGGCCCTCGCCCTGCTCGATCAGGCGTCAAAGCGGCAGCTTAACCTTCGCCCGCTCCGCCTGGCCCTTGTCCAGCTGCCTCGCGTCCTGAGACGCCACGCCTCCCACAACGGCAAGATGGCGCTGTCGGACGAAGAGGTGTTCCGGCTTTCTTCCCACCGATACTTCTTGCGTCAGAGCCGGCGCGCCCTCCAGCCCGCCACAACGTGCGAGAGTCTTCCTGGAGAATCCCGAGCGGCCGGCCATCTAACCTCTAATGGTCTGCCGGCCGCCGATTCTCCCTTGCGCATCCTGATGGTATGCCCTCAACTCCCCTACCCTCCCTATCATGGGTCGGCAGTACGCATGTGGAACCTGGTAAGAACCCTGGCAGAGCGCAACGAGGTAGACATCCTCTCCCTGTCGGAGCCCAGCCTCGATCCCGCCGAAGTCGCCGCCTCTGTCGATCAATTGAAGAGATGTTGCCGAACCGTCCTGACGGTCCCCAGACGGCCTGTCTCCACCACCCCGTCCCTGGCGGACCGCACGATCCACGTAGAGATGTTCGACTGCCCAGAGCTGCGAAAGACGCTGTTGGATCTGCTGGACAGCAACAGCTACGACGTCATTCAGTTCGACAAGACGGAACTGGGACAATACGCGCTGCCGGGACCCGCTCCCGTTCAGGTACTGGTGGAGCACATCATCTTCTATCACGCATATCGTCGCCAATTCTTGAAGTGGAGTCGCTCGCTGCCCACCGTCTTCGCCGATTACCTCAAGCTCCGCAGATACGAGATAGACGCCTGCCGGCGGTTCGATGGGGTCATCACCATGAGTCCTGTCGATACCCGATTCCTTCGCGGGATCATGCCCGATCATCCCTGCATCGTCGACATCGCCAACGGGGTAGACACCGACTACTACCGCTATTCCCCGCTGCCGACAAGAAGCAAGGATCTCCTATTCGTCGGCAACTTCGATCATTCTCCCAACGTCGACGCCGTGAAGTTCTTCATACGAGAGGTTTTCCCCGAGGTGAAGGCTGCAGAACCCCAGGGGAGATTGCTCATCGTGGGCCCGGGTCCCTACAACACCCTCCCTGAGGTCTCTTCTGACCCGGCGATCCTGCCCGTCGGCCTGGTGGAGGATACCAGGCCCTACATGGAGCGGTGCGCGGTCTTCGTTGCGCCGATCCTGGCGGGATCGGGCACGCGGTTGAAGGTCCTGGAAGCCATGGCAGCAGGAATACCGATAGTGTCGACTACCGTCGGTGCCGAAGGGTTGGAGGTAACGTCAGGAGTCCACCTGCTCCTGGCCAACCAGGCCGAGGCTTTCGCCGAGAAGGTGATCACCCTCTTACGGGAACCTGGACTCGGCAATCAGTTGAAGGAGAACGCTCGCCAGCTCGTGGAGGCTCGATACGACTGGCGTACCATCGCGGGGCGACTGGAGCAGCTGTACCGACGGCTGGTGGCCAGCAAACAGCTGGCCCCTAAGCATCTGGCCTGAGATCGCGTATACAATTCGTCGTCATGCCCGCGAAGGCGGGCATCCAGGGTCCTCTCCGAGCGGTGATGTCCTGGACCCCCGCTTTCGCGGGGGTGACGAAGGGCAGACTATCTGGGGCCAGCTGCTTAGGGCACTCCTTTCCCAGGTAGTAGTACGATCCACCCAACGTAGCTGATGGCGTTCCAAGCAGCCACGAGACGTATGCCGCTTGTATTGGCGGGCAATCCCTGATACAAAGAGGGCCGCATCCCGATCACCTCCGAGGAGTTCCCACGATGCACCTGCACCGGCAAATCGCTGCCCGCGTCGAGGAATGGCGTTCCAGGGGGCATCCATCCGAGGAGTACCCGGCCATCGCGGAGATCATGGAGTGGGCGCTTGATGCGGAGAGCGGGAATCTTCGATTTCTGCGGCGTGCCCAGCTGCAGGCGCTGGAAACCTACTGGTACCTGCGTCTCGTCGAGAAGACTCCGCACATCTTCGATCTGTACCTCCGGGCCTATCCACCCGAGAAGAAAGTAAAGACGCTCCTAGACACGCTGGGCATCCCTGGCCCTGCCTTCGAGGCAGTGAACTATGACAGGGACGAGCTTTGGGAGCGGATAAGGACGGATGATGGCTTCGTTCGTGACTTCCACCTCGAAACCCTGCGGGAGACGCTGACCCTGGCCTACCCCAGCTACATCCTCGCCCTGGCAATGGGCGCCGGCAAGACCATCCTGATCGGCGCCATTATCGCCACCGAGTTCGCCATGGCGCTGGAGTATCCGGAGGGTCCCTTCGTGCAGAACGCGTTGGTTTTCGCACCGGGCAAGACGATCATCGAGTCTCTCCGGGAACTGCTTCAGGTTCCCTACGGCAAGCTGTTGCCCCCCAGGCTCCACAAGCCCTTCGACGCATCAGTGAAGATCACCTTCACCCGTGATGGGGAGAAGGACATCCCGGTGATAAGGGGATCTAGCTTCAACGTGGTCGTCACGAACACCGAGAAGATCCGCATCCAGAAGGAGTCCATCCGGAAGGCGGACCTGTGGAGCTCAGTCGCGCCCGAGAAAGAGGATGAGGCCCGAGCGGAGGTGGCAAACCTCCGGCTGCAGGCCATCGCCAGCCTGCCCCACCTGGCGATCTTCTCAGACGAGGCCCATCACACCTACGGGCAATCGATGGATGCCGAGTTGAAGAAGGTCCGCAAGACGGTGGACTACCTGGCGGCCAACACCAACGTGATAGGCGTCGTCAACACCACGGGGACTCCCTACTTCCAGCGGCAACCTCTGAAGGACGTGGTCTTCTGGTACGGGCTGTCCCAGGGTATTCGGGACGGCATCCTGAAGGACCTGGCGGACAGCATCCAGACTTTCGATTTCTCTGGGGACGCGGCGAAGTACGTGGCCCACGTGATCGGGGATTTCTTCGGCGACTACGGTGACGTGAGGCTGCCCAACGGCGCGAAGGCCAAGCTGGCCATCTACTTCCCGCAGACCGACGACCTGAAGGATCTGCGGCCGGTGGTGGACAGGGCCCTGGTGGATGCGGGCCAAACTCCCGACCTCGTCCTGGTCAACACTTCAGACACCACCATCACCAAACAGAGCGACATCGATGCCTTCAACCGGCTGAACGACCCGGATGCTCCGCATCGAGTGGTGCTTCTCGTAAACAAGGGCACCGAGGGCTGGAACTGCCCGAGCCTGTTCTCGTGCGCCCTCGCCCGAAAGCTGAAGACGTCGAACAACTTCGTGCTCCAGGCGGCCACCCGCTGCCTTCGACAGGTACCCGGGAACGCCGTCAAGGCCCGTGTCTACCTGTCCACGGACAACTTCGGCGTCCTCGACCGCCAGCTACAGGAGACCTACGGCGAGAGCATCGCCGAGCTCAACCACACCGGGCAGGAGACGGCCCATTGCCGATTGCGATTGATGAAGGTCGACCTGCCGCCACTGGTGATGACCCAGACCCTCCGTACCGTGGTTCGCAAGGACGGGTCGGCCGGGAATCTCATGTTGAGCCTGCCGAAGACGGAGTCAGATAGAGGGCTCACCAAGCGGGTGTTCACGGTAGCCGAGCAGCAGGCCGGCTATGGCGTGTTGCAGCAAGTGGGGGGATCGGTAAGCATCGAGACCGCGCCAGAGTCCGTCAGCCGGTACGCGGCTGCCGTGGAATTGGCGAACCGCTATCGGCTGGACCTCTGGGCGGTCTACGACGAGATCAAGCGGCTGTATGGAACTGAGGATGTGCCCTTTTCTCACCTGGAGGAGCTGAGCCGGCAGATAGAGATCCAGACCCGCTTCTACGAGGTGAAGGAGGAGAAGGTCGAGGTCGCCCTCGCCCTGGTGAAGCCCGAGGGGTTCGATGCGGAGATCGACGCCGACGGTGCCACGTTCTACACCGCTGAGATCGTCTACCCCAAGGACCGGGAGAATCTCCTGCTCCAACGGGAGGCGAAGGCCACGCAGAACCGGCACAACTTCGGCTTCCACTACTCTCCCTACAACTTCGACTCCACACCCGAGCTGAGCTTCTTCGAGCAGATGCTGGCTCAGCTCAACATCAGCCCCGATGACGTGGAGGATGTCTATTACACCGGCGGGCTAACCGATCCCGCCCGGACCGACTTCTTCGTGGAGTACAAGGACGACAGAGGGAAATGGCGGCGCTACACTCCTGACTTCGTGATCCGCAAGAAGGCCAGGATGGGCGAGAATCCTGGCCGAGGAAGGGTCGTCATCGTCGAGATAAAGAGGACCCACGATCAGAGCCATCCCATCGACGGCATGAGCGGCGCCAAGGCAATGGCGGTTCGAAAGTGGCAGAACGCCGATCCGGATCGTCTGAGATACGAGATGATCTTTACTCCAGGCTCCACGGTCACCGTCGACGAGATGGAGCGAGTGGTCGGGTTCGTCAAGGAGGGCGAGTAATGACTCAGATTGCCGGTGAAGGTGCCATTCCGGTGACAGGCGAAGCTCAGGACGAGGCGCCCGCCAACTCGCTCCATAAGGTTGAGGTGAAGATCA
>JAJZQR010000176.1 GCA_021806765.1 Chloroflexota bacterium | reverse complement strand
GTTACCCTTTGTGCGGTGATTTCGAGGGGAGCCAGGTCGCGCAAGGCCGTCTCGATCCCCCCATCGACCATCTGCCGGGCCCGGCGCCCTATAGAGGTCCCAGAGGCCAGCCACTCCAGGCAGCCCACGTTTCCGCAGTCGCATCTTTCTCCGTGCATGTCGATGGTCATGTGGCCCACCTCTCCGGCGAACCCCCTTGCGCCCAGCAGCAGCTGTCCGTCGACGATCACTCCTCCCCCTATTCCCGTGCTCACCGTCACGTAGACTAGATGCTGGTAGCCCTTGCCTGCCCCGTACCGGTGTTCCCCAACCGCCGCCAGATTGGCGTCGTTGGCCACCTGCACGGGAATGCCGTACCTATCCTCGAACAGCCGCTTCAGAGGGACCCTGTCCCAGCCCGGCATGTTCGGCGGGTTGTAGATCACCCCGGTCCAGGGGTCCAGGGGGCCGGGGGCTGCAATTCCCATGCCTTTCACGCTCTCCCGGTCGTCGACGGTCGCAAGCGCCTCATCGATGGTAGCGTACATGTTGTCCAGGACCGGCTGGAGCCCCTGTTCGGTGTGGGTAAAACGGGAGGTTCGCCACTCGATTTCGCCTTCACTGGTTGCCACCGCCACTCGGAAGCGGGTTCCGCCCAGGTCGATGGCCACGGCGCGGTCGCGCCCCTGCGTTGTTGCCATGGTTGCCATTCTCGATAAGATAGGGTTAACGCACTAAGGGGAGTTTACCAGGTTAAGCAGCTGTTTGGAGTGCTGCGGCTTGCCGCTGCTTTCGGTCCGATCGACGGCGGCGCCGAGCTGCCGCGCTCCCAATCGCGGCACGGCACGTGATATGAGACGAGGAACGGCCCGGAAAGGGGGTGCGGATGTTGCCTTCGGAGGATCACCTGCGCGAGCGGGCGCGGACTCACCTTCTGGAGAGCGCCAAGATTAAGAGGGAGATCGCCCAGGATGGCCTGGACGCCATGCTCGATGCTGCCCGGCTGATCGCGGACTGTATGCGGGCGGGCGGCAAACTGCTTCTGTGCGGCAACGGCGGAAGTGCAGCTGACTGCCAGCACGTGGCGGCGGAATTCGTCAGCCGGCTGAGCCCCGACTTCGAGCGGCCAGCCCTGCCGGCCATAGCCCTGACCACGGATGGCTCCTTCCTGACGGCCTATGCCAACGACTACAGCTTCGAGGGGGTGTTCGAGAGGCAGGTTCGGGCCCTGGGGAAGCGGGGCGACCTGCTGATCGGCATAAGCACCAGCGGCAGTTCCCGTAACGTGATCCGAGCCGTGCAGGCGGCCGGTGAGATGGGACTTCGCACCGTAGTGTTGACGGGGGAGGGGGGTGTCCTGGCGTCCATGGCGGACGTGGCCCTCGCAGCCCCCAGCGGCAACCTGCAGTACATCCAGGAGGCCCACCTGGCCATGGAGCACGCCGTGGTGGATCTGGTCGAGCAGCTACTCTACGTCGAGGCGGAGCAACCCCAACCGGAAGAAGCGGTTACCACTCGGCGTGCCCGTCGCACCTCCTCCCTCCGTCGTGCCGGCTAATCTGGATTATTCACGGCAGCCGGGGGCAAGACAGAAAACCTGTAGCCGCAGGCTTTACGCCTGCGCGGTCCACGTGGTGCACCGTCACTCTGCCGAATGTGGCAACGCGCACCCGTAAAAGGTGCGGCTACAAGCCGATGGATAATCCCGGTCCGTGTTCGTCGTCCGCCGGGCTGCAGGTGACAAGACCCGCCCAACGTTGGAGGTTACTCCTCCCAGAAGAAGGGGACCGAGCCGCGGCGGACGGCCTCGTGGGCGTAAAGATACATGGCCGCGGACCAGGACTGTCCTGCGAAACCCATGGGCCGCCCGCTGACTCCATGGAACCACTCGTTGAACTCCCACGGTTCCTGGCGCCCCAGGCTGTTCAATTCGGCCAACCTCTCCAGTTGACGCTCGGCTTCGGTCTGCCGGCCCGCCTTGACCAGGGCCGCCACGTAGAAGCCGCCCACGAAGGGCCAGATGCCTCCGTTGTGGTAGTGGTGGGGCTGATTGAGATTTCGGACCCAGTAGTAGTGGCGCCAGTCTTGCTCGCCCTGACGGATCACCGGGTAGAGCACCTGGATGGGGTAGGGTTGATCGAGACCGGTGCCGTAGGCGTAGTCCAGGATCTTGCCGGTCTGGGCAGGGCTGGCGAGTCCCAGCAGGATGGCGAGCAGGTTCCCCAGGGTGTCGAAACGCTCGGCATAGTCCCTGTAGCCCACGTAGGGCAGGTAATACGGGCGGGTAACCAGTTCCGTGTCGGTGCGCTTGATGGGGTAGAGCCACTCAGTTCGGTTCTCCTGCACCCACTCCAGGTCGCGGCGAACCTCAGGCCCCACCCAGAGCAGCAGGTTCAGCTTGAAGGCGCAGGTCTCGGCCTCCGCAGAGTAGGGCGCAGTCTCCTCGCCCAGAGCCCCGCCCAGGTAGCACATGGCCCTGTGCACCGCGCACCAGAGGGCGTTGTCGTACAGGACGTTGTAGCGGTTGGCGAAGAGATCGGCCCAGTCCATGGCCTCGTGGACCTCCAAGAGGCCACACTCGTTGACGTCCTGGTACTGCAGCCACAGGTAGGCCCGCTGGATGCTGCTCCAGTAGCGGCGCAGGAACGCCGAGTTCCGCTCCCGCTGATAGTAGAGGTAGTGACCCAGGATGTACCAGAGGGCGTTGTCGACGCACCCGGCGTGGATGGTGTCCACAACGGGCCGGCGCTCCCTTTCTCCCCTACTGCGGGCGAAGACGCCGCCGGTAGCGACGAAGGACTCGTCGGGAACGTCCGGGAAGCCGGCGCCGAAGGGAATGTTCCCCAGGCGGCTCTGGCCGGTGGCCAGGGTCTCCAGGGAGCGTCGGTGGACGTCGCGCATTTCGGGGTCTTCCAGCAGCATCAACCCCAGTCCGGAGACCATGGCGTCCCGGCCGTTCACCTGCTGGTAGGCGTGGCGTGCGCTCAACAGCCCGATCTCGCGGGCGTTTCCCCGCAGCAGCTCTTCGGCCCGCCGTCGAGCTTCGTCCACCAACTGCGTCTTCGCATCCATGGTCTTATTCTCCGTCCATCCTGTCTATCCCGTTTGCCCCGTCTCGATCACTTCCTCGTGGGTTCCTTCTCGATTCGAAGGGTGGCGATCTCGCCACCCTCCATGGGGACGGCCTCCAGGGTTTCGGTCTCGATAGCCGTCTCATCCAGCCGGCAGCGACGCACCGTGAGGTTCCGTCCGATTACCCGAGCCACTGCCGGAGACTCCCCTGGGTCGTATAGCCGCAGGATCACCGCGTCACCCTCCTCAGCACCCTTCAGGGCGGAGAAGGCGAAGCCGTCGCCCTCGACCCGCAGCGTGTCCAGAAGGTCCGTGCCAGCCGGTCCATCGACCAACCCCACGCGGTAGTCCTGCGCTGCCCGCAGCAGCGCGGCCTGGGTTTCTTCGCCCCGGAGGCTGAGGGCATACTCGAAGGTGTGGGTGCCGGGACACTGGGCGTCGGGGGTCGGGACATGGGGGTCCTCGGCTCCCGGCCGGGTGGCCAGGTCGGACCAACTGAGCCAGCCCACGCAGCGCAGCAGGGTCAGGGCCAGATCTACCCCGCCTTCCTCGTTGGGGATCGCCTCGTACTCGGGGAGCCCCCGGCTGATCAGGGCGAGTCTTCCGGCCGCTACGGCGCCCAGGGTATGGTTGGTTGTGGCCGGAGGTTCCCTCCACTGGCCGTTCCACACTGGTTGGGCGGTCCGCCGGAGCAGGGCGAAGTGCCCCTCCGCCCGAACGAACTGGTCCGATCCGGGGGCCGGAAACCGGACTCGCAGCCGGTGATCCTCGGCGGTGTTCACCACCGTCGTGCGAAACTCGATTCGGTCCACCCCGGAGACCAGCCGCACCACTGTCCGAAGGGGATAGGACACCGTTCCGCGGGATCGAGCCCCTCGTCCACTCTTCAGGCGGTGGGGAAGGCGCGCCCGCAGGGCGATCTCCAGTTCCGCCACGAGCGGCCCCTCGGCCAGCACCCGGATCCGTGCCCTCAGCCCCCTGCTGTCCCAGGGGAGGTCGCCCTCAACCGGGCAGAAGCTGTACTCGTCGCCCCGGTCCGCCTGATCCTCGAACCAGTGCAGGCCTGCCAGCCTCTCGCCCGTGCTCAGGTCGGTGATGGCGATGGTTCCGTTGGGGGCCGCCTCCACCCGATAGTAGCCGTTCTCTATGGCCGCGGAGCCGGTAGCTCGGGCGGCACCCGCCGGATCTGCTGCCCTGCCCTTCAGGAGGCGCACGTTGCGGGCCCCGAATCCGGCTACTTCGGCGACCACCAGGGCGCGACGGTGACCTCGTGGACCCGCCAGTTGGACCGGAAGCGGTCTTTCTGGGGTCTCTGCAACCACGCGGCGGGCTCCCTGCAGTTCCGGGGGGAGTTCCAGATCAACCACGCCGGTGCGGGGCCAGGGCAGGACGTTGACCAGGCTGCGAGCCTCGAGGTTGTCCTCCCATGGCCGCATGCCGGCAGCCACCGCGGCCAGGGCCGCCAGGGCCTCCCGCCGGATCTGCCGGGCTATCTGTTCCGCGCTCCGGAACCGCTGCTCCATGTCCCGATGGACCTCGTCCAGAGAGCAGCCGGGCAGGGAGTCGTGGGGGTGGTTGCGGAGCAACTCCCGCCACGCGTGGCGCAGCTCATTGCGCGGGTACTCGTAGCGATGAGTGCTGAGTGACGAGTGATGAGTGATGAGTGATGAGTGATGAGTGAGGAACTCTTCTTCCCGTTTCCCCATCCCCCCGTCTCCGTGTCCCCGCATCTCCGCGTCTCCGCCTCCCCGTGTCCCCGCGTCCCCGCGTCGCGAATACAGCCAGGCCAGCGACGCCAGCGCCTCCGCTACGAAGAGCGACCGCTCGGCGGCCTCGTTGGCCTGCTTCAGGTAGAGGCGGGTGGAGTTGACGCTCCGGACTACGCACGCCTCCCGGCCGCCCAGCAGTTCCCCACTGTGGATCTGCAACTCCCCTGGACTGTCTCGCAAGGCGTCGACATAGCTATCGAAGCTGCCGATCTGGAAGGTGATCCCCGGCAGACCTTCCCTGCACGCGGCCAGCATATCGGGCAGATCGCGTTGCACCGGCGAGTGGTCCACCCCGTTCCCCAGCAGTACGTCCCGAGTGCCCGAAATCGCGAAGGTCTCGCGCCAGCGATCCAAGAACTCCGCCACCCTCCGTGCCGCCGTCTCGGGCCAGAGGTCGGGCCGGTCGATCACCCAGCCCCCCTGTCGTGTCCACCTGCCCAGGTCCCGGGCATTGGCATACCCCTCCAGCAGCCGTACAGCCAGCACCCGGCTGCCGTCGGGCCCTTGCCACTGGAACACGGCCCCGAGCCGGTCGGCTTCGTCGCCCAGTCCTCGCCAGAAGACGAAGCTGTCTATCCCGAATCCCCGCAGGATCTGGGGGAGCTGGGCAACGTGGCCGAAGGTGTCCGGGGCGTAGCCGACAGCCATGGGGCGAGCGCCGTTGCGGGTGCACACCTGCCGGCCCATCAACAGGTTGCGGATGAGGGACTCCTGGCCGACCAGGAACTCGTCCGGCAGGACGTAGGATGGACCGACGGCGAGGCGGCCCGAGGCGAGGAGACGCCGCAGACGCTCCTCCTGATCTGGCCGGATCTCCAGGTAGTCCTCCAGGATCACCGCCTGGCCGTCCAGGGTGAAGAATAGGCCGGGGTCGGTCTCCAGGGCGTCCAGCAGGTCGTCCATGAAGCGGGCCAGGTGGATGCGAAACTGCTCGAAGGGCAGGTACCACTCGCGGTCCCAATGGGTGTGGGGCACGACCCAGATGCGGAGGGTGTCGGGAGGTTGATCGGCGGGGCTCCGCCGCTCACCGGCGCTGGTGGTTATGGTCGCCAAGTCTCGGGGTCGGCTGCCACGCTTCTCGAGTCCTTCGCCACGATGGTTTTGAGATGTAGGGCAGGGCGCTCTGCCCTAGCGCCCGGTCCTGCGGTTGCTCGCCGGGCGGAGGGGCACAGGGCCCCTCCCTACAGATCAGGATCTGTATGGCGAAGGACTGGGGCGTACGAAGCCTTTCCCTTCTAGAGCAAGAATCTACAAATCCAGGATGTTCAGGAAGCGATCCTCACTCCGGTATGGTCCGACGATGGCCAGGTTCAGCCTGTCCTTGCGGAACAGGTAGCTGGCCACACGCCGGATGTCGGCGGAGGTGATGGAGTCGATGCAGGCCAGGGCCTCATCGACGGTCATGATGCTGTTGCGGAGCAGTTCCTGGGCTCCGGTCCAGGAGGCGACGGCCCGCGTGTCCTCCAGTCGGAGTTGAAGACGCCCCTTCATGGACTCCTTGGCCCTGTTCAACTCCTCTTCAGGAACCCCGTCCCGAAGTTTGGCCAACTCCCCCAGAATGGCCTGGACGGTTTGAGTGGCCTTCTTGGTGTCGACCCCGGCGAAGACCACGTGGGACCCGGTGTCCCGGAAGTGATTGACATAAGAGTGGACATCGTAGGCGAGTCCCAACCTCTCGCGAATTTGGAGGAAGAGGCGAGAACTCATCCCTTCACCCAGAATGGTGTTCATGACGTCCTGAATGTATCGGTCCGGGTGCTCGGAGGGCAGCCCCTGAACGGCCAGGCAGAGGTTGGCCTGCTCGGTCCGCTTGGTCTTCAGACTGACGCGCGGCCCGCTCTGGCCATCGATGGCCGGGAACCAGGAGCCGGTAACCAGGCTGGACCAGCGGCCGAAGAAGCGTTCGGCGGCCTGCTCGGCCTGCTCCTGCGTGACGGACCCGGCAATGGCAACAACGGTATCGAGCGGCCCGTAGCGGCCCTTCATGTAGGTGGCCAGCTTGTCACGGCTGATGCCGGCGACCGATTCCCTGGTGCCGGCCGTGTCCCGTCCCAGCGGCTGGTCGGGCCACACGACATCGTCGATCATCATGTTCACCAGGTCGGTCGGGCTGTCGTAGATCATGCTCAGTTCTTCCAGGATCACCTGGCGTTCCCGCTCGATGTCGTCCGGGGCGAACTTGGAGTCCAGCAGGTTGTCGGAGAGGACGTCCATGGCCAGTTCGAAGTGCTGAGAGGGAACCTTGGCCCAGTAGACGGTGAGTTCCTTGTCGGTGGCGGCGTTCAGGACCCCTCCCACACCCTCAATGGCCTCGGAGATCTCCTTGGGGGTGGGCCGCTGTTGAGTGCCCTTGAAGAGCATGTGCTCCACGAAGTGGGATATGCCCGCTATGTCCTCGTCTTCGTACCGGGAGCCGGCGTTCACGAAGATGGAGATGCTGACCGAGCGTGTGTGGGGCATAGAGGTATTGACCACCCGCAGACCTTGCTCGAGTACGGTCAGGTGGTGCTCCAAGGATTTCCCCCTCGCCTTAAGTAGTATGCAGCGATCTTAGCTTACCGTCCCGCGAGAGCCCGTGTCAAACCTGCGGCGGTGGCCGTCAAGATTCTGGGGAGGTAATTGCACCTCTCGCTGTGAAGAGTCCGATAGGGAACCCTGCTGCGGAAAGGGCGGCTGTCTGCGTAGAGGTCCAGACAACAGATGAATCAGTGCAAGATTCTTCCTGATTACAGAAAATGGCTTGCACGCCCTTGTTTGATCTGCTATTGTAGCGCGCGGCACGTTTAGACAATCGCGTCCTGGCGGACCTTGGTCCTGATTCCTCGGCAAGGCATCCCGCAGGTGGATCCAGCGCAGAGGCTAAACTGTGGCCAGACTTCTCCACACGTGAAAGGGGTCAGGGAAAAGTGAGCTTTGCGGACAAGACCTTGCATTGCCGCGACTGCGGGCAGGAATTCGTGTTCACGGTTGGTGAGCAGGAGTTCTTTGCAGAGAAAGGGCTCATGAATGAGCCACAGCGATGTCCGGCCTGCCGATCCACCCGGCGTCGCGAGCGAGCTGGCCGTGATCCCCGTGAGATGCACACGGTGATCTGCGCGCAATGTGGGGCGGAAGCACAGGTGCCTTTTGTGCCGAGGAACGACCGACCGGTCTATTGCAGCAGCTGCTTCGACCAGATCAGGGCTCAGGGCAGGGAGTAACAGAACCTGCCGATCCCCAGCTCCCGACACAGCAGAGAAGGCCGCTGATTAGCGGCCTTCTCTGCGTTTGTGATCCTCTCTTCTCCATCGCCCCGGGCGATGCGAGGCCTGTTGCAACTCCCGGCGGCGCCAGGTCGATTGCCTCCTGGTCCGGGGGCTGCTAATCTGATCTCCATCATCGGTTACCTGGCTGGGTCACGGAGGCAAGATGATCCGCATCGGCACCAGCGGCTGGTCCTACCCCACCGGCGAGGGTCGTTGGGATGGCGTGTTCTACCCAAAGGGCAAGAGCATCGACCACCTGGAGTTCTACGACCGCTATTTCGACACCGTGGAGATCAACAGCTCATTCTATCGTCCGCCTTATCCCAATGTCACCAGGAGTTGGGCGAAGAAGACCTCTCCAGACTTCCGCTTCACCGCCAAGTTGTACCAGAAGTTCACACACCCCAGGATGTTCGAAGAGGCCACCGGGCAGGAGCCAGCTCTTAGTCCTGAGGATTTCGATCGCTTCAAGGCCGGGTTGGAGCCGTTGATGGAGGCCGGCAAGCTGGGCTGTCTACTGGCCCAGTTCCCTCCCAGTTTCAAGCGGGACGAGGCGTCCGTGGACTACCTGGAGGATCTGAGTCGCCGGTTCCAGGGCTACCCCATGGCCGTCGAGCTTCGACACCGCAGTTGGACCGAGGATCCGGAGACCTTCCGGCTGTTGGAGTCCCAGGGAGTAGCCTGGTGCATGATCGACGAGCCCAAATTCCGGACTTCGGTGGGAGAGGTGCCTCTGACCACCAAATTGGCCTACTTTCGCTTCCATGGCCGGAACGCCGAGGAGTGGTGGAGGGGTAACAGCGAGACCCGCTACAACTATCTCTATTCGCTGCCAGAGATCGCTGAGCTGGCCCGAGAAGTGAAAGAGGTGGCGGGCCGTACCGATGAGAGCTACGTCTTCTACAACAACCACTATGGTGGTAAAGCCGTGGTCAACGCCCTCCAGATGAGGTTGGAGTTCGGGCAGGAGATCCCCCGCGAACTACCTGATACCCTTGTGGAACGATACCCCGAGCTTTTCGGATGAGTTACCAACCGGCGTGGTTGCTTCGCACTGCATCGCGATGAGCTGAAACCAGGCAGGGGTTGACCTCTGGGGCGGGCGGGCATATACTGTGGCCGATTCTTACAGGGATGGTATCCCGCTATGAGGGACAAACCTACAGCCTCCGTCGAAGCTATCGAGAGGGCCGTCCGCATCCTCGATGCCTTCGACGTCGATCGCCCAGAGTTGGGTGTCGCCGAGGTCGCCAGGTTGCTCGGGCTGAAGCGGAGCACCGTGCACCGGGCGCTGGTCACTCTAGAGTCAGGCGGCCTCCTCCGGCAGGTGGCGGCCACCCAGAAGTATACCCTCGGGCCCAAGGTGTTGAGCCTCGCCTACGTCCTCCAGTCGCAGCTCTCCCTGGTCTCTATCGCTCTACCATACATGAGGACTCTGCGGGATCGCTGCAACGAAACCATCGCTCTTCATCTACTGGATGGGCACCATCGGGTGGTGGTTCAGCAGGTGGAAAGCACCCACGATCTACGAAGGACCTATCGCGACATCGGCAAGGCCCTGCCCCTCTATGCGGGCTCTCCCGGCAAGCTGCTCATGGCCTACCTGCCCCCCGAGGATATCCGTAAGGTAATCGAGGAGAGCGGGCTCCGGCCTCTTACGCCGGTGACCATAACCGACCGGCAGGCGCTGCTGAGGGAGTTGGATGGGATCCGGCAGCGGGGCTACGCCATCTCCTCGGGTGAGCACTCCCCCGGCATCGCTTCAATCTCCTGCCCTATCCGAAATCAGGACGGGCAGGTGATCGCTACCGTCAATATCTCCGGGCCTTCGGTGCGGCTCACCGAGGCCAAGTCGCTGGAGTACTTGCCACAACTCCGCGAGGCAACCGCCGCCATTTCCCGCCAGTTGGGCTATCGAGGCAACAGCCTCTGAGACTGCTGGGGCCTGTCCTATCGGTCTTCAGCCAACCAGTGCATCCACGAGTACGTTCGCTGCTTCCAAGAAGCAGTAGTGGAGGAGGGAATGCGGATAGACGAGGTTTCCTGCACCGGTTGCGAGCAGTGCGTCCCCTACTGCCCAGTCAGTGCTATCGTTCCCCAGGACGGAGTGGTGACCATCGACCAGGAAGCTTGCGTGGAGTGCGGCACTTGCATGAGGGTCGCACCCTGCCCCGCCGAAGCCATCTACCGGCCTCCAGAGGCTTTCGAGTGGCCTCGCTCGGTGCGGACGGCCTTCAGCGACCCTCTGGTTCCCCACAAGGAGACCGGTATCAGGGGCCGGGGCACCGAAGAGGTGAAAACCCTCGACGTGACCGGTCGAGTCAAGAAGGGTCGGGTCGGGATGGCGTTGGAGTTCGGCCGGCCCGGGGTGGGCACGGATTTCTACGATGTCGAGAAGATGACGATGGCCCTGGCCAGGCTCGGCGTCAACTTCGAACCCAACAACCCCCTGACCTTCCTGATGG
>JAJZQR010000175.1 GCA_021806765.1 Chloroflexota bacterium | reverse complement strand
GCAGGCGGCGATCGACCTCGTCTCCCGGCTCCAGGAAGAAGGATGTAACCAGCACGCGCGGTTTAGCCATAGTGTAGCTCCTTTTTCGATGTCGGGATCGCTGTGGCCGTACCCTCAGTGCCCTGGGGAATGGGGTCGCCGGAGGATTTCGCTACGACAGGATACTACGGAGCGATGGCAATATCCAGCGCCGCGGCATCGCTCTTGCGCACTCTCTGCCATTATCGTGGAGGTGAGGCATGCCACCGCAGAGGGCGGAGAAGAGAGAACAGCCGCAGAGTCTGCGCGAAGCCGTGAGCCGGGCTGTCGAGGCCATATCCAAGAGCCTATCGGTAATTCCGGTAGACCTGCGAAACGTGTTGCAGACTATCGTGGACCAGGCCAGGATGGTGGCCGGTGCCCGGTACGCAGCCCTGGGCATAATCGTGGACCCCAATCGCTCCTTCGAACCGTGGGTATACAGCGGGCTCCCCCTGGACGAAGCTGCGGCCATCGGCCACTACCCTCGCCCCATAGGCCTCCTGGGTGCCGTGCCGCGGGAGGAGAGAACCATCCGGCTGCGGGAAGTGGACAAGGATCCTCGCTTTCACGGCTGGCCGGCGCACCACCCGACCATGCACTCCTTCATGGGAGTCCCCATCATCTATCGGGGCCATAGCGTGGGCAACCTCTACCTGACGAACAAGATGGGGGCAGAGGAGTTCAGCGACGATGACCAGTGGGCGGTGGAGCTGCTGGCTGCCCACGCCGGCGTGGCCCTCCAGGTTGCCGGCATCGACAAGTTGCGGGCAACGGTCGATGCCGAGCGCGCTCGACTCCAGACTATCCTGGAGAATACGCCCAATGGCATCTTCTACGTCGAATCCGTGACAGGCCGGTTGCTGGCCAACGCGGCGACCGCAGAACTCCTCGGCCGTCCTCCGGACCCCGAGGCTGGACTGGCTCAGTTCGTCGAGCAACTCCGCCATCCCGACGGGAGCCCGGTCAACCTGGAGGAGTTGCCGGCGAACCGCGCCCTTCAGGGCCAGACGATCAGGGCCGAGGAGTGCCTGGTCGAGCCGGTGGGCGGAAGCCCAATCCCTGTGTTGGCGAGTGCCGGTCCGGTCCGCGGTCCTGACGGGGAGATCATCGGTGCAGTGGTGGCCTTCGAGGACATCACCCCGATCAAGGAGTTGGAGCAGCTGCGGGAGGAGTGGACATCTCTCATCGCCCACGATCTCCGCCAACCTGTCACCGTAATCACCAGCTATGTTAGCGTACTCCAACGTCTCCTCAAGAAGCCTGGCGAGGCGGGGCCGGAGGCCAGGGCTCTCGAGCACATCGGCGCCGCAGCCGGCAACCTGAACAGGATGATCGGCGAGTTTCTGGATATCTCTCGGCTGGAGGCACGGCGCATGACGATGGAGTGGCAAACCGTGGATCTGGGGGAGCTGGTGCGGACGGTGGTGGAGCGATCGGCGGGCATCACTGCGGGACACCCCGTGAAGGTCGACGTGTCAGGTGACCTTCCACCTATCAGCGTAGATCCGGGGCGTATCGAGCAGGTTCTCGGGAACCTCCTCTCCAACGCTGCCAAGTACGGCTATCCCAAGAGCAAGATCAGGGTGGAGGCCCGGCCTCGGGATGGAGAGATCCAGGTATCCGTGACGAACCAGGGCGAAGGTATTCCACCTGAGGAGCTGCCGCTGCTCTTCACCCGATTCCACCGGACGCGTATGGCCAGGGCGGAGCGAATCCCCGGCCTGGGTCTCGGCCTCTACATCAGCAAGGGGCTGATCGATGCCCATGGGGGACGCCTGTGGGCGGAGAGCATCCCGGGCAAGACCACCACTTTCTTCTTCACCCTTCCTGTGACCCCTGCCTTGAGCCAGGCGGCCTGATGAGGGCGAACCGTCGAGCATTTCGGCTTCCGTCTGTCTCTCCTGAGCATCTAGCCGGAGATCTGGTGCATAACCAGATCGTCATGCCCGCGAAAGCGGGGGTCCAGGGTGCTTGCCGCGCGGTGACGGCCTGGATCCCCGCTTTCGCGGGGGTGACGAAGGGCAAACTATCTTGGGCCATGCTCTTGGGTAGCTGCCGCCGTTCGTCACGCCTCTCCCGCAAACAGTTCACCGTTCGACGCGGACAGTGCCCGGGTCGGGCCAGAGGCTTTCACCATCAGCAGAATGGCGAAACCACCCAGCATGAACAGGCCGCCCAGGGCGAAGGCCCCTCGCAGAGTGCCCGTGGCATCCGCCATGGCTCCGGCACCCAGGGCTCCGATGGTCTGGGATAGAGACCAGACCATCGCGCCTATTCCCGTGAACTCCCCGATCCGGTCCCGAGGGATCATGTCCGCCAGGAGCGGAAGGATCAGCGCCGTCGTGACGGCGTTCGCCAGCCCTACCAGCGCCATCATCACCATCGCCTGGGGCACTGTGCTCACCAGCAACCCTCCCACCAGAGTGAGGGAACCGAAGGCCAGCATGCCCAGGCTAAGGACCGGCTTCTTGCCGAAGCGTTCGGTCAGCAATCCGGCCGGAACGGCGAAGGCCGCGGAGCCCAGGATGGCGGGGAGCACCAGCAGGAAGGCCACGTTCTCCTCTGCCCCCAGCACGTCGACGCCGAAGCGGGTCAGGAAGGGTGCGATCCCACCGTTGCCCAACCAGAAGAAGAAGATCGTTCCCAGGTACTTCATCACCTCCCTGCGGGCGAGGAGGTCCTTCAGGTAGGGGCGCACTGCTATCCTGCGTTCTTTTCCGGGCTCTTCCCCGCGGGGTGACATCGGGGGTTCCTTGACCCCGAAGAAGGTGATGGTGAAGGAGAGGGCCATCCCGGCGGCGATCAGCCAGAACAGCAACCCCTGATGCGTCTGCCAGAGGAGGAAGGAGAGGAGGATCACGGCGATTTGCCCCGCCATGTTGAAGACCGCCATCACGCCGCCGATGCGTCCGCGCTGTTCCGAGGGGACGATGTCGGCCATGAGAGCCAGGTAGGGGTCGTTGGCGACTGCCATGAAGAAGGAGAAGACGGTCATCACCGCTACCACCGCCCATATCGATGGATGGGTGGACAGGAAGACCAGGGCCGTGGCCGTCGCGGGCACCCCGATCAAGAAGAAGGGCCGGCGCCTTCCCAGGGGATTGGGAGGCAGGCGGTCGGAGATGGCTCCCACCACCGGTTGGACGAAGGCCCCCACGAAGGAGCGTTCCTGAGCCAGGAACCCCACCAGGAGGTTCGGCACGGCGTAGGCCGCCAGGAAGAGGGGAAA
Organism: Chloroflexota bacterium; assembly: GCA_021806765.1. The sequence goes on along the minus strand of JAJZQR010000175.1, from coordinate 7,344 downwards.
GGCCATGTTGGCGAAGGCATAGACCAGGTTGGCGCCCAGGCTACCCGCGCTGTACAGCAGGATTTGCGCGAGAGACAGCGGCCTCAAAGCCCGACTCCTTCCTTCCGTCGATCAATACAGCAGAGAGGTATCCAGCTTTTCGCGCCAGAGTTCCTCCAGCGTGGCCAGGTCCTCCAGGATTTCCGCCGGGGTCATCTCAGGTTTGGTCTCCAACACCTCGAGCACCTCCAGCGAGAAGGCGTCGATGCCGTACTGGCGGATGTCCTTACTCAGCCGCTGGTTCATTACGCCCGGCACGTTGGAGGACCTGGCAAACTCCTATAGTGTACCCCGAAAACCATCCTGGCGTTGTAGCAACATCATGTACCAGCGCGAGTTTGCCTTGACAGCTCTCGGTCTCCGGCCTATACTCAAATCCGAGCGTTTCAGTAGGATTTCTGTTCGGGTTCGATCGGGATTGACGGGATTGAGATGAAGCTTTCGACTCGTGGACACTACGGCCTCCTGGCAATGGTGGAGCTGGCCAGGCATCACGGCCAGGGCCCCCTCTCCCTCTCAGATATCGCCCAGTCGGGCGAGCTGCCGCTCTCCTACCTGGAGCAGCTGTTCGGCACCCTCCGGCAGGCGGGTCTCGTGGAGGGTACCCGGGGTGTGCGGGGGGGATACCGGTTGACCCGGGAACCATCGCAGATCACCGTGGGTGAAGTGGTCAGGGTGCTGGAGGGTCCCATCGGACCGGTGGACTGCGCGGTGGAGGGGGAATCCTCCGATTGCTGCACCCGCAGCACCGGCTGCGCCACCAAAGACATGTGGGTGCGGGTGCGAGAGAGCATCCTCGACGTCCTGGACAACACCTCCCTGGCCGACTTTCAAGTTTCTGCGATAGGGTAGATAGCTGCAAAGGAGATACGCAGTGGCGCGTTTCATCTACCTCGACCATGCGGCCACCACGCCGGTCGATCCGGCCGTGGTGGAGGCCATGATACCCTACTTCACCGAGAAGTACGGAAACCCTTCCAGCATCTACGCGCCGGCCCGTGAGGCCCGCAAGGCGATGGACTGGGCCCGCGATACCGTGGCCCACATCCTGGGGGCGAGCCCCGCGGAGATCGTCTTCACCAGCGGGGGTACCGAGAGCGACAACCTGGCCCTGAAGGGGGCGGCCTTCGCCAATCGCCACAAGGGCAACCACATCATCACCACCCAGATCGAGCACCACGCCATCCTCCACACCTGTGAGTACCTGGAGAAGCGGTTCGGTTTCAGGGTTACCTACCTGCCTGTGGACCGGGAGGGTGTGGTGGATCTGGATGCCCTCCAGAAGGCGCTGACCCCGGACACCATCCTGGTAAGCGTCATGTACGCCAACAACGAGGTCGGCACGATCCAGCCGATCCAGGAGATCTCCCGCATCGTGAAGACCCAGGGAGTCCTATTCCATACCGACGCTGTGCAGGCTGGCGGTAGCCTGGAGCTGGACGTGGACAGGCTGGGCGTGGACATGCTGAGCCTCTCGGCCCACAAGTTCTACGGCCCCAAGGGGGTCGGGGTCTTTTACGTTCGCAAGGGTACCACCTACTGGCCCCAGCAGCAGGGTGGCGGCCAGGAGCGGGGGCGTCGGGCGGGCACCGAGAACACCGCCGGCATCGTGGGGCTGGCCACGGCCCTGAAGCTGGCCTACGAGCGACTGGACTCCTACAATGCCCACTCCTCCAGGCTGAGGGATAAGCTGATAGCGTCCATCACTCAGATCCCCGGGGCTCATCTGACCGGCCATCCCACCAACCGGTTGGCCAACAACGCCAGCTTCGTTTTCGACTACATCGAGGGGGAGTCGATCCTGCTCAGCCTGGACATGCTGGGGATAGGGGCCTCCAGCGGTTCCGCCTGTACCTCGGCGTCGCTGGAGCCGTCCCACGTCTTGAAGGCGATGGGCGTGCCTATCGAGCGTGCCCACGGGAGCCTGCGACTGACCATGGGCAAGGACAACACCGCGGAGGACATCGATCGCGTCATCGGGGTTCTACCGGAGATCATCGAGCGACTGAGGGCGATGTCGCCCCTGGCCGGTGCTGGCACCGGCACGCCGTCGGGCCAATAGAAGCTTCGAGGAGCATGGGCGGATGTACAGCGACCTGGTGATGGAGCATTTCAGCAACCCCCGGAACGTCGGCGAGATTCCGGATGCCGACGGGGTCGGGATGGAGGGCAACCCCGTCTGTGGTGACGTGATGAAGATCTATATCAAGGTCCAGGACGGACGGATCGCGGACGTGAAGTTCAAGACCTTTGGATGCGGCGCGGCCATCGCCACCAGCAGCATGGTCACCGAGATGGTGATGGGCAAGACCCTGGATGAGGCGATGGATATCAGCAACAGGGCGGTGGCCGAGGCGTTGGGGGGGCTTCCGCCGGTGAAGATGCACTGCTCGAACCTGGCCGCCGATGCCCTTCACAGGGCGATAGAGGATTACCGGAGCAGGATCAAGGCGTAATTGGGACAGGAGGGCGAAGCATTCCGTTGCGACGAAATGCTTCGCCCCTACGCCATTTGCCCTAGCCCTCGTACCCCTTCAGCGGTTTGCCGTCCACCCAGATCCGCGGGTGGGTCATCAGCATGTCGTAGTGGGTGAGAGCCAGCAGGTCCCGGTCGTAGTTGGACCCGATGGCGACGTGACAGGTTCCCCCTACCTTCTCTGCCTCCAGCATGTCGGGGATCATCTCCGCCCTGGGGTTCAATCCCAGCCCCACCTCTCCGACGCCCCAGCTGTTGCGGGCGTAATCCTCCTTGCCCATGGCCCTCGCCCGGGCCTCACCCTGCCTGAGGGACGCCTCCACGGCCTGGGAGTGGGCGCTGGGGAGGATGCGGGTCACGTAGCCGTCCTTCACTTCCATCACCACCGGTTCCGCGGGGACCAGGCACTCCGGGCCGATAGCGATCACCCCGTCGAAGACGATCCTACCCCTGGCCGTCCCCAACTCCGGCGAGAGGAAGATCTCTCCGCAGGGGAGATTCCCGTGAGTGCCCGGCTTCCGCATGTCGCCGTCGTCCACGAAGATCTTGCGCCCTCGTAGCCCTACGGTGAGATCGGTGCCGGCAGGGGTCTCGATGCGCATCTCCGAGGCGCCCTCCACGGCCTTCTTCAGTTCGGCGGCCTGGGTCCGGATGGCGGCGTAGTCCACCTCCATGCAGCGCAGGAAGGTTTCCATCTTAATGCCGGGAGAGGTGCCGGCCCTGGCGCGCTTGTCGCCCTCGGTGATCTTATCGAATATGTGGGTGTACTTCTGAGTGTCCCGGCCCACGTAGCCCACGTGGAGGCCGTAGGGGTCCTTACCGATCTTGTCGGTGGAGATGCTGAAGACGATGTCGGGTTCGGTGCCCAGGGTCGCCAGCACACCCGGATCGGACATGTCGGTGATGGTCCTGGCGGGTTGTTGGATCAGGAGGGGCCGACCACCCATCTGCGCGGCCGCCTGGAAGTAGGCATCGCAGATCAGTCGGGAGGTCTCCTCCGGGTTTCCTACGATTAGCACTCGCTCGTTCGGCTGGAGAGCCAGGGATTGCTCCAGCACCGTTCTGGCTATTCTCAGCAGGTCGGCACTCTCTACCATGGTTATTCCTCCTGCGAACGCGGCAGTGGCCGGTCACGGAAGGCCCGGCCAGGTCGATTGTCGCACAGCCATAGGAGGGGCAGCAAGGGAGATGCCGCAGACGGATGGGGCGCAGACCCCGCGCGTGTAGGGGCGAAGCATTCGGCCGCGGCCGAATGCTTCGCCCTTGGCTGCTCGGCCGAAGGGCGAAGCATCTCGCTGCGGCAAGATGCTTCGCCCCTACGATGGCTCGGCCCCACCTTCCCGGAAATGTGGGCCGCGCCTGCCACAGGCTACTGTTTTCCCCCAAAACAGTGAACGCCGCCGCCGTCGGCCACGCTCACCAGACAGCGATTGCAGGCGGTGCATTGGGAGGGACGCAGGTCCCCGGCCTGGATCCGACGAACCAGGTGAGGCTCCCGGAGAAAGGGACGAGCCATGGACACGAAGTCCACTTTGCCTTCGCGCAGCAGCTGATCCATCACGAGGGGGGATCGGAGTCCGCCGACCAGCAGGACTGGAACCTGTGTTGCGCGCCGGATCCTTTCCGCGTACGGGGCGAAGTAGGCCTCTTCGAACCTGACCCGACTTCGGAGTCTATTGGCTGCGGCTCTCATCAGGTTCCGGATGACGAGGCCCATCTGAGAGATCGGCCGGCTCCGGAGCATCTGCTGGATGGGGATATCGCCTCGGCTCATGTGGAAGATGGTCTCCAGGGTACCCCCGGTCACCTCCAGGGCATCTATCCCTCTGGTAGCCAGCTCTTCGGCGACGATCAAGGATTCCTCGGGTGTCAACCCTCCGCGAAGGAAGTCGCTCATCGTCAGCTTCACCAGGATCGGGAATTCCGGTCCCACCGATGCCCGAACGGAGTGATACACCTCCAGAAGAAACCTCACTCGGTTGGTGAGGGTCCCTCCCCACTGGTCATCCCGATGGTTGCTGTTGGGGGAGAGGAACTGGTTGATCAGGTAGCCGTTGGCGGCCAGGATTTGAACACCGTCGAAGCCGGCGGTTTTGGCGCGACCGGCAGCGTCGCCGAAGGCTGTCACGATGCCCTCTATGTCCGTATTCGTCATCGCTCTGGGGCGGACACGAACCACGCGGCTGGCTATCGCGGAGGGAGCCAGGAGAGCGCCGCCGGTCGCCTGGGGTTCCCCCTGCCGGCCGCAGTGGTAGAGCTGGAGGGCTATCCTGGAGCCGCGCTCGTGGACGGCCTCGGTGAGCCGGAGGAGGCCGGGCAGGGTGGAATCGTCGTGGACCCCGACGACGCCGGGATAGGATCGGCCGCTGGGATGGACGTAGGCGCCACCGGTGATCAGCAGTCCCACGTTTCCCTCAGCGAGTCGGGAGTAGAGGGCGACCAGACGACGAGAGACGCGCCCCTCCGGGCCGGCCATACACTCGGCAGTGGCCGACCTAACGAATCGGTTGTTGAGCCGTAGGGTACCGAGAAACGCGGGGTCGAACAGGCCGGCCATGGTGACTAATTCTCCGGTGCCCCTGCGTCTATCCATTTGGATATGGTTTCGATCTCTGCGTTTGTCAGGCGGGCGCCCTCGTGGGGCATGGTTCCGTACTTGACCACCGAGACGATCGCACTGAGGGAGGAGTCACCCGGGATAACCACGGTGCCGAAGGCGTCGCCGGCCATCATTCGCTGGTAGCTATCCAGCCGTAGCCCCTTGTCGGCCTGTTGGGCCCCATGGCATTGAACGCAAGTCTGGCGCAGGATCGGCATCACGTCCTGGAGGTAGCTCGGGATCTGGCTGTCCTGCCTGGCAACTGGGGCGCTGCTGGAGGGTGGCCTGCCTTCCCCCAGCAGGGACGATGCGGAGGCGGTCAGCACCAGGGCAGCGATCATCAGGATGGCCGCGACCGCGAGGCCTCCATGAATAGTTCGGGTATCGAGACGCAAGGCGCGAAAGTGACGCATCTATGTTCCCATCCACCGGGGGCGATTTGCCAGAATGAAGGGTCCCGCTAACGTAGGGAGGGGCCCTGTGCCCCTCCGCCCGCGGAACACCATCCACCACCGGGCGGCAGGGCAGAGCGCCCCGCCCTACTTTTCAGTTCAGTGGGCCGCCGATATCAGGTACGCCACGATGGCCTTGATCTGGTCGTCCGTCAGGGATCCGCCCTTAGCTTTTCCGAAGGGTGGCATTCCGCCCTTGCCCTCGGCAGTGACTTGCGCCAGCCCCGAGACTCCGTATCCATCCAGGAACGCCCTGGACTTGAGGTTGGCCATGGGGAGCCCGCTTCCGTCGGATCCGTGGCACATGGCGCACGTCTGGGTAAAGAGCGTCTTGCCTTCAGCTGTGTTGGCCGCTGCTGGGGCCGCTGCTGCTACCGGCCGCCTGCCGATGGTTTCCCTGGCCTGGGTGACCGGAGGGATGCCACCCGCGTGACACTTAACACAGGACTCGGTGCGGGGATGGCAGCTATAGCAACTATCCATTCTGGGCCGGTTGGTTTGCGGCACCTCCAGATCATGGGCCACGTTGGCGTGGCAGGTGACGCAGGTGGCCCCCCGCTCCAGGTGGGCCTGGTGGTTGATGGCGATGCCGCGCACGTTGAACTTGAACCCCTGTTGATCGGTGCGGTCGGGCATCGCGGGGTGGCATCGCAAGCAGTTGCTGGTTACCCGCTCGGGCTCTGCCAGAAAGCCTTTGACGTAGCCTTCGAAGACGATTTGGCCGGGCTTGGCGTGACAATCCACGCAGTTCACCTGGTCGAAGCTGGGATGAACCTCCGAGGGCACGCTGCGATCCGGGGTCTCGACGGTGCCGTGACAGGACAGGCAGAAGCTCGAGCTGGAGGTGGTGTAGTGGGCCAGCACTACGCCCGGTATCCCCACCATCGGTATGGCCACCACGAGGGCTACCACCAACCACAGAGCCAGGGGCCACTGGGGGAGCCGCCGCCTGGGGCGCGGGTAAAGGCCGGGTATCTCCACGTTGTCGGGTAGTCGTGATCGTTCAGGGAGTTTCATCAGCTCAACCCCTATCCCAAAGCCTCGACTCGGACCCTGGTATCGGTCAACACCAGGCCGCCGTCGGACTCTGCAGCCTTTCCGGAGACCAGGGAGTTCGCGTTGACCCCGTTGCCTCCCTTGTCCCACCAGATCAGGCGAGTCATCGGATCCTCGCTCTTGAAGACTTCCCCGCGGGCGATCCTCCCCACCCCCTCGTGTCCGAATCCCGAAGCCAGGGCCACCACCTGGGGGTGAATCCCCTCAGTGATCCGCACCGGTACCTCCACGGTGCCCGCGCTGGAGGTCACCTTCACCTGCTGTCCCTGCTTGATCCGCCGCGCCTGGGCCGCCATCGGGTTGATCAGCAGTACGTTGCTGTGGGCTATCTCCATGAGCCACCAGCAGTCGGCGGAGTAGTCGCCGGAGTGAACGTTGGGCTGGTAGGTGACCAGACTGAGTTCGCCGACGTCAGAGCTGGATCCCGCTGCGGAGACCGAGACAGTTGCGCCGTCGCTCCTGGTGGCCGCGAAGGTGCCGAACTCCAGCTTGCCGGAGACAGTGGAGAAGCCGTCGCCGCTGGCGCGGTGCTGGGGTGAGGCGGCGGGGTCGTACCAGACGCCCTGCTCTTTGAGCAGCGGAAGGCCTCCCGCGGCGGACAGGCCCGGGATCTTCGCCAGGACCGCGTTGAGATATGCTTCCACGGTAGGGAAGGGGAAGAAGAGCGAACTCTTCTCGTCCAGGCGGGTGCCCAAGGTGAGCAGGATGTCGTCCGCGCTCAG
>JAJZQR010000003.1 GCA_021806765.1 Chloroflexota bacterium | reverse complement strand
CATGGCGAAGAAGAGGTTTGAGCGGACGAAGCCCCACGTAAACGTAGGGACGATAGGGCACGTAGACCATGGGAAGACTACGCTGACGGCCGCCATCACGAAGGTGCTGGCGATGAAGGGGGAAGCGGAGTACCGGGCCTTTGACTCGATCGACAACGCGCCAGAGGAGCGAGCGCGTGGGATCACGATAGCGATAGCGCACGTGGAGTACGAGACGGACAACCGGCACTACGCGCACGTGGACTGTCCTGGACACGCGGACTACATCAAGAACATGATCACAGGGGCGGCGCAGATGGACGGGGCGATCCTGGTGGTAAGTGCGCCGGACGGGCCGATGCCGCAGACGCGGGAGCACATCTTGCTGGCGCATCAGGTGGAAGTGCCGGCGATGGTGGTGTTCTTGAACAAGGTAGACGCGATGGAGGACGAGGAGCTTCTGGAGCTGGTGGAGCTAGAGGTTCGGGAGCTACTGACGAAGTACGGTTTTCCTGGGGATGAGATCCCGTTTGTGCGAGGGAGCGCGCTGAAGGCACTTGAGAGCGACTCGAAGGATCCGAACGCGGCGGAGTACGCGGCGATCAACGAGTTGATGAAGGCAGTAGACTCTTACATACCGACGCCGGAGCGTGCGATTGACAAGCCGTTCCTGATGCCGATAGAGGACGTGTTTGGGATCAAGGGACGAGGGACGGTGGTGACGGGCAGGATTGAGCGCGGAGCGGTGAAGGTAGGGGAAGAGGTCGAGATCATCGGGATCAAGGATACCCGGAAGGTGGTAGTGACCGGGGTCGAGATGTTCAAGAAGCTGCTGGACCAGGGGCAGGCGGGGGACAACGTAGGGTGCCTGCTCAGGGGGATAGAGCGGACGGACGTAGAGCGTGGTCAGGTATTGGCGAAGCCTGGATCGATCAAGCCGCACACGAAGTATGCGGGGCAGGTATACGTGTTGAGCAAGGAAGAGGGCGGGAGGCACACACCCTTCTTCAACGGATACCGGCCGCAGTTCTACCTGAGGACGACGGACGTGACGGGGTCGATCAAGCTACCCGAGGGGGTAGAGATGGTGATGCCCGGGGACAACGTGCGGATGGAGATCGAGTTGATCCAGCCGATTGCGTTGGAAGAGGGGTTGCGGTTCGCAATCCGAGAAGGTGGTCGCACGGTGGGAGCCGGAGTGGTCACCAAGATCATCGAGTAGGTAGCCACAATGGCGAAGAAGGCCGACAGAATCCTGATAACCCTTTCGTGCAGCCAGTGCCGGGAGCGGACCTATCACACCGAGAAGAATCGGAAGAACGATCCCGACCGGATGGTGCTGAAGAAGTTCTGCCCGCGCTGCCGGGCTCACACAGAGCATCGCGAGACCAAGTAGACTGGACGGGGCGATAGGGAGACGGGGAGAATGTCCTGGCGATCGCCCCGTCTCGCTGTCTCCCCGTCGGTTCCTTGACACTCTACCGGGCGCCTGTGGTATCATTCAACGGGCGTGATAGCACGCTTTTGGTTTTCATGCGCCTGGAAGTGCTAAGAGAGCACCGTTGCCGGTGCTAATTCTGCAGAGGCCTGTAGCTCAATTAGGCAGAGCAGCGGTCTCCAAAACCGCAGGTTGTCGGTTCGATTCCGGCCGGGCCTGCCGAGTTGTCTTTAGTGGGCTGACGGTAGTCCAAGTCCAGGTGAAGTAGAGGAACAATGCCCGTTAAAGAGAAAGAGAAGAAGGGCAGAGGTCAGCTCGATCGGGCCCGGGATTTCCTTCGGGAGATCCGGTCTGAGTTGCGTAAGGTGGTGTGGCCCACCAGGCAGGAGGCCATCAACCTGACGATGATCGTCATCGGTGTGTCTGCTGCTGTGGGGCTGTTTCTTGGTTTGGTTGACCTCACCTTCACTGAAATGTTTCGTGTAATACTGCGCTGAGAAGCAGGTAACTTGAGCAAGTTGATGGAAGAAGAAGCACAGGCCCAGATCGCCGAACAGGAAGCCCAGGAGCAGGAGGCGGAGGCAATCCACCCGGATGCTAAGTGGTATGTCATCCACACCTACTCTGGCTACGAAAACAAGGTAAAGACGAATCTGGAGCATCGCGTTGAGTCCATGGGTGCCCAGGATCAGATCTTTCAAGTGGTGATCCCCACCGAGGATGAGATCGAGATCCGGGACGGGCAGCGCCGGACGGTCCAGAAGAAGGTTTTCCCGGGCTACGTCTTGGTGCAGATGCTGTTGACCGACCACTCCTGGCACGTGGTGCGCAACACTCCGGGCGTCACCGGTTTCGTGGGCTCGGGCAGCAAGCCGACTCCGCTGCTGGATCAGGAGGTCAAGCAGATCCTGAAGGCCATGCGGCGGGAGGCTCCAAAGATCAAGGTGAGCTTCTCCCGAGGCGAGAGGGTGAAGGTGGTGGACGGCCCGTTCACCGACTTCATCGGCGTGGTGGACGACATCAATCTGGAGAAGGGGAAGGTTCGGGTCCTGGTGTCCTTCTTTGGGCGCGAGACCCCCGTGGAACTGGACTTCCTCCAGGTCACCAGAGTCTAGGCAGGGTAATAGGGACTCAGAGGCAACGGACGGCGACGGCTGCGGTCGTCGCCTGTTTGTGAGTGTAAGGAGAGCTTCATGGCGAAGAAGGTCAAGGCGATCGTAAAGTTGCAGATCACGGCCGGCAAGGCCACTCCTGCGCCCCCCGTTGGCCCTGCCTTGGGTCAGCATGGCGTCAACATAATGGCGTTCTGCAAGGAGTACAACGAGCGGACTGCCTCTCAGGCGGGAATGGTGATCCCCGCCGAGATCACCATCTTCGAGGATCGGTCGTTTACCTTTGTCACCAAGACGCCACCGACGGTTGATCTGATCAAGAAGGCGATTGGGGCCGACAAGGGCTCTGGAAAGCCGAATTTGACCAAGGTGGGGACCATGTCCCGGGACAAGGTTCGGGAGATCGCCGAGCTAAAGATGAAGGACCTGAACGCTGTTGACCTGGACGGTGCCGTAAAGATGGTGGAAGGCACCGCCAGGAGCATGGGAGTCACCATAGCTTAGGCAGAGTGTGGGAGGGTCTTGGCCCGCCAGTACCACGAGGAGGTTGCAGTGCCTGATCACGGCAAGCAGTACGTTGAGGCTGCAAAGAAGGTGGATCGCGACAAGCTGTACGCGCCGGCCGAGGCGATCCAGCTGTTGCGTGAGGTTTCCTACACCAAGTTCGACCCAACGGTCGAGGTTCACATCCGCACGGGCGTCGATCCCAGGCACGCGGACCAGATGGTTCGGGGCCTGGCGGTGTTGCCCGCCGGTACCGGCAAGGAAGTGCGAGTGCTGGCTTTCGCCCAGGGGGAGAAGGCTAAGGAGGCCGAGGAAGCGGGCGCCAGCTACGTAGGTGCCCAGGACATGGTTCAGAAGATCGAGGGTGGCTGGCTCGAGTTCGACGTGGCGGTGGCCACGCCCGATATGATGGGTGCCGTCGGCCGCCTGGGTAAGATCCTCGGTCGCCGCGGCCTGATGCCCAACCCCAAGGCCGGGACCATCTCCTTCGATATTGGGAAGGTCATCAAGGAGGTGAAGGCCGGTCGGGTGGAGTTTCGGGTTGATAAGACGGCTGTCATCCACGTGCCCATAGGGAAGCTGAGCTTCTCCGACGATCGCCTCATGTCCAATCTCGGGGCACTGTTGGATGCGGTGGTTCGTGCCAAGCCCAGTGGGGCTAAGGGCCAGTACATTCGTTCCATCTCCATGTCCAGCAGCATGAGCCCGGGCGTCGCGCTGGATCTCCAGTCGGCGCTCTCCATGGCGGCTGCTTAGGAGCGACTTTTCAATCGAATATCGACCGCGCTGTAGACAGCAGGCGTGCCCCTGCGGCACTTAATCGCTATGGCCTGCCGAGGCAAGGATTTAGAGATACTCCATGCGAGGACGCTGGTCTTGCGGTGATGGGCCGGGCGGACTCCGGATCCATGGGAGAATCGAAGGGTCTTTGGCTGAGGTAGCCAGAGACCCTTTTTGTATGGCCGTCAGGGCAATGCCATCCAGATTACTGTGGAAAGGAGGTGAACCGTTGCCACAGAAGGTAGAGAAGAGCCGAGGGCCACGACCGGAGAAGGTCCGCGAAGTGGATGAGCTGTCCGACATGCTATCGAAGAGCAACCTGGTGGTGCTGACCGACTATCGGGGACTGACTGTTGCGGACATGGCCTCGTTGCGGCGAAAGCTGCGGGACCAGGGTGTGGAGTATCGTGTAGCGAAGAACACCCTGACCAGCTTCGCGGCGGAGAAGGTCGGGAAGGTGGGGCTGAAGGACTCCCTCGTGGGACCCACCGCTATCGCTTTCGTGACCGGGGACGAGGCGGCGGCGGCCAAGGCGTTGAGTGACTTCGAGCGAGGCTCGAAGGTGTTCAAGATCAAGAGTGCCATGCTGGGCCAGCAACTTCTGGCAGCAGCGCAGGTTGGGACTCTGGCTACTATGCCCCCCAGGGAGGTGCTGCTATCGCAGGTGGTGGCTGGGTTCCAGTCGCCCATAGCCGGCATCGTCGGCGTCCTCAACGGGATACTGGGCGGGCTGGTCGGGACCCTGGAAGCGCGCCGGCGCCAGCTGGAAGAGCAGGGCGCAGCGTAGTCACAGTCCTGAGTGCTGAGTGCTGAGTGCTGAGTGCTGGAGCCCTCACCCCGACCCTCTCCCAGAGGGAGAGGGAGGAAGCGGGTCCAGGGCGCAGCGCCTGGCGGGATTTGGGGTGTCCCCAAGACTTATCTACTTGCCATGCCCCCTCCCAGAGGGGGAGGGGAATGAGAAGAAAGGACTCAAATGAGCACCGAAGAGATCATTTCGGCGATCGAGAAGATGACCGTTCTCGAGCTGGCCGACCTGGTTAAGACTTTGCAGGATCGGTTCGGCGTAGTGGCGGCGGCTCCTGTGGCGGCGGCTCCGGCAGGTGCGGGCGCAGCGGCCCCCGCGGCGGCTCCAGTCGAGGAGCAGACCGAGTTCACCGTCATGCTGACGAATTTCGGCGCCAACAAGATCAACGTGATCAAGGTCGTCCGCGAGTTGACCGGGCTCGGCCTGAAGGAGGCCAAAGAGCTGGTGGAGGGCGCTCCCAAGCCCGTCAAGGAAGCCGTTCCGAAGGACGAGGCTGAGAAGGCCGCCGCCAAGCTGAAGGAAGCCGGCGCGACCGTCGAGGTCAAGTAAGACCAAATGGTGTGGGGGCGGGTCTTGAGACCCGCCCCCACGGTGTCCAGTGCGGTGTTTGTAGTAACGACTATAGTCGTTCGTTGCTTGGGCAGAAGAGGCGAACGACTGAAGTCGTTACTACGTGGTGGTCTCTCTACTCCTTGGCTGCGACCTCTCGCCTCCGCTGCTCTTCCCAGGTCGCCCGCTGTTGCTGGGCTTCCTCCAACTCCTTGAGCATCGCCGACTCGCCGCTGAGCAGCCGGCTGCGCACACCGGCGAGTTCTGACATCAGCCGGTCGAGGTGGCGCACCACGTTGTCGCCGTTGGTGCCGAGGATGTCGGAGTACATCTTGGGGTTCTGGCCTGCCAGTCGGGTGGCCGTGTCGAACCCTCCAGCAGCCAGAAGGCTCATCTCTCGCCAGCTGGGCTCGCCGGCCAGCGTCCGCATCAGGACGGCCGACAGCAGATAGGGCAGGTGGCTGATGCCGGCCACCAATCCGTCGTGCTCTATCGGATCCACGAAGTAGGGCTCTGCCCCGATGGCCTGGATCATAGACACCACCGCTGCCACGGCGTTGGGTGGTGCGCTCACCGATGGAGTGACGCAGTAGATAGCTCCCTGGAAGATGGATGGGTCCGGGCCCTCCACACCGGCTGTCGCCTGCCCCGTCATGGGATGGCCGCCCACAAATGCGACCCCTGATGGAAGGAGTTCCTGGGCGCGCCGCAAGATCTCCCGTTTGGTGCTACCTGTATCTGTCACCACGCAGCCCGCGGGCAGCGCTTCGGCGATGGTTTCGAGAACCGAAGGGATGGCTCCGACGGGGGTAGCTACCACCACCAGGTCGGAACCGGCGACTGCCTCCAGAGGATTCCGATCCGCCCTATCCACGGCCTTCAGCTTCTGGGCCCGCGCCGCCGCGTCGTACTGATTGTCGTGGCCAACGACCCGGGGCGGGCTCTTGAGTTGCTTGAGCGCCAGCCCCAGGGAGGAGCCGATCATGCCCAAGCCAACGATGGTGACCTGCTTCATCGCTGCGCTACCTCAGTTCTGGTTGTCTGCTCGGCGCAGGGTGACCAGCGCCGCCCGAACCCACTGGGCGTCCGGGACGTCTCGTATCAGGTGCGGTTCCACCTGGTGCAGTTCTACCAGCCGCCAGACCCGCTCCTCGACGCCGGCCTGGGCCAGCATGCTGGCACCGAGGCGTGGGTGGTTCGCGAGGACGTAGAAGGGGAGCCACCAGCTCTTCCTGCCGCCTCGCCCCTCGAAATCGGGCATCTTCCCCAGGAGGGCTTCCAGCAGCACCGCCGCCGCTCTGTAGGAGACACCAATCCGGCAGCGGGACTTACCCACGTCGTGGAGGAGGCCCGCCTTCAGGATGCTCTCGTCGGTGACCCCCGCTGCCAGCAGGCTACGCAGGACCTGGACGCTGTGGCGCTGGTCCGCGGGTTCCATGCAAACGAACAGGGCTCGTTCCCGCGGCGACAGGTGCCGATCCATCAGGATCCAGTCTTCCGGCTCCATCCTGGCTCCCAGGTTCGCCAGACCCTGCCTTATCCGGTAGATAGCCCCCACCACTCCTCACCTGCCGAAGACCAGCGGCTGCAGCAATTGGTAAGCAGGATTCATGATGATGCCCAGCACGCTGACCTTGAAGACGTAGGACAGCGCGAACAGCCCCAGCAGCGCCGCGGGGCCGTACTGAGCCAGGGGGGCGATAGAGGCCGCCATGGGCCTCGGAAGGATGCCCAGCAGGACGGAAAAGCCGTCCAGGGGGGGCAATGGTATCAGGTTGAATACGGCCAGCAGCAGGTTGATGGAGGCTATAGCCGCAGCCAGCGTCAGCAACTCTCTGCTCATGAGGATGTGCATCCTGAAGGGCAGAGCGAACAGCAGGGCCAGCAACAGGTTGGAGAGCGGTCCTGCGAAGGCCACCAGGGCCATCCCTGCTCGGGGGTTCACACGGAAGTTCCGCGGGTTCACGAAGACCGGCTTGCCCCAACCGAATCCCATCAGGAAGAGGGTTATGGTCCCCAGGGGATCCAGGTGGCGCAGCGGGTTGAGGCTCAGCCTGCCCGCCGACTTGGGGCTGGGATCGCCGAGAAGGGTGGCGGCCAGGGCGTGGCTCGCCTCGTGGCAGGCGATCGCGATGACGAAGGCCGGTACCATCACCAGCAGTTCGTTGAGAGAGAAGTTCATGTAACCCATTCTCTATGAGGGCGATCGCTGGGATCGCCCTAAGTCTAGTCGAGTCACGACGGGGCGAACCGAAAGTTCGCCCCTATTGCCTGGATTATAGCACAGGACAAGGGGCCGCCGGGGGATTCTGGCAATGTGGCGAGATTATTAGGAGAAGAATGACGCTAACTCTCGTCCTCCCCCATCAACTCCTCCCACATCCCCTCCACGTCCATCATCGGCTCCGCGGGCGAGAGCGACGTGAGGGGCATGTGGGCGATGGTCAACAGGGGCACCGGTTCCTGGGTGAGGTCGCGTCCCAGTTCGCCCGCCCGCAACCCCTCCGGCCGGAGTCCCGCCGGGTCGAAGCGGGCGAGCCCCTTCTGCTGAACCAGCAGCTGGATGCGGCCGAGGCCCCTGAGGTTCACCAACTCCTCCATCGCCACCCAGTTGGCCTCGAATTCGCGTCGGGGGAGACCGAGGTGATCCAGGGCCTGCAGGTAGTCTCGCATTCCCACACTCTGAAGGAAAGACCGCTGGGTGGTCAGAGGGTAGGGACGCAGCCCGTGCTTGCTCCCCTCCCGAGCGAGGCTCGTGAAGTCCACGTGGGTGGTGATGTCCTGCTGGCCGATTTGGGCGTAGGGATCGCTGTTCAGGGTGTGGCGGTAGAAGCAAAGGAGGGTTCCGTTGCAGTGGTGTCGGGAGTACAGCTCCTCGGCGGGATAGCCGTAGTCGAAGGTGAAAACCGCGCCCCGGCCGAGAGCGCGGGCCACCCGGGCCATCCAGTCCGGGGCATCCAGGTTGACCTCGGCCTGGCAGCCCTCGGGCGGCAGGAAACCGAGTCTGGCGAAGTAATTGGCGAGGCGCGGATCCGACAGGCTGCCCGGGGCGTCCGCCAGCTGCCCGTCCACCACATCGACGTAGATCTCCTGCAGTTGCTCCCCCTTAACCACCAGCCGGTGCACGGGGAAGGCGTCGAGCAACTCATTGGAGAGGAAGCAACCCTCGACGGATCCGTCGGCCAAATCCAGGATTGGGGTCTCGTGCCACGACATCCTCGGCGCTCCGGCTCCCAACTGCCCCAGGGTCTCTTGCTGCTGCCGGATGAGGACGGGGCTGCGCTCCACGATGATGTAGTCCAGGGATCGGTGGAAGTCGGGAGTGCAGGCTGCGGCGTAGGAGAGAAGATCCCGGGCCAGGGAGCCGCGGCCGGCCCCCATCTCCACCAGGGTGAAGGGGGACGGCCGCCCCATGGTGATCCACAGTTGCTCGACCTGGCGGGCTACCAGGGCGCCGAAGGCGGGGTGCAGCTCGGGGCTGGTGAAGTAATCCCCGCGGGCACCGATCCGGCCGGCGTCGGAGCTGTAGTAGGCGCCCGGCGCGGAGTAGAGGGCCATCTCCATGAATTGCCGGAAGGTGATCCGGCCGTCTCTGGCTATGGCTTCCCGTATGGCGGCTTCGGCCGGAGTCGTTCGGCCCATGGTACCTCGAGATCTGTCATGCACTTGCTTCCTTAGAGGTTACCACGAAGCTGGCGCCATCGCCACGCGGGATGGGCTCCCGGTCTCGCGGTCTATTACCCTCGACCCTCTTCCCCGTCCCCTGGTATAATTAGCAGATGGCCTGGTAAAGCTTCAGGCCGTGCCGTGGATACTTGTGGGTTGCATACCCGGAGTTGAACCCTTGCCCGAGTTTCGCCTAACCTCCGATTTTGTTCCCACCGGCGACCAGCCTCTGGCCATAGAGCGTCTGGTGGAGGGCGCGCAGGCCGGGATGAAGCAACAGACCTTGCTGGGCGTTACCGGGTCGGGGAAGACCTTTACCATGGCCAACGTCATCGCGCGGCTGCAGCGGCCCACCCTGGTGCTGGCTCCCAACAAGACCCTCGCGGCGCAACTCTGCTCGGAGTTCAAGGAGTTCTTCCCCGATAACGCGGTGGAGTACTTCGTCAGCTACTACGATTACTACCAGCCCGAGGCCTACGTCCCCAAGTCGGACCTATACATCGAGAAGGACTCCTCCCTCAACGAGGAGATCGACCGGCTTCGCCACTCGGCCACCAAGGCGCTGTTCGAGCGGCGAGACGTGGTCATCGTCGCCTCCGTCTCCTGCATCTACGGTCTGGGCTCACCCGAGGAGTATGGGAAGGTGGTACTTTCCCTGAAGCGGGGTGAGCAGAGGAGAAGGGACAAGGTCCTTCGTTTCCTGACCGACATCCACTACGAGCGGAACGACTACAACTTCGGTCGTGGGAAGTTCCGGGTTCGGGGCGACACCCTGGAGATCCATCCGGTGGGCGAGGACATAGCCATCCGGATCGAGTTCTGGGGCGACGAGGTGGAGAGGATCACCGAGGTGGATCCTTTGACCGGCGAGGTGCTGGTGGAGCGGACCCAGGTGGACGTCTACCCGGCCAAGCATTTCGTTACGACTCAGGAGAAACTGGAGGAGGCCCTCAAGGACATCGAGGAGGAGTTGAGGACCCGGGTGGCCGAACTGAAGGAAGAGGGAAAGCTGGTAGAGGCCCAGCGGCTGGAGCAGCGGACGCGCTACGACATGGAGATGATGCGGGAGACGGGGTTCTGCAACGGGGTGGAGAACTACTCTCGCCCCCTCTCGCGACGGGCGCCCGGCAGCATGCCCTGGACCTTGCTGGACTACTTCCCGGATGACTACCTGATGTTCATCGACGAGTCGCACCTCTCCATCCCTCAGGTTAGGGGGATGTACGCGGGCGACTACTCCCGCAAGCAGACCCTGGTGGACTACGGCTTCCGCTTGCCCTCGGCCCTGGACAACCGGCCGCTGAAGTTTCCGGAGTTCGAGCGGCACATCAACCAGGTGGTCTACGTATCGGCGACACCGGGGCCTTACGAGAAGGAGCACGGCCAGCAGGTGGTGGAGCAGTTGATCCGGCCGACCGGACTGATCGACCCCAGCGTCGAGGTGAAGCCGATCGCCGGTCAGATCGACGACCTGCTGGAGCAGGTGAGGAGCCGCGTCGCCCGGGGCGAGAGGGCGTTGATCACCACCCTGACGAAGCGGATGGCGGAGGACCTGGCCGACTACCTGCGGGAGATGGGGATCAAGGTTCACTACCTCCACTCGGAGATCGAGACCTTCGAGCGGATCGAGATCCTGCGGGATCTGCGGCTGGGGGTCTACGACGTGGTGGTGGGGATCAACCTGCTGCGGGAGGGGCTGGACCTGCCGGAGGTCTCCCTGGTGGCGATCCTGGATGCCGACAAGGAGGGCTACCTGCGCTCCGAGGGGTCGCTGATCCAGACCATGGGGCGGGCTGCTCGCCACGTGGACGGCCAGGTGATCATGTACGCCGATACCGTGACCGACTCCATGAAGCGGGCTATCGACGAAACCTACCGGCGGCGCCGGCTTCAGATGGAGTACAACGAGAAGCACGGGATCACGCCGGTCGGGATCCGGAAGGCGATCAAGGACATCTCCAACCGGGTGAAGGCGGTGGCCGAGGCCGCAGCCTCCTACGAGGCGGCCGGAACGCCGATGCCGAAGGACGACATCCTGCGGCTGATCAAGGATCTGGAAGGGCAGATGAAGCAGGCGGCGAAGAACCTGGAGTTCGAGAAGGCTGCTCTCCTGCGAGATCAGATCATCGAGCTACGACGCGAAATCGCCTAAGCATCTGGCCTAGGATCGCGTGCACAATTCGCCGTCATGCCCGCGAAGGCGGGCATCCAGGGTCCTCTCCGCGGTGGTGTCCTGGACCCCCGCTTTCGCGGGGGTGACGAAGGGCAGACTATCTGGGGTCAGCTGCTTAGGACTAGGTGCCGGGGAGTCCAGAGGGGCGTGAGCCCCTATGGCGGGGTTTGGGGTGTCCCCAAACCATCTATTCTCCCTTCCTGGATACCGAAGGTAGGCAAGTGGGACAGGACTTTATCGAGATTCGCGGTGCCCGCGAGCACAATCTGAAGAACATATCGCTCAAGATCCCCAGGGACCAGTTGGTGGTCATCACCGGTCTGTCCGGGTCCGGCAAGTCGTCCCTGGCCTTCGATACCATCTATGCCGAGGGGCAGCGGCGCTACGTCGAGTCGCTGAGCGCCTACGCCCGCCAGTTCCTCGGCCAGATGGAGAAGCCCGACGTGGACTACATCGGGGGGCTCTCGCCGGCCATCTCCATCGACCAGAAGGCGGCCAGTCACAATCCCCGTTCCACGGTAGGCACGGTCACCGAGATCTACGACTACCTGCGGCTGCTCTTTGCCCGGGTAGGCAAGCCCCACTGTCCGAACTGCGGCAGACTGATCGCTCAACAGGCCGTGGAGCAGATGGTCGATGCCATCCTGGCTCTTCCAGTCGACAGCCGGATCATGATCCTCGGGCCGGTGATTCGGGACCGGAAGGGCGAGCATCAGGGGATATTCGAGGATGCCCGCAAGGCCGGCTTCGTTCGGGCGAGGGTCGATGGCCAGGTCCGCGACCTGGGCGAGGAGATCAAGCTGGACAAGAACCGGAAGCACACCATCGAGGTGGTGGTGGACCGGTTGGCGGTACCCTCCCACGACGACGAGGAACTGGACTCGACCCGCAGCCGGCTGGCCGACTCAGTGGAGACCGCGCTGAAGCTGGGAGCCGGCACCGTGAAGGTTACGGTCGGTGACGAGGAGGAGCTTCTCTTCTCGGAGCACTTCGCCTGCGTCGAGTGCGGCTTCAGCCTGGGGGAGATCGCCCCTCGGAACTTCTCCTTCAACAGCCCCCACGGCGCCTGCCCCGAGTGCACCGGGCTGGGCTCCAAGCTGGAGGTGGATCCCGAGCTGGTGATCCCCAATCGGGACCTCTCCATCGCGGAGGGGGCCATCCAGCCATGGAGCCGATCTGGCGTCACCGAAGGCTACTACTCCAGCATCCTGGGGGCGGTGGCGAACGAGCATGGCTTCTCGACCAAGGTCCCGGTGCGGGAACTGACCCCCGAGCAGTTGAACGTGGTCCTGTACGGCACCCACGGCGAGCGGGTTCGGGTGAAGCACCGCCACCGGGACGGTCGCTCCCACGAGTACACCATGGCCTTCGAAGGGGTGATCCCCAACCTGGAGCGCCGACACCGGGAAACCGACTCCGACTACATGCGCTCCGAGATCGAGCGGTATATGTCCAGCAAGCCATGCCCGGCCTGCGACGGGGCGAGGCTGAAGCCCGAGGTGCTGGCGGTGACCGTGGCTGGGCGCTCTATCGTGGACGTGACGAGGCTCTCGGTGTGGAAGGCGTTGGAGTTCTTCCGGTTCCTGGAGGGAGAGGCGGGGGCCTTCCGTGGGGTGGCCTTCACCCCTGCCACCTATCCGGAGGAGGATCAATCCCTGGGCGAGCGGGACATGCTGATCGCCCGCCAGATCCTGAAGGAGATCAAGGCCCGCCTGGGCTTTCTGGTGGACGTGGGGCTGGATTACCTGACCCTGGACCGGACGGCCGCCACCCTGTCGGGCGGCGAGGCCCAGCGCATACGGCTGGCTACCCAGATCGGTTCGGGTCTGATGGGGGTGCTGTACATCCTGGATGAGCCCAGCATCGGGCTCCATCAGAGGGACAACCACCGGCTGATCCAGACCCTGACACGGCTGCGGGACCTGGGGAACACCCTGATCGTGGTGGAGCACGATGAGGAGACCATTCGGAGCGCCGACTACGTGATCGATATCGGGCCGGGCGCCGGGGAGCACGGCGGCGAGTTGGTGGCTGCTGGAAGCGTGGAGGACCTGATCGCCTGCCCGGAGTCTATCACGGGCAAGTTCCTGGGCGGCGAACTCGCGGTGCCTGTACCGCTGCAGCGGCGACCTGGCAACGGAAGAGAGTTGCAGGTGATCGGGGCCCGGGAGAACAACCTGAAGAACGTCGACGTGACGGTACCGCTGGGACGCTTCGTGGCGGTCACGGGGGTGTCGGGTTCAGGGAAGAGTTCCCTCGTTTCGGACATTCTGTACCGTCGTCTGGCTCAGACCCTCTACAAGGCGAAGGAGAGGGCGGGGAGCCACGACCGGATCGAGGGGCTGGAGCATCTCGACAAGGTGATAGATATCGACCAGTCGCCCATAGGTAGGACGCCACGGTCGAACCCTGCCACCTACACGGGTGCCTTCACTCCCATCCGGGAGCTGTTCGCCTCCCTGCCCGAGGCGCGGATGAGGGGCTACCTGCCGGGCCGCTTCTCCTTCAACGTGAAGGGTGGGCGCTGCGAGGCCTGCCACGGTGAGGGGATCATCCAGATCGAGATGCACTTCCTTCCCGACGTCTACGTTCCCTGCGAGGTGTGCAAGGGGAAGCGGTACAACAGGGAAGCCCTGGAGATCCGCTACAAGGGCAAGACCATCTCCGACGTGCTGGAGATGACCGTGGAGGAGGCCCTGAGCTTCTTCGAGAACATCCCCAGCATCAGGAACAAGCTGTCCACCCTGAACGACGTGGGATTGGGATACGTGCGGTTGGGACAGCCGGCGACGACCCTGTCCGGCGGCGAGGCTCAGAGGGTGAAGCTGGCCACGGAGCTGTCGAGGAGGGCTACGGGGCGGACCCTGTACATCCTGGACGAGCCCACCACCGGTCTGCACTTCGCCGATGTGGGGCGGCTGCTGCAGGTTCTGAACCGGTTGGTGGACGCCGGAAACAGCGTGGTGGTGATCGAGCACAACCTGGACGTGATCAAGGTTGCGGACTGGATCATCGACCTGGGCCCCGAGGGGGGCGACGCGGGGGGCTGGGTGGTCGCCACCGGCACCCCGGAGGAGGTGGCGGATAACCCCAACTCCTTCACGGGGCAGTTCCTGAAGCACATTCTGCACGGTGCTCCGGTACCGGCCAACGGACGGGCCCTGGCGGGGGAGTTCGCCCGGTAGCTCCCCAACTCAGAAAGGCATCGGTCGAGGGTGACTGAACAGGCTAGGAGCCATCCTGCTACCTACTTTCCGGCGTTCCTGGACCTTCGAGGCCGCCTGACCGTCGTGATCGGCGGGGGCGAGGTGGCGCTGCGCAAGGTGGAGGGATTGCTGGCTGCGGGCGCCGTGGTGAAGGTGATTGCCCCGCAGTTGGACCGGAGTCTTGAAGATCTGGAGAGCCAGGGGAAGGTGCTGGCGGAGCGGCGCGAGTACCGCCTCGGCGATCTGGAAGGGGCCCTGCTGGTAGTGGCCGCCACCTCGGAGCCCGAGGTTAACCGTGCCGTTGCCGCCGATGCCTCCCGGCTGAACCTCCTTCTGAACGTGGTGGACGTCCCCGATCTGTGCGACTTCATCGTTCCCTCCGTCATTCGTCGCGACGAGTTGACTGTGGCCATCTCCACGGGGGGCATGAGTCCCGCTCTGGCCAAACGGATGCGCCAGAAGCTGGAGGAAGTGCTGGTGCCGGAGTACGGCCCCTTCCTGCGGTTGCTGGGCACCCTTCGGGCTCGGATCCGCCAGGAACTGCCGGTACCTGCCCAGAGAGAGGCCTTCTGGGCCGAGGTGGTGAACTCCAACGCCTTCGACGTCTTCCGGACGGGAGGCGAGGGGGCGGCCCTGGTGCGGATCGAAGAGATCCTGCGCCGGGTGCGGGATGGCGAGCCCTGTATCATCGTGGCGGTGGGGCTGAATCAGAAGATCGCGCCGATCGAGGTTAGAGAGCGCTTTGCGCTGGACGGTGAGAGGTTGGCCGAGTTGCTGGATCGGCTGGGCGAGATAGCCGCCGAGCGAGTGGTGCTCTCCACCTGCAACCGGATGGAGGTGTACGCCGTGCCGCGGCGGCAGAAGCAGGCAGCTGTGGAGATCCGTCGCTTCCTGCACTCCTTCCAGTGCCCGGATATGGCGGAGCCCGAGGTGGCGTCCTATCTCTATTCCTTGCACAACGACGAGGCGGCCAGACACCTTCTGGCTGTGGCCTCGGGCATCGATTCCATGATCGTCGGAGAGCCTCAGATCCTCGGGCAGGTGCGGGACGCCTACGAGTTCGCCGCAGGCCGCGGAGCTTCCGGATCGCTGTTGAGCGTACTGTTTCAGCGAGCCCTCGCGACAGGCAAGCGCGCTCGCACGGAGACCGGCATCTCCAGGAACGCTGCCTCGGTGAGCCACGCCGCCGTCGAGTTGGCGAGGCAGATCTTTGGCGATATCTCTTCGAAGGTTGTCCTGGTGGTTGGGGCCGGCGAGATGGGGGAGTTGGCCGCTAAGAACCTGGTGGACAACGGGGCGGGGAATCTTCTGGTGGTCAACCGTACCTGGGAACGAGCCCAGGAGATGGCTGCCAGGTTTGGAGGCGCCCCCATGCGGTGGGAGGAGATAGGGGAGGCTCTGCTGCGGGCCGACATAGTCATCACTTCCACCGGTGCGCCAGAGGCACTCATAGGCCCGGATCTGGTGGGCCCGGTGGTACGGGACCGTCGGGGACGTCCTCTCTTCCTCATCGATATCGCTGTGCCCAGGGACGTGGATCCGGCCGTAGGTGCCATGGAGGGCGTGCATCTCCACAACATCGATAATCTGCAGTCGTTGGTGGAGGCTAACCTCCAGGAGCGGGAGAAAGAGGTGGCGAAGGTCCAGGCGATTGTAGAGGAGGAGACCGCTGCTTTCGTCTCATGGCTGCGCTGCCAGGAGGTGGTGCCGACCATGGTGGCCCTGCGGGACCGGCTGGAGAAGATCAGGCAGGGCGAGGTTGCTCGCTACAGCAGCAAGCTGAACCTGGGGGAGAGAGAGCACAACGCTGTCGAGGCGATGACCCAGGCTATCGTGAACAAGATACTCCACGCGCCCACGGTGCGCCTAAAGGCTCAGGCCAACGACGGTGCGTGCGGCCTCTATGTGGACGCCGTGAAAGAGTTGTTCGACCTGGAGTGAAGGGACGGTCACCCTCTCTTCCCCTGAGGGCTAAGGAGGGTGACGGCTGAGAGACTTCCTCTCCCTGTGGGGGGATTCCCTCTCCCAAGGGGAGAGGGGAGCAACTTCGACCTTCCAGAGGGAGATGGAACTCGCCTTCTCTGGCTGGTCTAGAACAGGACGGTTTGTCGATGCGAGAACTGGTGGTGGGGACGCGCGGGAGCGCGCTGGCGATGTGGCAGGCCCGATGGATCGTGGGGCAGCTGGCCGAGAAGAGGCCGGATCTGCGGCTGCGGATCGAGAAGATCCAGACGGAAGGGGACGTGCGGACCGGCCCCCCCTTGTGGCAAATAGGCGGGACCGGGCTCTTCGTGAAGGAGATAGAGAAGGCTCTCCTGGAGGGCCGGATCGACCTGGCGGTGCACAGCATGAAGGACCTCCCTTCGTCCATGGCGGCCGGACTGGCGCTGGCCGCCGTCCCCGAGCGCGAGGACCCGCGCGACGTATGCGTCTCCCGGCATGGCCTGCCGCTGGCGAAGCTTGCTGTGGGAGCCCGAGTGGGTACCAGCAGTTCCCGGCGTCGCGCCCAGCTACTGGCCTTCCGTCCCGACCTCGAGATCGTCCCGCTTCGGGGCAACGTGGATACCCGGCTGCGAAAGGCCGAAGGAGAGGATCTGGATGCCGTGGTTCTGGCGGCGGCGGGCCTGGGTCGCCTGGGTTACGGTGACCGGATTACCGAGCACCTTCCCCTGGAGATGTGCCTCCCGGCACCGGGGCAGGGTGCCCTGGCGGTGCAGGTCCGGGCGGGAGACGAGGAGTTGATAGAGGTCCTCTCGGTGCTGGACCATCCCGCAACCAGAAGGTCTACCGAGGCGGAGAGGACGTTCCTGCGGGTTATGGGTGGGGGCTGCCAGTTGCCGATGGCATGTCTCTGCCGTATGGAAGGGGGCGGCTTGGTGATGGACGCGTTGGTGGCGGGCCAGGACGGTTCTGAAGTCCTGCGGGAGCGAGACTCTGAGGCCACAGGCGAACCCGTGGCACTGGGAGAACGGATCGCCAACAAGTTGCTGGCCCGAGGCGCTGGCCGTCTGTTGCAGGAGGTCCAGTCATGATAGGGAAGGTCTATCTGGTTGGGGGAGGGCCTGGAGATCCCGGCCTGCTCACCCTTCGGGGAGCGGACGTGTTGGGTCGAGCGGAGGTAGTCGTGTACGACCGGCTGGCCAACGCCGCGCTGCTGGACGGGCACATTCGCCCTGAGGCAGAGCGGATCTACGCGGGCAAGTCTTCCAACCATCATACCTACCCGCAAGAGGAGATCAACAGGCTGCTGGTGTCGAAGGCGCTGGAGGGCAAGACGGTGGTGCGGCTTCACGGTGGCGACCCCTTCGTCTTTGGGCGAGGAGGAGAGGAGGCCGCTGCTCTGGTCGCCGCCGGGGTGCCCTTCGAGGTGGTCCCAGGGGTCACTTCCGCCATCGCTGTTCCGGCCTACGCCGGGATCCCGGTGACCCACCGTGAGCAGAACAGCTCCTTCGCCATCGTGACCGGACACGAGGATCCCACCAAGCTGGGGTCCAGCCTCTGCTGGGAGAAGCTGGCCACGGGCGTCGGCACCCTGGTCTTTCTCATGGGTTTGACCAACCTGGGAACTATCGTCCAGCAGTTGGTGGAGAACGGACGGGCGGCAGATACGCCCGTGGCTGTGATCCGATGGGGGACCTGGCCCCGGCAGCAGACCCTCACCGGGACCCTGGCCGACATCGTAGGGCGAGTGAAAGAATCGCGGTTCCGGCCTCCGGCGGTGATCGTGGTCGGGGGGGTGGTGGGACTGCGAGAAACCCTCCGCTGGTGGGACAGCCGCCCTCTCTTTGGAAAGCGGGTACTGGTAACCAGGAGCCGGGAGCAGGCCGGCAGCCTGTCGGTGCTGCTGAGGGAGTATGGTGCCGAACCGGTGGAGGTCCCGGTGCTGGAGATCGCTCCCCCCGAGTCCTACGAAGCTATGGACGGCGCCATCGAGCGGCTAGGTAGCTACGCCTGGGTGGTGTTCACCAGTGCCAACGGGGTGAAGACCTTCATGGAAAGGCTGGAGACCCTGGGGCTGGACGTGCGTGCCCTGGCGGGGGTCCGGCTGGCAGCTATTGGCCCGGCCACAGCGCAGCAGTTGAGGGAGTATCACCTGAAGGTGGACCTGGTGCCCTCGGAGTACGTGGCGGAAGAGGTAGCCGCCGCTTTGATTTCCACGGGCGTGTCCGGGAAGAAGGTACTCCTTCCCAGGGCCGACCTGGCCCGAGAGACTCTCGCCGTGGAACTGGAGAAGGCCGGGGCCCTGGTGGACAACGTGGTGGCCTACCGGACGGTCGCGGCGAGGAACGACCTGGCCCGACTGAGGGAGCAGCTGGCGGCGGGTGAGATCGACGTGGCCACCTTCGCCAGTTCCTCCACGGTGCGCTACCTGGTTTCCGGCCTGGGGGAGGACGCGGTTCCCCTGCTGTCGCGAAGCCTGATAGCCTGCATCGGACCGATCACGGCCGGTACGGCCCGGGAACTGGGTCTTCGGGTGGACGTGATGGCCCCCGAGCACACCATACCGGGTCTGGTGGAGGCGCTGGTCTCACATTCCTAGTAGCCCCGCTCGTCGAAGAGGGTGGCGATCAGTTGGTCCACCGGCGCGTAGTCGTCGGTGAGGATCAGGTCGGTGCCCTGGGCCAGGTAGCCGGCCAACTCCTGCTCCGGCATGATCCTGGTCACCGGCTCCTTGCCGCCATACTGCTGCGTGAGCTTGTCCATGAAGGTCGGCGGGTCGATGGGGGCCTGGGAGGCCATGACGATCAGGGTGTTCTGGGCGGAGGACTTCCACCCCTCTCCCACGGCAGCCACCGTGACGTGGGAGAATACCTTCTTCAGGGTGTTGATGTAGGGGCGGAGGAAGGCACCCCGCTTCGGGTTGTCGATAATGTTGACCAGGTAGAAGCCGTCGGGCTTCATGGCCTCCTTGAGCTTCTGGGTGAACTCCAGGGTGGTCAGGTGGTAGGGGACCGAAAGGTCGTTGAAGGCATCGCCCAGGACGAGATCGTACTTGCCGTTCGGAGCCTCGCCGTTGGTGAAGAAGATACGGGCGTCCATGTTGTGGGTCACTATCTTGCTGTCCCTGGGGAGCCATAGTTCATCGTAGACCACTCGCGTCACTTCCGGATCGATCTCGAGCACCTCGAGGTTACTGGTTGGGTAGACGTGCTCCATATACCGGGGGAAGGTGTATCCTCCACCGCCGATGAAGAGGGCGTTCATGGTGGGACGCGTCTCGGAGAGATACTTCACGATGTCGGCGTACACCTTCTCGTAGGGGTACTCCAGGTGGGTGGGGTCGTTCTGGGACACGAAGCTGTGCACCAGGTGGTCCAGAACCAGAACCCGCACCTTGTCTCCATCCTGCCCGTTGCCCTGGTCGAAGAACCGGATGGAGTAGTAGTTGCTCTCCTTCCAGTAGGGAGAGGCGAAGGCGTTCTGGGTGTTCAGGTAATAGCCGAAGCCCAGAAAGACCAGCAGAAGGGCTGCGGTCGCCGGCACGCGGTCCTGCTTCCAGAGCCGGCCGAACACTATCCCCATGACCAGCAGCACCACCGCCACGCCCGCCACGATCATTCGAGTTCCGAACCAGGATATCAGGACGAAGCCGGTGGCGAAGGTTCCCACGATGCTCCCTGCCGTCGACCACGCGTAGATCTTCCCCACCGTCGACCCCGTCTCGCTCAGGTCTTTGAGGGTCAGTTTCACCACGACTGGGGAAATGGTGCCGATCAGGAGGCTGGGCAGGAAGAAGACGACGGTGGTAAGGAAGGCGATCTTTCCCATGAGGGGCATGGGTAAGTTGAGAGATTTGCTTCCCACGAAGCCTATCATGGCCAGGATGCTGAGGCTGGCCAGGCCGCTGAGGAGGAACAGCACCCCGAGGGTCCGGGCCTTGGGGGCGCGGTCGGCGATGCGGCCTCCCAGATAGTTGCCCAGGCTCATGCCGGCCAGAACCACCCCGATGATGCTGGTCCAGGTGTAGAGAGATACCCCGAGGAAGGGCGCCAGGATTCGGCCTGCCACCAGTTCGATGGTCATCCCGCAGGTGCTGGCGACGAAGACGATGAAATAGGACCTCCAGAGCAACCTTTTCCCGAACACGGGTGGCCTCCTGAGGCGCGAAGTTGGGGAACGGAGTGCCGCGGGCCGGAGCGCCCCTTCCTGAGGGCTTCCGGCCCGACGGATTCTATAGCAAGGTGGACGTATCTACAAGAGAGAGGCGGGAGACGGGGGGGGGTGGCTACCCCCCGTAGCTCCAGTCGGTGTCACTCAACTCCAACGGCTTCGCCTCGCTGCGCAGTCCCACCTCCACTACCTCGGCCACGTATACGGTGTGGTCGCCCCGGGGAACCACATCTGTGACGCGAGCCTCGAACCAGGCCTGCAGGTCGACCAGCAGAGGAGAGCCGGTGGAGGGTCCTTGTCTCGGTGTCCATGGAACACGCTCCTCTCTGCGGCTGTGGCTGTGGCTGTGGCTGTGGCTGAAGCCGGTGCAAGGGCGGCGGAAGATCTGCCAGGTGCCGGCCTCGATCACCTGAAGCATCGCTATTCCTGGCACAACTTGTACCAAGAAGCCTAGACGAGTCAGCTAAGAAGCTCTAGACTACCCGTGGCGCGGAAGTTTCTCCTGTCTTTCCGCACCATCTGAGTGCGTCGTTCCTGAAGTCAGGCGGGGTTTGTCCCCCGCCGCTGGCCGCAGCCCTGGCACCGGACGGCGGGGTCTTGTACCCCGCCCTACGCTAGGGAATTGCGGAACGGCGCACAAGCGACCGGCCCTCGGCTGGTGGGCGTGCGAGGGAAGTGTGGGAAGAGGACAGGGGGAGAACGTTCGACGCGCCATGGTGGTGGAGAACGAACGGGGCAGAGGGAGGATGAGATGTCCGGTTACGTGGGGATCCTGGACAGGGTGGCACTGCTGCTGAGGGCCAACATCAACGACCTTCTCGACCGGGCTCTTAGCACCAACAAGCCGGCAGTGTTCGACGAGCAGATCAACCAGCTGAACGGCAGCTTGGACAAGATCAGCATCTGCCTCGGCGAAGCCATGGGCCGGCAGACGACGCTGGCTCGAGAGATCGAGGAGTTGCGGGCGCAGCAGGCGAAGACCGACGCCGAGATCGACCGACTGCTCGCCATGGAGCAGCAGACCAACGACGATCTGAAGAAGAGTCAGCTGGCCGCCCTGGCCGCCAGCCGCCAGTCAACCTTCAACACCGGCGCCGAGATCCTGGAGCTCAAGCAGGGCCAGTTGGGTTCGACTCAGCAGGATGTGGCGGAGCTTCAGGAGGCCAGGATCAAATTGATGGCGCGGATCGACACCCTGAAGGCACAGAAGGGGCAGCTTCTCTCCCTGATCGCTGAGCGCAAGGCCGCCGAGGCCGAGGGTAGAGCTCTATCCGACGCCGACGTCCGCAGCCGCTTCTCTCCTGAGACGCTGATCCGGGAGGAGAAGGAAGCGATGGAGCGAGCCCGGGGCATCGTGGCGGCGAGGAGTAGCTCCATCGGCCAGCAGATCGACGACATCCTGGGCGACGATCTGTTGCAGCAGCAGTTGGCAGAGCGGCGCGCACGGCTGCAGTCCGACAGGTAACACCGGCTGCACAGGAGCAGCGCATAACTGCGGCTTCACAGAGGGGCCGCGCGGGCAGGGGGCGTTAGATGCGACCGACGAGACTGGCGATCATCATCGTGGCCCTGGCGTTCGTGGCCGGTATCGCTTACATGGTGACCAACCAGCCTGCCACGCCCAGGCAGATCGAGGCGCCCAAGGAGCAGGGACCGGTGCACGTCACAGTCGCGTCCGCCGTAGCTGCCGAGCCCTGGGTTTCCGCCGCAGCAAGGGAGTTCAGCGGCAAGGAGTATGATCTGGATGGTGTGAGGCGGACAGTCACGGTCGATGTGTATCCGCTGGATGGAGTAACGGCCCTGGACAAGTGGGCTAGGGGAGAGTTCGAAGAGCCGCCAACCGCGTGGGTGGCGGAGTCCAGGGACTGGGTCAACCAGGCCAACGCCGTGGCTTCCGATCGCTACAAGCAGGACATCTTTCTGGCAGGCGGCCCATACCGCGACCAGTCGGTCGCCATGTCCCCCGAGGTGTGGGCGGTGTTCAAGTCGCGGGCCGATGTCCTTCAGAAGAGGTTCGGCCGGCCTCTGGACTGGGAAGTCGCTCACGACGCGGCGACTTCGGCCGGCTGGGAGTCTCTTGGTGGTGACAAGAGCTGGGGACGATTCAAGCTGGTGATCCCCCACCCCAAGCGAGACCCAGCGGGGCTGGCCGCTATGGTTAGCGCTGCCGGCGCCTACTATGAGAAGCCGGCCGTTTCCACCGAGGAGTTGCAGAACCCGGCCTACCTCGAGTGGATGAAGCAGCTCTTGGACACCGTGGTCGATTTCCAGCCTTACGGTGCAGAGAATATGGTGCTCTATGGACCATCGGCCGGCGATGCCGGACAGGTGATGGAGAACTACCTGCTCTTGAACGCCGACGCCATCCAGAAGCGGTGGAAGGATGGTCTAGTGGTGGTCTACCCCGACCCTGTGGCGTGGTACGACTTTCCGTTCGCCATCTACATGGGGAAGGAGAAGGAATCGTCCGCGGCCGAGAAAGACGCCGCCGTGCTGTTCAAGCAGCAGTTGCTGTCCGAGCAGCAACAGCTGGCCACCCTTCGATTCGGATTACGTCCGGCGAGCCCGGACGTCTCCATGGACAGCCCCGACAGTCTGATCAAGAAGTACGCCGCCCTCGGGTTCAGGGACCGGGTCCCGTCTTCCTCGAAGATGCGCCAGGCGTCTCGGTCCGGGCTGGTGACCCTGGGGACCTGGTTCGTCGACAAGTATGAGAAGTAGGGGGGAGAGATGAAGCGGCTGACTCTGCTGGTTCTCCCTCTACTGGCTATCCTGGCCGGAGGTTGCGATGGACCGGACAAGCCTCCTCCTGTGAGCACTCCCGCTCCGTTGCGGGAGATCAGGGTGGCCTACGATCCCACGAAATCGGGGATGTTCGCCGAGTTGGCCAAGGCCTACAACTCCAGGTCGTCGGTGAAGGTCACGGCCATCCGGATGGAGAACCCTGACATGGCCGACGCCATCGCCAGGGGCGAGTTGGTCGGGGTGAGCCCAGACTCCTCCGTCTGGATGGAGAAGTTCGACCAGGTATGGCTGGCCGCCGGGAGAAGCGAGTCATCGGTGATAGGCACCACTGTTCGCTACGCGACGACGCCGGTGGTGATCGCCACCTGGCGGGGGCGCGAAGCCGACCTGGGGCCGCCGGTCGAGCGGGGCTGGTCTACTCTGCTGGCGAGGGCTCGGACTGATGCCGGCTTCAGGTGGAGCCACGGTTCTCCCCGGGCCTCGGCTTCGGGTCTGCTGGCTTTGACCGCCGAGTTCTATGCGGGGGCGGGGAAGACCTTTGGCCTTTCCAAGGCCGATGCGGACAAGCAGCAGGTTCGGGAATACGTGAAAGACATCGAGAAAACCGTGGCCAGGTACGGGGGCGATTCCGATGCTGCTTTGGTGGACTATCTCCTGAAAGAGGGGCCCAAAGCCGCTTCGGCCATGGTTCTCCCCGAGGCATCGGTGTTCGACTTTAACAGCCGCACGAAATCCGACCGGTTGGTGGAAATCGCTCCGGTCGAGGGAACGCTGATGCTGGACCATCCGCTGATCCTGGTGGAGACGCCTACCCTCACGTCGGATCAGCGCAAGGCGTTCCTGGATTTCGGCCGCTTCTTGATTGGTTCCGAGGGCCAGGCCATCGTGGCCAGATACGGTTTCCGTCCTGTGGACCTTGCCTTTGACATGGAGACGTCGCCCCTCAAGGCTCAGGGGATCCCTACCGAGCAGCCTCGACTGCTGCAGATGCCATCGCGGGGTGTCCTCTCCTACATTAAGGACAGCTGGGCCCTCGGGCTGAAGCGTCGTGCCAACATCATGCTGGTGGTGGACGCGTCCGGGTCTATGGCCGGGGACAAGTTGGCCAAAACGAAAGAGGCTCTGATTTCCTTCCTGAAGCAGATCCCGTCCGACGATGAACGAGTGGGCATGGTGGCCTTCTCTGACGATCTGGTGGATGTGGTACCGCTGGACCGTCTGGGGTCCAACCGGAACACCCTGAACGAACATGTCACCAAGCTGCGGGAGGGCGGCAACACGGCCTTCTACTACGCCGTCTGGTACGCAGTTCAATCGCTGGCGAAGCAGGACGACAAGGAACGTATCAACGTGGTGGTGGCGATGACCGACGGGCTGGAGAACCGATCGGGCAACCGCGTGGGGACGGACGCTCCCGGCCTCGGCAGAGTACCTAGGATCGTGGGCACCGGCAGGGACTCGACCCCGCTGGTGAGAGTGCTGAGCGGAAGCGGGGTGCTGGTATTCACGGTGGGATATGGTGGCGATGCCGATATGGACAACCTGGGGAGGATCTCCAGCGGAATGGGTGGTCAGGCCTACAGGGCCGATCCCAACACCATACGAAAGCTGTACGAGCTGATATCGCAGAACTTCTAGGGGGCGGCGATGGGTTGGGAGAGGCTGGGTCGGATTGCCGGGTACACGCTGAGCCGACGCGAGGCTTACCTCATCGTCCTGGTCACCTTCGTCGCGGTGATGGTCGCCATCCTCGGCCGCTGGCCGGCCTGGGTGATAGGAGCCAGCGTTGCCGGTGGTGCTGTCCTGATGGCTCTGCTGGTGATCGACTCCCTGTCCGATCCCCTCGTTGAGCAGGAGGCGTCCCTGGCGGGCATCGACCTGGGACGGATTGGCGACAGGGGACTGCGGACCAGTGTAGCCAAAGCGGTGGAGTACGTTCGAGGGGTGCACAACCTGGTGCGGGAGGATCGTGAAGACGTCCTCACCTCGGCGGACGACGAGTTGCCCCAGATGGAGGAGGCCGCTCGATCCATCTACGAGATGGCTCTGAGGGTTCAGGAGTTCCGAGCAGATCGACTGATCCAACGCGACCTGCGTGACCTGAGGTACGAGCGGTCCCGTTCCTCTACCATGAGCGAGAGCCGCCAGGATCAGTTGGACAGCCTAGAGAAGTTGGATGGACTGGTGGCGGACGCCGAGCGGGAGATCGATGCCGCCCTGGCCCACCTTGGGCAGTCCTACGCGGAGATCAAGGCGATCGAGGTCACCCCCGAGATCAAGGGGAGGAGCTTCGAAACCTTGAAGGAACTGAAGCAGAGCACTCAAAGGCTTTCCGATTTGGCGGCTGGCTACGACGAGGCGTTCAACCAACGGGCCGGGACGGGGGGATCAGAAAGGCGGTAATGGAGATGATGCGACTGGCTGCGGCTGGATTCCTGATGGCTCTCTCGATCCTGGCTGCGGGTGCCGTCGGTTGCTCCCCTGGCCCCTCCGACGAAGCCTACCTGTACGTGGTGGCGCCCATCACAGGAGACATGGCGAGTCGGGGCCAGGAGGTCGCGGGCGGGGCTCGACTCCGTGCCGAGGAAGCCAACCGATCGGGCGGGATCCTGGGCAAGAAGGTGGTGGTGCGCACCCTGGATGACGGCGGGGACGAGGAGATGGCGGTGGACGCTGCCGGGCAGGTGGCCGATGCGGTGAAGAAGGGCGAGCCGGTGCTGGGTGTGGTGGGTCACTACAATTCTGGCGCCACGGGGCCGGCCCTGGACGAGGTGTACAAGGATCTGGACGTGGTGGTCGTCACCCCCGGCTCCACCAATCCCACCTTCACCCAGAAGGGCTACAGCAGGTTCTTCAGGGTCTGCTCCACCGACGATATCCAGGGGCCGGTCGCGGCTCGCACTGCCCTCGCTCAGGGTTGGAGGCGGATCGTGGTGTTCCACACCGACAACCTGTATGCCAGAGGGCTGGCGGCGGCCTTCGTCGACGGGTTGAAGACGAATGGGGTCTCACCTGTGGCGGAGGTGGAGATGAAGTACAACGACCTGGGCCCCTACTTGAAGGAGCTTCCAGGTAAGGTGCAGATGGTCCTGGCACAGACGCCCGACGCTGTGTTCTTCGCGGGTGATTATCCGGAGGGGATCCCTCTGGTCGAGGCCCTCCGAGATGCGGGCTTCAAGGGTGGTTTCCAGACTGGCGACTCCATGGTGGAGTACGAGTTCATCGACACTCTTGGTTCCAAGGCTGAGGGGGTGATAATCACCAACACTCAGCCGGAGATGTCCGCAGTAGCCTCAGAGCAGTGGAAGAGCGCCTACCGCGTGGTGGAGAACCGAAGCCCTGGGATGGATTCCATCACCGGATACTCTGCGGCCGACGTCATCCTCGCTGGCATCAAGCAGGCGGGGAGCATGTCGGGCAACAAGGTGGCCGACATGCTGAGGAAGTTGGAGATCAAGACCGTTATCGGCGATTGGTCGGCGGACTCCAGGGGCGACATGCGGAATCGGAAGATCTACGTCTACCAGGTCAAGCACGGCCAGTTCGTCCAGATTGGACTCGAGCAATAGCGCCTGGCACTGCCTCTTCCCTCCCTCTGCCTCGGTGAACCGATGGGGCGTGGTTGTTTGCATGGCCCGACTTGGCAGGTTGGCGGCGATGGCATAAACTTCACGCTGTTCATCCATCAGCTTTCAGCCTTCAACCCCTGAAAGATCGGGTTTGCCGGTGATGGTGACGGCCGCCGCTGCGGCGGAGTCGCTCAACCCGCTGAAGGTCGGGTTTGCAGAAGGCTGACAGTTGATCGCGCTTGCATGGAGGGCTCATGAAGACAGCTATGACAGTGGCAGGCTCCGACTCCGGTGGCGGCGCCGGTATCCAGGCCGACTTGAAGACCTTCGCCGCCATAGGGGTGCACGGGACTTCCGCCATCACGGCCCTAACTGCCCAGAACACCCTGGGTGTCAGCGGGATCTTCGATCTTCCCCCATCTTTCGTGGAGGCCCAGTTCGACGCCATAGCCGGCGACATCGGGATCGACGCCATGAAGACCGGCATGCTGTTCAATGCGCCCATCATCGAGGCCGTGGTCAAGAAGATCCGGGAGTACGGTGTCTCCAGGGTGGTCGTGGACCCGGTAATGGTGGCCACCAGCGGAGACCTGCTGCTGAGGGAAGACGCCGTCGATGCCGTGAAGACCCAACTTCTGCCCCTGGCGCTGGTGGTCACCCCCAACCGGCAGGAGGCGGAGGTGTTGGCCGGGCTTTCCATCCATACGGACGAGGATGTCGAGGAGGTGTGTCGGAGGATTCACCGCCTGGGAGCCAGCTACGTCCTGGTGAAGGGTGGACACGCCTCGGGGGACGCGGTGGACTGGCTGTACGATGGGAAGCGGGTGATCCATTACAGTTCGTCCCGTATCGATACGACCAACACCCATGGTACCGGCTGTACCCTCTCGGCGGCCATCGCTGCCTACCTTGCCCTGGGGCGTGACGTGGCCGAGGCGGTGTCCGGCGCCAAGGAGTACATAACTGCGGCCATTCGGCATGCCTATCCTTTGGGTAAGGGGCACGGTCCGGTGAACCATCTTTTTGCGCTGCATCAGTAGGGGTTTGGGGGAATGAAGAGCGAGATACTCTCGGTGGGCACCGAGTTGCTGCTGGGGCAGTTGGTTGACACCAATGCCCCCTACCTGGCGCAGTCTCTGTCCACCCTCGGCATCGACGTCTATTGGATCAGTCAGGTGGGGGACAACCAGGGGCGACTGGTGGACGCCCTGCGGCGTGGATGGGAGCGGTCAGACCTGATCGTTATCAGCGGTGGGGTCGGACCGACCGGTGACGATCTGACCAGGGAGGCCATTGCCGAGTTGATGGGCGAGGAGATGGTGGTTCAGCCTGAACTCGAGGCCGAACTGAGAGCCTTTTTCGCCCGCAGAGGCCGAACCATGCCGGAGCGGAATGTGAAGCAGGCCACTCTGATCCCTTCGGCCGAGGCGCTAGCCAATCCCATCGGCACCGCCCCTGGTTGGTGGGTGCACAGGGATAACCATGTTGTCGTGGCCATGCCGGGGGTTCCGGTGGAGATGAAGCGGATGTGGCAGCAGGAGGTGCTTCCGCGTCTGGGGCGGCTGGCCGGCGCCGGGGTGATCCTCTCCCGAACGGTGAAGGTACTTGGCATGGGGGAGTCGTGGGTGGAGGATGAACTGAGGGCATTGATACCTTCACCCAACCCGACCGTGGCGACCTACGCCAAGGAGGACGGCATCCACGTTCGCATCACTGCAAAGGCGCCGAGCCCTGAGGTGGCCCAGGAGATGGTGGCTCAGGTGGAGGCCCGGGTCCGTCAGATCCTCGGCGATCACATATACGGGGTGGACGACGAGACGGTTCAGGACTCGGTGATGGGCCTTCTGGAGAGAAAGGGGCTCACCCTGGCGACGATGGAGTCCTGCACTGCGGGCCAGCTTTCCTCTGCCCTGGCATCCGCTGCGGTTGGCGGTGGACGACTTGTTGGTGGAACGGTGGCCTTCAGCCCGCGGGCGCTCGAGCAGTCTGGGGTGGAGGCGGCACTGATTGCCACCCATGGGCATGTGGCGGAGGAGGTGGCTCGGGCCATGGCCACGGCGGCGAGGAGGTTGGTGCAAGCCGAGGTGGGGCTGGCCGTCGTTTGCGGGATGGAGGATAGCCCGACGGAGGGGCAGCGGTTGGGGGTAGTGCACTGTGCCGTCGACCTTCAGGGCACCGTCAGCAGTGCCACCAGCCGGTACACGACCACGGTGAGAGAGGTGAGGCGGAGAGCGGTTCTGGATGCCCTGGACCTGCTCAGGCGTCGTTTGCTAGCAGAATAACGAACTGGAGGAAAGAGAATGCCGATCATCAGGGTTTCCATGTGGAAGGGGCGGACTCACGAGCAGAAGGCCGAGCTGGCCAAGGCGCTTACCGAGGTCATGGTGCGAGTTGCCAAGACCAACCCGGAGGCGACGACGATCCTCTTCGAGGAGATAGACAAGGAGAACTGGGCCAGCGCCGGGACCCTGGTTTCCGACCGCGGGTAACCTCGGCCGGTCGGCGCTATGGTATACTAATGGGTGGGCTTGCGACGCCTCGGGGCCGGTTCTCCGAGCCTGGACGGTGAAAGTTGCAGGCTCGCCTTGAGCGCCTGTAGCTCAGTGGATAGAGCAGCGGCCTTCTAAGCCGCGGGTCGGAGGTTCGAATCCTCTCAGGCGTACCAGAGGATGCATAGCATCACGGATTCCCGTCTGGTGTGTCCTCTGCCCTTTGTTTCGTTCTCCCCTGATCACTCTAACTGGCTGTTTGTCCTCGGCTCTGTAGGTTCATTCATGTTCGTCCTCCCGTTGCGCGAGGGGGCGATTTCGATACAGCCGTGGCGCTTGGCGAGAAGCCGGTCTGGTGTCTAGTCTGGCGCTCGGACCAAGTGGTTGTAGAGGGTGTCGGGCTGTGAGTGTCGAAGGATTTGATAAGAACCGCAGAACATTGCAGTGGGATCCCTCCCTCTTGGAGAGGGTCGCTCGGGTGGCGAGTTCGACTGTCGAGCGTGAGGAGCTACTGCAACTGCTCTTCGTAGAGTTGAATGGCGTCGTCCCCTGTGACGGACTTGCCCTCTTCTGGCGCGAACCCAGCGGCACCTTCCTGGTGGCAGCGCTCATGCCCGGTAATTCGATGGTGACCGTAGAGCAGGTGGGGGGTGGTGCAGGGGCGGAGGTTGCCGAGGATAAGCCTCAAGCCTTCGCTTGCCCGGACAACTGCGCCAGTTCCCACCCCGTGCTCAAGTGGCTCGGGGGACGGGGGCTGGCAGCTTCACTCTGTGTGCCGGTGGTGGTCGCCCAGCAACTGGTGGGCTGGCTGGTAGCCAGTCGCGCCAAGTCGGGTTCCTTCAGTGCGGTAGAGCTGCACCCGCTGGTGCTGATCTCTCTGTTGGTGGGCCCGGTTGTGAACAGCTTCCGGCTTTACGAGCGGCTCGAGGTGGCCCACAAGGACCTGGTTGCGGCCAGGGATGAATTGGTCCGGTCGGAGCGGCTGGTGGCGCAGGGCGAACTCGCCTCGGGTGTTGCCCACGACATCAACAACATTCTTGGCCTCATCGCCGCGCGGGCGGACCTGTTGAAGCTTCAAGGAGTCTCACCCCGGGCCGAGGCTTCGGTCGACGCCATCCGTCAGGCTGTGGAAGATGGGATCACCGTCGTCCGCCGCATGGGCCAGTTCACTCGACGGCAGCGCAGCCGCGAGCTGGTGGGACTGGACGTCAACAGGCTGGTGGAGGATGTCCTGGAGATGACCAGGCCCCGCTGGCAGCCATCACCCACGGCGAAGGGTTCCGCCGTTCGGGTTTGTTTCAAGCCCGGGCAGACGTCCACCGTCATGGGTGTACCCTCGGAGTTGAGGGAAGTCATGGTCAATCTGATCATGAATGCGGTGGATGCCATGCCCGACGGCGGCGATATCGTGATTGAGACGATGCAGGAAGAGGGATTGGCCGTAATCTCCGTGTCGGACACCGGCTATGGAATAGCGGAGGAGGTTCGGCAGCACATCTTCGATCCTTTCTTCACGACGAAGGGAGAGTCTGGCTCCGGCCTGGGTCTCTGGGTGTCCAATGGCATCGTGGCCAGGCATGGGGGCGACATTCAGGTGCGCAGTGACCTGGAAAAGGGGAGTTGCTTCAGCGTGCGACTCCCTGTTGCAGCGACAGCCCCTGCACCGCCGCTGCAGAGGCCGGCCGGGCGCGGGTCCTCGATCCTGGTGGTCGACGACGAAGCGGGGTTGGGTCAGGCCTTGAGGATTTCCCTGGAGATGGTTGGCTATCAGGTGGTCTTCTGCGCCAATCCGCTCGATGCTTTGGACATCTTCAAGAAGGCTGCCTTCGATCTGGTGATCACCGACCTGCGGATGCCTGGTATGACTGGCTGGGAGTTGGCGGCCGAGATCAAGCGGTTCAACCCCCGCACACCCATTATTGCCATGACCGGTTGGCCGGTCGATCTGATAAGGGACGGGCAGCAGAGTTCGGACATGGAGACCATCATCCAGAAACCCTATCGGGTCAACGAGTTGCGGGCTAAGGTTGCCAAGGTGCTGGCTGCCTCGCGCGGTGAGGAGTAACGGGCTTCTGCGTGAAGAAGCGCAGCAACGACTGTCGGGTCGAAGTGGCTTCCCGAGCAGCGAACGATCTCCTCGAGGCCCTGGGCCCGTGAGCGCCCCAGCCGATAGGGACGATCGGAGGTTATGGCGTCGTAGGCATCGGCCACTGCAAGGATCCGCGCCATCAACGGGATCTGATTTCTGGCTAGGCCATGCGGGTAGCCGCCGCCGTCGAACCGCTCATGATGGTAGCGGATGGCCGAGAGCCCATCACCCAGGAAACGAAGACCGGAGAGCATTCGATAGCCAAGCTCCGGGTGGTGCTTGATGCTCTCGGCGTCCTCGGGGGTGAGAGGTGTGGTCTTCCAGAGGGTGCTGTCGGGGACCCCTACTTTGCCGATGTCGTGAAGGAGAGCGGCCCGCTCGAGGGATAGGCAGTCTTCCTCGGTCAACCCCATCTCGTGGCCGATGAGGGAAGCGAGTCCGGCCACCCGACGACAGTGGCCGCAGGTGTCGGGGTCATAGGCATCGAGGGTCTCTGCCAGACTCTCCAGAGTGGCCACGATGGCCCTACGCCAATCGGTGGTGCCGGTGAGGTGCACAGGCGTCTCCCGGAGGAAAGATGTGTCGGTTGCGGTAATAGATTGTCGCCATTCTGGCGTCGGTGATCACTGCCAGAAGTCCCAATTGATGTGGGACCATGGTCCCCACGAGATTGGGGCATGACTGGCGAGGTGGAGCTGGCTCTACCCACGGGGGATCCGGATCTGCACTCTGGTTATCGGTAGACGAGTCACGACTCGGGCGATCGGAGCGCGTACAGTGACCTTCTCAACTCCTGAACGCTGGCTTCCAGGATAGACATGACCTTGCGCAGCTCTATCTTCGTTCTAGACGGATCGCTGTCGGCCAAACGGGAGATGATCTCCATCTTCAGCATCAGTAGGGCCAGGTTCTGAGAGACGCCGTCGTGAATCTCCCGGGCAATCCGGTTCCTTTCCTCTTGAACGATCAACTCCTGGGATGCCAGGTGAAGCTGTTCCAGGCGGAAGAGAGGGCCGGCTACGGCGACCACGGCCTGAGCGGCGGCCAGGTCCGAAGGAGAGAAGGCCGGGCCCGAGCCGCGCTCCAGGTGCAGAACCGCGACGGTGTTGTGCGCGAGCATGATGGGCAAGGCCAAGGCCGTGGCGTTGGGCGGCAAGGGCGTGGGCTCAACTTGCCCGGAGGCGAGGGCTCGGTCGGGCAGGGCGCTGTCGGAGTCGCCGGGGACGGGTGCAGGGTGGGCGGGATAGCCGCGCCTGCCGACCAACACCAGGTGTGCGGGGTCTGGGGAGGTGGCAACGTAGACAGTCGCTTGCTCGCTCAGGAAGGCGGTAGCCTTCAGGACGGCGTCGACGGCGTCCCTGGGGTGGAACCCCAAGGCCACAAAGATACTCTCTGCCACTCTATCCTCCTGTTGCAGGCCAACAGTGGGAGAGATAGTACACCTAAGGACAGGCCCGGACAAGGTTCTTGAAGCTGCTGAGACCTATTGCGTTCCATGGTATTATGATGTTCGCCCAAACGCCTCAGGACGAGCGGGCGCTCCAGCATTTCCCCACGGAGGACCCCTCATGAGGAAGGTGAGAGTCCTTATTGCCGACGATCATACCCTGTTCCGTGAAGGGCTACGGCAGCTTCTGGAGATGGAACGGGATATGGAGGTGATCGGCGAGGCGTGCGATGGTATCGAGGCCGTGTCCAAGGCCCGGGATCTGCTGCCCGACGTTATCTTGATGGACATAAACATGCCCATCGTGGGCGGGGTTACCGCTATCGGGCAGATCTTGGAGGAGAGGCCTGACACGGGAGTCATTGTCCTCACCATGCACCGGCAGGATCAGTACGTTTTCGATGCCATGCGGGTCGGCGCCCGGGGATACCTGCTGAAGGATGCAAAGCCCACGGATCTGATGTTTGCCATCCGCATGGTGGCCCGAGGAGCATCGCTGGTCGATCCACGAATGACCACGACGGTGCTGAAGGAGTTTCGGCGTCTGGCCAGCCAGGTGGAGCCGGATCAAGGAGTAGGTGGGCTTACGCCGAAGGAGTTGGAGATCTTGAAGCTTCTGGCCATGGGGATGAGCAACAAGGAGATAGGACGAGAGCTTTGCCTGGCGGAGAAGACCGTCAAGAACTACCTCTCCACCATCTTCCAGAAGCTGCAGATCAACGACCGAGTCCAGGCTGCCATCTATGCCCTCCGCCACGGGCTTCTGACGGAACAGGAGACGTCGTAGCCCCCGCGTCTCTGCCTCTACTGTTCGGCAGATCGCTCCCCTAAGCCACTTCCCTAGTGTCCCCTTCCGCCTGTGGACCTTCTTCCCTGATTCAGGTGCCCGATGGACCCCGGAATCCAGGACCATAGACCCTGAGCCGCCACCTTTCCTGAGGGTATCGTGACGCTGGCCTCAGGGATACCCCTAGAAGCCGGAAGTCACAACTCTGCGACGAAGGAAGGAGATTCTGTTGAGTACCGCAGAGATGATCGCCCCCAGCGTGGCGACACCTCCTACCTTTGTGCACGCGATCCAGCCTCGTCGCGCACCCGCGCGCGTCCGGTTGTTCATCGCTGACGACCACACCCTGTTCCGCCAGACCCTCCGCACCGTGCTGGAGATGGATGGTGGCTTCACCGTCGTGGGTGAGGCCCCTGATGGGAGGGAGGCTTTGCGAGCGATCGAGCAGACCGCTCCGGAGATCGCCCTGGTGGATCTGGGCCTTCCCCTCTTGAATGGCCTGGAGGTAAGCCGGCGGCTTCGCAGGGCCAAGACCTCGACGAGAGTGATCCTGCTGGCCTCTCGGGACGAGGAGCCTCTACTGTTGAGAACACTGGATGCCGGCGTAGCTGGATACCTGCTGAAGGAATCGGATCTGCAGGAACTGACTGTCGCCCTGCGCAAAGTCCACGCGGGCTACTCCTACTTGACTCCCAGCCTGGAGGGCCGCCCCCTGGACCACTATCTGAGACGGTGGCAAACCCGCGGGCAGAGCGGGTCTCCGGACCTGCTCACCAGCCGGGAGAGGGAGTTGCTCCAACTGGTGGGAGAGGGCTTCACCAATCGGGAGATCGCCAGCCAGCTTTGCCTCAGCGTCAAGACCGTCGAGGCCCACGAGGCGAACATCTGCAACAAGCTGAACGTTCGGGGCCGTGCCGGTTTGGTGAGGCATGCGATCCAGGCCGGGATGATCGGTCTAGACGGGTAGGGGAGCGTGATACGAGTTACGCGGCTGGATGGCTCAGAACTGACGATCAATTGCGACCTGCTGGAGTCAGTGGAGCATACTCCGGACACCGTCGTCTCTCTCTTGAACAACCATAAGCTGGTGGTCAGGGAGTCCGTGGAGGAGATAGTGGAGCGAGTGGTGGAGTACCGACAGAGGATCCATCAGTGTCCGCTCCTGAGGCGTCGACTCGATGCTTTCCTCCCGGAGCTATCCTCCGATCACGAATCAGCTGACTGAGGTCTGCCAATGAACATTACTACTCCTCTCGGTTTGCTGTTGGGCTTCGGGGCCCTGATTGGTGGCCTCATTATGGAGCAGGGAGATCTCCTTTCCTTCTTGAAGCCGTCGGCCGCCCTGATAGTGTTTGGCGGCACTCTCGGCGCCACGCTGATCAGTTTTCCGGGGGCGACCCTGAGCAAGCTCCCGAAGGTGTTTGCCAATACCTTCTTCAACAAGGCACCCAAGGCCGCAGCGGTGGCCGACACCCTGGTAAACCTCTCTGAACGCGCCCGAAGGGAAGGTCTGCTTGCTCTGGAAGAGGAGTTGCCGAAACTGGAGAACCCGCTGCTTCGCAAGGGCGTGATGCTGGTAGTGGACGGTACCGATCCAGAGTTGGTGAGGAGCGTCCTTCTCTCTGACATGTCGGTGCGAGAACGTGAGTCCGAGAACGAGGCCGGCCTGTTGGAGGCTATGGGAGGGTTCGCTCCGACCATGGGGATCATAGGCACCGTGATGGGGTTGGTGAACGTGCTGAGCAAGATGAGTGACCCCACCCACCTGGGCGAAGCCATCGCGGTCGCCTTCATCGCAACCTTCTATGGTGTTGGATCGGCCAATCTTCTGTGGCTGCCGTTAGGCTCGAAGCTGAAGAAACAGGCCGAGAGCGGCCAACTGCTTGACGAGATGATCCTGGAGGGGCTGGCCTCGATCCAATCGGGTGAGAACCCCAGGATACTGCAGGAACGGTTGCAGCCGTACCTGCCCAGGGCGGGAAAACCCAAGGTGGCTAAGGAGCAGGGGAGCGATGCAGCACCAGGCAGGGTACGCGAGGACCTCCAGACGGCCTAAGAAGGAAAACTCAGAGCGGTGGCTGCTGACCTACTCGGACTTGATCACGCTGCTGCTGGCCTTCTTTGTCATCATGTATGGCATCTCCAGCGCGGACGCCAAGAAGTTTACGAAGTTCTCGCAGGCGATGAAGAGGGCCTTCAACGTGGGAGTGCTCCAGGCAGACCCGAGTGCATCCATCCTCGATCAGACCGCCGGCATCTCTACCGAGGCCGGTAGCGCCGAGGACATGTCCGCAACCGCGAACGAACTCGACACCATCTACAACGAGATGGGGCCCATCCTGCAGGACGAGTATCTGTCGGACAAAGTGAGTCTCAGCGCTCGGGAGGAAGGGATCGCCATCAGCGTGTCCGGAAACCTGTTGTTCGCCTCGGGGAGGGCAGAGCTGCGGCCCGACGCTCTTCGAGTGCTGCAAGCGGTGGGAAGGATCCTGAACACACTCCCGAACCCGGTCCGTATTGAGGGGCACACCGACGATGTACCGCCCAGCGGAACGGGGTTCTCCTCCAATTGGGAACTCTCGAGCGCCCGGGCGGTGGCCGTGGTGAGATATCTCACGGAGATCGAAGGGGTGGATGCGAGCCGGCTGTCGGCGGTGGCCTACTCCCAGTTTCAGCCGGTAGCCCCGAATGACTCCCCGAGAGGACGAGCGCGAAACCGTCGATCCGAGATCGTGATTCTGAACGTGCCCGGTGCACCCACGGCCGCGTCATTGCTCCAGGGCGAGACCCCACAGCCCGCGGCCACGCCGGAGAAGGAGAACAGCAATGCGGATACCACGAGGTAGCATCATCGGCGTCGCTGCAGGGCTTGGGGTTGCACTCCTGGTCGGGGGCGCCTACATGTTTGGGTCCTCCCAGGCTGCTGGCCACGCCAACGCTAGCCAGGCGGCTCCGGCTGAAGAGAAGGCGCCTGGTTCGAACGGCCCCGGGCCGATGTACGTGCTGAAGGACCGGATCGTGAACCTGGCCGATCCGACCGGGCGGCGCTATCTCAAGGTCGGCCTCTCCATAGAGTTCAACATAGGGGCTGCGGAGTTCAAGAAGGCCGGGCCGGATGAACGGAAAGCGAAGCAGGCGGAGTTCGACAAGCTTCTCGAGCCCCAGGCGCCGCTGATCGATGACGCGATCATAAGTATTCTGGCGGCACGGACTCCAGGTGACATCTCCACACCCGAGGGCAAGCAGCGGCTGAAGAGTGACATCAAAGAAGCCATCAATCGTCTCCTGGGTGGCGAGCAGGTAGCCAATGTCTATTTCACCCAGTTCGTGATGCAGTAGATAAGGCGGGTGGCAGGCGGAATGGATCCAGGGTTTGACGCAAGGGAGCTTTCGCAGTCGGAAATCGACGCTCTCCTATCGAAACTGGGCTCCGAGGGCAAGAACACGGAGTCGGCGCCAGAAGATCGATGGAAGGTTATCAAGACCTACGACTTCAGGCGCCCCGACAAACTCTCCAAGGATCAGATGCGTACTCTGCAGTTGATCCACGAGACCTTTGGCAGGCTGGCAAGCTCGTCGCTGTCTGCTTACCTCAGGACAGCCGTGCAGCTGAACCTGGTTTCCATTGAGCAGGGGGTATACGGGGAGTATGTGGAGCGCATGCCGCCCGACACTATCCTGCACATCTTGAGTATGGATCCCTTGCCGGGCAGCGTTTTGATCGGCCTGGACAGGGTGGCGGCGGTGACAGCTGTGGACCGGCTGTTGGGCGGCACGGGGGCGGCACCAGATACCGCCCGAACCCCAACTGAGATCGAGCTGGCACTGCTT
Organism: Chloroflexota bacterium; assembly: GCA_021806765.1. Next base: position 13,239 of record JAJZQR010000003.1, on the reverse strand, counting down.
CAGGCCTTCGTGAACAACATGTTGCGGGGACTGACCGAGGCCTGGGGCCGGGTGGTGGACCTTCACCCCTCCATTCGAGACGTGGTGTTGGACCCGCGATACGTCCAGGTGGCGCTGCGTAGCGATCCAGTGGTGGTTATTGCCCTCGAGGTTGGCATCGTTCAGAACTCCGGCACAGTGACTCTCTGTCTCCCCTACGTGGCCCTGGAGCCCGTTCTTCCGAATCTGACGGCCCAGCTGTGGTTTGCCAGTGCTCGCCGTGGTGCGGCTCAGCAGGCTGAACTGCTGCGCCAGAGTCTCGAGACGGTCAACATCGAGGTGACGGTGGAGTTGGGGAGCAGCACGGTGACGGTGCAGGATCTTGTGGATCTGAAGAAGGGCGACGTGGTTCTTCTGGACAAGACCATCAGCACACCCCTGGACGTGGTGATCGGCAACCGGCGGAAGTTTGCGGCGCGCCCTGGGATGGTTGGACACAAACTGGCCGTCCAGATTGCGGGTAAGGTCGACGAGTTGGAGATGCTCGAGCAACTGAAGCAGGACGCAGCCGTCTAGCACCCGGACTGTCCGGGAAGGCGGGGCAGTCGGATGGGAGGATCGTCAGTGGATAACGAAGAGGAAGGCGCAACAGCAAATCCGGCCCAGTTTGCCTCCTTCGATGCTTTCGGTGGACAGAAACAGTCGAACCCTATCGATCTGCTGCTGGATGTCCCGCTGCGGGTTTCCGTGGTGCTGGGCAAGGCAACCATGTCGATCCGGGAGGTCCTTGCCCTGGGGCAGGGGTCGGTAGTGGAGTTGGACAAGATGGCCGGCGAGCCTGTGGATATCGTGGCCAACGACAAGCTGATCGCCCGTGGTGAGGTTGTGGTAGTCGACGAGAACTTTGGCGTGCGCGTCACCGACATTGTCACCCTCGAGAAACGGCTCAACTCTCTCAGGTAAAGGAAACCAGTAGTGGACGTGCCGACGGATCTGATTTGGGACGTAGCTGCGAAGACAGCTCTGGTTCTGGCGCTGTTGTACGGTGTGCTATGGACAATACGGCGCTACTACGGAAAGACCGGGCTGCAGCAACGGAGCGCCTCCATCCTGGTGGTTCAGAGCGCTCAACTCGGCCCCGGCCGATCGGTGCATCTGATCGGGGTCGGAGGGAAGATGCTCCTGGTGGGAGCGACTTCTCAGCAGGTGTCGCTGCTGGCGGAAGTGGGGGCTGCGGATCTGGTGATGGAGTCAGAGGTCGCTGTCTCTGGCGACGGCTTCGATCGCCACCTGCGTCAGGCGATCGATGCGGCCGGCTCTCTATCGTCCCGGCTGAGAAGAGGGCGCCTGGACAGAGGTTCTGACATGAACTCCGGCGCGGGTGAAGCCGAATGAAGCGGCTTGGTGCAGTGCAATTGACTTCCATCACCAGAATCTTAGTAGTTGTAGCCCTGCTGGCCGTGGCCCTGTCCGTTGCAGGTTGCGCCGCGGCGCCCTCGTCTGCCGGAGGCGTTCCTAAGTTGAGTGTGGCCATCGACGGAACCCGGGGTGCGGTGGATGTAGGAGTGGATGGATCGAAGGACCCTAACGACGTGAGCGTGGCCATCGAGTTGGTGGCCCTGCTCACGGTACTGACCCTGGCCCCGGCGCTGCTGATAATGGTCACCTCCTTCACTCGAATCATCATCGTTCTGGGTTTCATTCGCAGTGCCCTGGGAGTCCCGATGATGCCTCCCAATCAGGTGCTGCTGGGGTTAGCGCTGTTCCTGACTCTCTTCGTGATGATGCCGACCATGGATGCCGTAAACCAGGACGCGTTGCAGCCTTACATGCAGGGGACCCTATCTCAGGACCTGGCTCTGGACAGGGCGCAGCGCCCGATTCGGGAGTTCATGCTGAAGCAGACCCGAGAGAAGGATCTCTCGCTCTTCGTTCAGCTGGCCCACCTGGAGCAGCCCAACCAACCAGATGATGTCCCCACCCATGTGTTGATACCGGCCTTCGTCATCAGCGAGCTGAAGACCTCCTTTCAGATGGGATTCATCATTTTCATTCCTTTCCTGGTAATCGACATGGTCATCTCCAGCACCCTCATGTCCATGGGCATGATGATGCTGCCGCCTGCGATGATCTCGCTGCCCTTCAAACTGCTGCTCTTCGTCATGGTCGACGGTTGGTATCTGGTGGTTGGTTCCCTGGTGAGAAGCTTCAGCTAGGAGGGATAGATGACCCAGAGCATGATCATCCAGTTGGGCAAGGATGCCTTCACCGTTACCCTGGTGACGGCCATGCCGTTACTGGGCGTCAGCCTGGTGGTAGGCGTGATAGTTAGCGTCTTCCAGGCGGCAACGCAGATCCAGGAGATGACCCTCAGCTTCGTGCCGAAGGTACTGGCCGTTGGGATTGCCGGGGTCGTCTTCGGGCCCTGGGTGATGAACAATCTGGTCGTATACACGGCGAACCTGCTGGCGTCCCTGCCCAACTACGCCCACTGAGGAGACTGGCTTGGCTCTCAGCCTTACTGTCGGCCATTGGGACATCTTCATGCTGGTTCTCGTGCGGGTGGCTGCCATGGTGATGGTGGCGCCGGTGCTGGGGGCGCGGCCCGTTCCGAGCCAGGTGAAGGTGGGCCTCGCCGTGCTGCTGGCAGTAATCCTGACGCCTCTGCAGAAGGTGCCCGAGCCCCTCTTCACCAATTGGCTGACCATTCTACTGTCTGTCGCGCACGAGGTGGTAATCGGGTTGCTCCTGGGTTTCGCGGCGACGCTACTCTTCTCTGCAGTCCAGATGGCTGCTCAGATCGTAGGCGTGCAGATCGGCTTCACCTTCTCGAACACCCTGGACCCACTCTCGAGCCAAAGCTCCGGTTTTATGGAGACCCTCTACAGCCTGCTGTCGGTGGTGGTCTTCCTGAACCTGGGCGGGCATTACGCCTTGATAACGGGACTCAGCCAGAGCTTCGAGCTGGCCCCGGTTGGCCTCCATGGGCCTGCGCCGGTGATCGGAGAACGGTTGGTTACCCTCAGCTCTCTGGCCTTCGGTACTGCCCTACGTCTGGCCATGCCGGTGGTGGGAACGATGTTGCTGGTGGACGCCGCGATGGCCCTGGTGACCAGATCGATCCCCCAGATGAACGTGTTCGCGGTGGGGCTCCCCGTGAAGATGGTGGTGGGCATCCTGACCCTGGTGGCCCTCACCCCCATTACCGTCAGCGGGATAGGCGACGTGACCCACAACGTGGCCTCGGCAGTGGCCGGGGTGCTGAAGTAACGGACGGTAGAGCATGGCTGGCGACAACAGGACAGAGAAACCCACGGGGAAGAGACGATCGGAGGCGCGGAGCAAGGGTCAGGTAGCCCGAAGCACCGAGATTACCTCCGTGGCGGTCCTGTTTGCCGGGATGCTGATGCTCAACTCCAGGGCTCCCGAATTGCTGAACCAGTATGCGACCGTGACCCGACAAGCCTTTCTGCAACTGGCTGTCCGGGGAGAGCGTCCAGAGGCTCTGCTCTCCATGGCCATGACACTCCTGGTCAGTAGTGCGATGGTGATCGCTCCCCTGGTACTGGCGGTGGCAGTTGCGGGGATGGCATTGAACGTGGTGCAGGTTGGCCCGATGTTCAGCGCGCAGGTGTTGAAGCCCGATCTCGCGAAGCTCAATCCCATTGCGGGTCTTCGGCGTCTCTGGTCTCCCCGGATCTTCATGGAACTCCTCAAGTCCGGCGCGAAACTGGGGGTCATGGGGTTCATAGCCTATCAGGTGATCAGAGAGCAGTACTGGATGCTGGTGGGGTTGCAGGCTGCGTCCCCCACCGGCGCCCTCGCGACGATCGGAAGCATCATGCTGGAGATTGGCGAGAAGTGCGGCGTGGCGTTGCTGGTGATGGCGGTGGCTGACTACCTGTACCAGAAACGCTCCCACGAGAGCAGCCTGATGATGACCAAAGAAGAGGTGAAGGAAGAGGCCAAGCAACAGGAGGGGAACCCCCAGGTGAAGGGGAAGATCCGAACGTTGCAGAGGCAACTCGCCCGAAGCCGGATGATGCAGGCCGTACCCCACGCCGACGTGGTGGTTACCAACCCGACCCACTATGCCGTGGCACTGGAGTATAAGACGGCGAAGATGCAGGCGCCGGTGGTCACGGCCAAGGGCCAGATGCTGGTTGCCGAGAACATCAAGCGGGTGGCCAAAGAGCATGGCGTGCCGGTGATCGAGAACCCGCCCCTGGCACGGGCCCTTTACGCCTCGGTGGAGATTGGAGATGCGATCCCGCCTGAGATGTATAAGGCTGTGGCCGAGGTCTTGGCCTTCATCTATCGGCTGCGCCAACCGCGAGTGCCGGGTTCTGAGTCCTGAGTGCTGGGTTCTGGGTTCTGAGTTCTGGGTGCTGAGTGCTGAGTGCTGAGTGCTGAGTACTGAGTGCTGAGTACTGAGTGCTAAGCAGTTGGCCCCAGATAGTCTGCCCTTCGTCACCCCCGCGAAAGCGGGGGTCCAGGACACTACCGTGCGGAGAAGGCCCTGGATGCCCGCCTTCGCGGGCATGACGGCGGATTGTGCACGCGATCTCAGGCCAACTGCTTAGGTGCTGATAGCTGATAGCTGATAGCTGATAGCTTGATTGAGGTAAGGCGACGATGGCTGTGACCTCTGTTAGCTCCAAGAGGAATCCGGGCCTGGCTCGGGTGATGGGCCAGAGCGACGTGTTGCTGGCCGTGGCCGTGGTCGGCATCGTCGCTATGATGGTAATCCCCCTGCCTGCCTCGATGCTGGACATTCTGCAGGTGGTGAACATAGCGACCGCACTCACCATCCTGCTCGTTTCCATGTACGTCATGGAGCCCTTGGAGTTCTCCGTATTCCCGTCCCTGCTGTTGGTCACCACGCTGTTCCGCCTCGGTCTCAACGTGTCTGCCACGAGGCTGATCCTCCTCAATGGCGGGGCGGGAAAGGTGATCGAGGCCTTCGGCAGCTTCGTCGTTGGGGGCAACTACGTCGTCGGCGTGGTGGTCTTTCTGATCCTGGTGGTGATCCAGTTCGTGGTGATCACCAACGGCGCGGGGCGCATAGCCGAGGTAGCTGCCAGGTTCACCCTGGATGCCATGCCCGGCAAGCAGATGAGCATCGACGCCGACATGAACGCCGGGTTGATCACGGATCAGGAGGCCCGAAGGCGGCGCAGGGCCATCGAGTCGGAGGCGGACTTCTACGGGGCCATGGATGGTGCCAGCAAGTTCGTCAAGGGCGATGCTGTTGCCGGCATAATCATCATCGTCATAAACATTGTCGGTGGCTTCATCATCGGGGTTCTCCAGCGCGGGATGAACCTCATGGACAGTGTCCAGGTGTACACCCTGTTGACGGTGGGGGACGGCCTGGTGACCCAGATCCCAGCCCTTCTGATCTCCACTGCCACCGGTATCGTGGTGACCCGGAGCGCTTCCGAGTCCGACCTGGGGCACGAGATGGCCTCTCAGATCCTGGGGAACCCCAGGGTTCTGGGTGTCGTGGCCGGCATCATGGCGGCCTTTGGTCTGGTGCCGGCGATGCCGAAGATGCCCTTCCTCGGCGCCGCTGCAGTCCTGGGCGCTGTCGCCTGGATGATGCACCGGGGGCGAACCGCCGTAGCCGAGCCGGTCGCCGAGGAGGCGCCCACCGAGACAGTCGAGCAGGAGTCGCCCTCTGCCCTCCTTCAGGTGGACCCCATGGAGGTTGAGATCGGGTATGGGCTGATCCCGTTGGTGGAGCAGAAGCCGGGAGGCATGCTGGCTCGGGTCACGGCCATCCGGCGGCAGCTGGCCCAGGACCTGGGCGTCGTCGTCCCCACCGTGCGGATTAGGGACAACCTGCAGCTGGGGCCGAACAGCTACGTGGTGAAGCTGAGGGGCGTAGAGATCGGCCGGGGCGAGTTGATGGCGAGCCGGTATCTGGCCCTGGGCATGGGCTGGGAAGAGACAGGGCTGGAGGGTGTGAAGACCTCCGATCCCGCTTTCGGTTTGCCGGCCGTCTGGATAGGCGATGCCGACCGCGAGCGGGCCGAAAGCATGGGCTATACGGTGGTGGATTCCATATCGGTGTTCAGCACCCACTTCACGGAGATAGTCAAGACATTTGCGCCATTGATCCTGGGGAGGCAGGATCTGCAGTCGCTGCTGGACAACGCGAAGACCGCGCACTCGGCGGTGATAGAGGAGTTGATCCCGAACATCCTCACGGCAGGAGAGATCCACCGGGTCCTGCAGAACCTGCTGAGGGAAAGGGTCTCGGTCCGCAACCTGGGTACCATCCTGGAGACCCTCGCGGTAGAGGGCCGGTCCAGCCGGGACCCCGACGTTCTCAGCGAGCAGGTAAGGCGCGCCCTTGGCCGGGAGATCTGCTCTCAGCTGAAGGCGCCCGACGGCGCGCTGCACGTTATCACCATCGGTCCGGAGGCGGAACAGTTGATCGCCAACGCTGTCCAGCCCTCGGACAGAACGGCGGTGGTGGCTCTGGAGCCCGGAGTAGCGCATCGAATGCTGCAGCAGTTGGGCATGGAGATCCAGCGGGTGACTGAGGGTGGTTATCTGCCGGTGATCCTCTGCTCGGGCCGGATCAGGCTGCCTCTCAAGCGTCTTACGGAGCGGTCGATGCCCAACCTGGTAGTGCTTTCCTTCGCGGAGATCCCCTCGGACTTCAAGGTGGAGTGCGAGGCCACGGTCACCCTGGGGCAGGAGCATTAGGAAGTAGGGAGGTACTTATTCAGAGTGGTCGTTGATGTTAGGGACAAGCCACCAATCTCCGTCTTGCAGTACCGGAAAGTGGGCGGCGTGCGCAGGGTGGAAAGACGGGCTCATGTCCGAGTAGAGGTTCTATTGAACCCCCTCGAAGTGGTGGTTCTGGATGAAGAAACGGGCAACCAGACCGAGTTGCCCGGTCCAGTGGTGGTGAACATCAGCGCTGGGGGCCTGGAACTCGTGAGCCGCCAACCGCTGGTGGTTGGGTCCAGGCTTCGCATCACACTGGAGTTGCCTCTCGGTTTCGGTTGGGTCCGCACGGAGGCCGGGGTAGTCCACTGCACCGCCGCCGGGGAGAACGTGTTGCGAAAGTGGCGATTGGGAGTAGCTTTTTGGGGGATTGGCCCCCGGGACCAGGACCGGCTGGCCGGTTTTGTTCTCTCCCAGCAGCAGTTGCTTCGACGAAGAGGCCTCTTGTAGGAGGTTCACGAGTGGGAAAGTTGCTGATGGCCCTATCCCTGTACCTTGGGCTCGGTTTCTTCTTCGCCTTGAACGCCATTGCCTTGCTACGCGGGGCATCAGTGATGACCGCGATGACGAGGGGTCTCTCGGGCCTGGCCATCTTCGCTGCTCTCGGCCTGGTCGCCAGCGTGGCGGTAAGGGTGAGACGTCAGCCTTCGATGGCGGAGAGCCAGCAGGAGGAGTAGATCGCACAGCCGGTGCCGGAGACTGAATTCGTCTTCAGGGCACGTTTTCACGGCAGAAAGGAGGTGATGGAGTGGCAGCGACGGCGGTAACCGAGGAGCTATGGCAGGCTCATTGCGGGAGGGGTGACCGGGCGGCTCGAGAGAGCATCATTCTGCAGTATGCCCCCCTCGTCAAGTATGTCGCGGGAAGGCTCTCCATTGGCCTGCCGCCGGTGCTGGACATGGACGATGTCCTCAGTTCCGGAATGGTGGGATTGATCAGGGCCGTCGAGCACTTCGATCCCCGGCGGGGAGTCCCCTTCGAGGGCTACGCGGTGACCTGCATCAAAGGGGCAATCCTCGATCAACTCAGGGCGCTGGACGTCATCTCTCGCTCCGTGCGGCAGAGGGCCAGGGAGATCGAGAAGGTCATGACGAGCCTGCAGACAACCCTAGGGCGGCTGCCGACCGACAGGGAGGTAGCAGAGCAGATGAGCCTGGACATCGATACCTACCGAAGGATCCTTACGGAGATAGGTCCTGCGACCATCTCCTTGGACTTCGCGATGGGAGGGGACGGCGACGGGGAGGTTGCCAATCTGCTGTCGACGCTGGAAGACACCAACAGCCCGGACCCGGTCTCCCTGGCTGAGAGGCGAGGCTTGCTGGACTCCCTGGCCGAAGCGATCTCGCACTTGAGCGAGAGGGAGAAGCTGCTGCTGGCACTCTACTACAAGGAGGAGTTGACCATGCGGGAGATCAGCCGGGTGATGGGCGTGTCGGAGTCGCGGGTGTGCCAGCTCCATACTCGGGCTATCCTGAGGCTGAGGGCGCAGCTGCAGGTGTGGCGGCGGCAGGAGGACTAGGTAGCGATGATTCGAGGCATGCAAACGGCTATGCAGGGCATGAGGGCTCACCTGGCCCGACAGGAGGTGGTGGCCCGGAACCTGGACAACCTCTCCACCCCCGGGTACAAGCAGGAGAGCGGGGCTATCGATGGTTTCGCCTCTACCCTGGGGCGCATGGAGACTCGAACGGTGGGGAGCCCCTTACAGCGAGCAGCGACCACGACGGTGATCGGCAGCCTGGGCGTGGATACCGTGATCGACAGGGTCTCCGTAGACTTCCGGCAGGGGCGGGTGGAGGAGACCAAGCGACCCCTGGACGTGGCGCTGGTGGGCGACGGGTTCCTCCAGATCAGGACCCCAGAAGGGCCTCTGTTCTTCCGAGGCGGTCCACTGTATCGGGACGCCGATGGAAAACTGGTGACCGCGGAAGGGTACCAGGTCCTGGGAGCCGATGGGCAGGATCTGACCCTGAAGGGTGACGCGGTCTCCATCGGACCGAACGGTGCCATAACCGTCGACAGCAAGCCTGCGGGGACCCTGTCGGTGGTGGAGTTTCCGGCGGGCACCGTGATGGCCAAAGTTGGGAGCGAATTCTACACCCCGGACAACCCTGACTCCATGCCAATGGCTGCCGCCGACACGGTAGTGAAGCAGGGTTTCCTGGAAGCCTCGAATGTGGACGAGGTTTCGGCGATGACCGAGTTGGTGTCGCTGGTGCGGGCCTACCAGGCGAGCCAGCGGATGCTGCAGGCTGAGGACGAGCTGCTGGGCAAAGCTGTCAACGAGGTCGGTCGGGTTGTCTAAGAAGTAGGCCTAAAGATCTGGTGAAGCGTGCCGATTATTAGTGATGTGGCCAGGTAGGCCAAGGTAGTCCTCCGGGGGTGATGACGGAATGGATATCTCCAGTAGCGGTGCGGCGCAATCCAGTACCATCCGGGATTCCCGTGGGGTTCACGACCTGGACCAGGCGCAGCGGAGGGTGCGAGAGGGCGCCCGCCGGCAGTCGGGGGCGGACCAGGCGGTCATCTCCGACCGCGCTCAGCTTCTGCAGAAACTTGGCGAGGCGGTTCGGGATTCCTCCGGCGTTCGCGAGGACAGGGTGGCTGAACTGCGAGGCGCCATCGAACAGGGTAGGTATCCGCTGTCCGACGTGGAGATTGCCAAGGCAATCCTGGCGTCGAGGATGAGATGACTCTCGAGCAGGTGATAGACGAATCCTCAGCTCGGTGTTCACTCCAGTGCACCGAGCTAATCGTGGTTATGCAGGAGCAGGAGCGACTCTGCGCACTGTTGCTGGAGCTTTCTCGTGGAGAGCGGAAGGCGGTGCTGGAAGGGCGCGTGGGTCTTCTGGAAACAGCTACCAGGGACAAGAGCGGGCTGATCGAACAGTTGGACCGGTTGGAGCAGCAGCGTCGGGGGCTTGCCGCGAGACTGGCCAGGGAGCTGGGACTACCTACCGACAGCTCTTTGCTGTTGTGGGCTGCCCGACTGGGCGGGAGAGAGGCGGAGGAGTTGCTGGAGACCCGCCACCGGGTGGCTCAAGCGGTGACCAGACTGCGAGAGACCAACGATGGCAACCTTCAACTGATGCGAAAGTCCCTGGAGTCCGTTAAAGACTCCATACGACAGCTGCGGCATGCGATCGGGTCTGGCGACACCTACAACCGTTGCGGCCAGCCCAGGATCAGTGTTGCAGGCACCCTGGCCGTGGACTGCCACGCTTGAGGCGCCAACGAGGTAGCGAATGACTTCCACTTTTTTCGGCCTGAATATAGCATTGAGCGCCCTCCAGGCGCAGCAGAGGGCTCTCGACATAACGGCCCACAACGTGGCCAACGCCAACACCAAGGGCTACACCCGGCAGGACGCCCAGATGGTGGCCTCCGATCCCTTCCCGGTGCCCATCGCGTCCGTCGCCGGGCAGGCCGGTCAGTTGGGGACGGGAGTGGACATCAGTATGATCCGCCGGCTGCGGGACACCTTCCTGGACAGCCAGGTGCGGGGCCAGGTGGGTGCCCAGGGCTACTGGGACACCAAGCAGGACTATCTGGAGCAGATAGAGGCCATCTTCAACGAGCCCTCGGACCAGGGGATCAACAACCTTCTTACCAAATTGTGGGGCGCCTGGCAGGATCTCGGCACGAGCCCGGAGAGCTACTCGGCCAGGGTGGCTGTGGTTCAGAGCGCTACCGTCCTCGCCGACGTGATACGTCGCGACTATGCACAGCTCACCAACCTCCAGACCCAGGCCGATGACGAGATCAAGTCGAAGGTCAGTCAGGTCAACGACTGGCTGTCCGAGATCGCGAGCCTGAACAAGCAGATCTCGGCCGTGGAGTTGCCGCAGGCCAGCAGCTACGATCCAAGCGTCAAGGTCGCGAGTGACCAGGCCAACGACCTTCGGGACCGGCGGGACCTCTTGCTGGACCAGCTATCGAAGACCATCAAGGTCAACTACCAGGAAGAGAGTGACGGAACGGTAACCATCTGGTTGGGTGACATCAACAATTCTGATCCGCTGCAGCAGCAGATCCTGATCCAGGCGGATACCCACCACTATCTGCTGAGGGGACCAGACTCGGGCACGACGTTGGGCGGCTTGGTGTGGAGCGACGACAGCCTCGGGACCGTCACAGCAAACGTCACTCCGACCGACGGGGAGCTGAAGGGGCTGCTGGAAGCGCGCGACGTGATTCTGGATCCGGCAGGGGGCACGACCAGCGACCCTGGACAGAGCCTGGCCTGGCGATTGGATCAGATGGCCCAGAGCCTCGCCACCCTGGTCAACAACGCGCACCTGGCGGGGTACGACCTGAATGGCAACCCCGGCAAGGCGTTCTTTGTCTCCAGCGACTCCAATCCCATCGGTGCTGCCAACATCTCGGTCAACCCTGATCTGATGGCGAATGCCAACCTGGTAGCGGCGGCCTCGGCCTGGGGAGCGACCGGCCAGGTGGGGAATGGCGAGCAGGCCACCGCCATAGCGACGGCGATCCAGACGGGGACGGCGGGTGCTATCACGACCACTGTCGCTGATTGGTACAAGGCGCTGATCTCCAAGCTAGGGGTGGACAGCCAGCAAGCCCAGGATATGTCGACCAACCAGAAGGCGTTGGTCGACCGGCTGACCCAGAACCGCGAGTCCTTCTCCGGCGTCTCGCTGGACGAAGAAGCCACCAACGTGATTCGCTTTCAGCGGGCCTATCAGGCTGCCGCACGGGTCATGAATGCCATGGACGAGATGCTGGACAAGCTGGTGAATGGTGTGGGCGTAGTCGGACGGTAGCCTTGCTTCGGAGGTTAGGGCATGCGTGTCACGAGCGGAATGATGGTGGATAACCTTCGCCAGAACATCAACTACAACTCGGAGAACCTGGCCAACTTGCAGGATCAGCTGTCCTCGGGCAAGAGGCTGCGCAGACCCTCGGACGATCCTCAAGCGGTGAATCGCGCCCTCTCCCTGAAGACTACCTCGGACCAGTACGACCAGTACCTGCGCAACATCTCGTCGGCCAGGGGCTGGCTGGAGGCCACGGATACGGCCCTCGACCAGATGTCCAACGTGCTGAACCGGGCCAGGGACGTGGCCCTGCGCGGCGCCACGGGGACCCTGGATCGGGACGCCCAGAAGGCGCTGGGCCGGGAGATCGACAGCTACTTGCAGGAAGCGTTGCAGGCCGCCAATGCCACCCAGGAAGGAAAGTATCTCTTTGCCGGCTTTCAGGTTAGCCCGGGCACAGCGCCTTTCAGCGAGGACACCGCAACGTCATCGATCGTCTACAGCGGCGACTCCAACGTGATGCAGCGGGAAATTGCCCCCGGTGTTCAGCTGGGAATAAACGTCACGGGGGACGTGACGATCGGTGGGGACCAGGTCCTGAGGGATGGGATGCAGGCCATGCTGGAGATCCGGGACCAGCTTCTCAACGTCGGTGCCGTGACGTCGGGCCAGATGGATAAGCTGACTACCGCGCTCAACGACATGCCATCGGTCCGAAGCGTAGTCGGCGCCAACACGCAGCGGATCAACGACACGGAAGACGCGCTCAACAGCCTGAAGACCAACGTCACCGTCCAGTTGTCGCGAGCACAAGACGCTGACGTGGCAGAGGTCATGACCAAGCTGATGATGCAGCAGAACGTCTATCAGGCGGCGCTGAACATCGGTGCTCGGGTCATCCAACCGAGCCTTCTCGATTTCCTGAAATAGCCGGATACAGGAGGGACCCAAGTGCTGGTTGGAGTGTTGCTGTCGGATGGCGTGGAGCAGATAGAGGTTCCCGACGAGGAGTTGCTTTCCTTCCCTCGGGGGGTGGTGGGTTTCGAGGAGTACGATCGCTACGTGCTCCTGGAGTTGGATCAGCCCTTCTACCTGCTGCAGTCCGTTGACGATCCCCACGTAGGGTTCGTACTGATGGATCCCTCTCTGGTAGATGCCACCTATGAGGTAGCGCTGGGGTCGGGAGACAGGGAGTTGCTGGGGTTGAGGCGCTCGGAGCGTCCGGGACTCTTCTGCATCGTGACCCTCTCGGCCGAGGGTGGGAATGCTACCGTCAATTTGAGGGCTCCCGTGGCGGTCAACCTGCGAAAGCGTCTGGGCGCACAGGTGATCCTTCAAGATGTCCCCTATCCCGTCCGTTATCCCCTTGCCCTGACGGCCGAGGGGACCCTGGACCTTGGCACCCCGGATCCGAGTGGATCCCGCAACAAGCAGCCCAGCCGAAATGGGTCGCACGGCCGGCGGCAGGAGGCGATGAGATGCTCATCCTGACGCGGCGCGGTGGCGAGGCGATCAACATTGGTGGGGACGTGGAGATCACGATCCTCGAGGTGAGCGGCGATCACGTTCGCCTGGGCATCCAGGCGCCGCGAAACGTCGTGGTGCTGCGCAAAGAGTTGCGGGACGAGGTCGAGGAAGAGAACCGTCTGGCTGCCTCCACCCAGGGCAAACTGCCCCTTCGTCTGGCAGGCGGCCTACGCGTTCGGAGTGCCGAGTGACGGGTTCTGGGTTCTGG
>JAJZQR010000174.1 GCA_021806765.1 Chloroflexota bacterium | reverse complement strand
CGACGGGTCATCTTGACCGCCCTGAAGCTCCGCCACCTGGTGGTCATTCCATCCCTGGCCGGCCTGCTCCCGGCCAACGCCTGAGATCATGCACATTTTGCGATCAATCCCATCGGTTAGACACTAAAGGGCCAGCGCAACGACGGCATCGCGGCGGAGCACCTGGCGAAGCTCGAGGGCGAGGAGGGGATCGTCCTCGTGGGCAAAGCCCAGGAGAAGACCGCAGTCTTCCGCACGGAGAGGCGGCGCCATCCCGATACCGGCAAGTCCTACGCCTGGATCGTCCGTTCCACGGCCATGGTCAACCACTACTATTTCTACGGCGTTGACCGGGACTTCGGACCCTTCTTCATCAAGTTCTGCTCCTACTTCCCCTACAACGCCAAGCTGTACCTGAACGGCCACGAGTACGCCAAGCGCCAACTGTCCAAGGAGGGGGTCGCCTACCAGGCGCTGGACAACGGCTTCCTCTCCTGCGCCGGCCCCTCTCGGCTCCAGGAGATCGCCGACGGCCTCAGCCCCACCCAGATCGACGGCATGCTGCGCAAGTGGCTGGGCTATCTGCCCAACTCCTTCACCTCAGCGGACGAGGCCGGCTACAGCTACGACATCTCCATCCTGCAGGCGGAGTTCGCCCTGACCCAGGTCCTCGACCGACCCTTGAGCGGCCGGGTCTTCTTTGAGGAGGTGATCCGCGAGAACCTGGACCTTGGACGGCCTGACCAGGTCCAACTGATCTTTGCCCGCCGGGTGACCAAGCGCACCCCCGGACAATTCCGGACCAGGGTGATCACCGAGGGAGTCACCCCCTCGCTCCATATCGACTACAAGCGTTCCCGCATCAAGCAGTATCACAAGGAGGGCCGGGCCCTTCGTACCGAGACCACCATCAACGACACCCGAGACTTCGCCATCGGCAAGCGGCTGCACGACCTGCCCGCTCTGCGGGTAGTCGGCTTCACGGCCAATCGACGTCTCCTGGACGTCCAACGAGTCAGCCACGATTGCCGGGTGGGCGAAGACGGGTTTCGCAAGGTCACCAGGCCGATCCAGGTGGAGGGCCAGCGGGCGTCAGCCCTCCCCTTCGGGGATCCCCTCGGGTGCAGGCACTCTTCGCCGCCCTGGTGATGTTCTCTCTCCTCCCCCAGGGTTTCTCCAACCGGGAATTGCGCGAGCGTTTCGCTCCGCAGCTGGGCATCGACCCCAGCCCATTGACCCTCGGGAGGATGAGCTACGACCTCAGGCGGCTTCGGCTCCACGGCCTGATCGGGCGCATTCCCAAGACCCACCGCTACTGGCTGACAGAGGAGGGGCTACGGGTCACACTCTTCTTGAACCGAGTCTGTCTACACATCCTGCGGCCGGGACTCGCTTCCGCCATGTCCGAAGCGCCATCCGGCGACACCGCTCTCCGCCAGTCCTTCGATAGGCTGGCCGCAGCCATCGACCGCTCGGTGGAGAAGGCCAAACTCGCCGCCTGAGAACTTGACTCAAACGCGACCAGTTTCGTGGTCCAAGACCACTACGCGCGTTCTGAGAGTGCGCTCAGAACGCGTGGCCCTGCGGGCAGTTGAACAGGGTATGTGCTGCTGATATGCTCCGAAGCATGATCGACGAGGAGCGTACTGATCCAGGGGGTCCCCTGGGAGAGCGCCGGGAGGGCTGAAGTGTTTCGGAGCATGACGGACGACCTGAGCGCTTCCTACGGCGACCTGCTCGATGGAACCTATGACTGTGTGGACCGGATCGTACTCAACGCCTTCGATCCCGTGTGCCACTCGCCGGGAGGGTTTCGGTGCTGGTGGCGACGGCTCAACGGTGGATCGGACGCAGAGCTGGACAACGCCCACCTCATGCGGATGGCTGGGCGCTTCAGCCGACGGGTCCGCGCCTTCGCCAAGGCTCGCGGAATCCCGGTGATCGACTGCGAGAAGGGAGAGCGCAAGCACGAGATCGCCGAGGAGCACCTCCGAGAGAACCCCGGGGTTCAGGGTCTGTTCCTGATCCTGGTGGCGCGCGCCATAGCACCGGTCTGGGAGGTGCAGCGCTCCGCAAGCGGCTTCATCCGCAACCTGGAGAAGAAGATAGCCTACGTCAACCACTACTCGTTCCACATCATGGATCTAGAGTGGGGGCACATCACCATCAAGATGTCCGGGCATCCTCCCTTTGGGGCCCAGGTCATTCTCAACGGTCACGAGTACGTGGCCTCCCAGGGGGTCAAGCAGGGGCTCGTCTTCACAAAGGACGGCAACTGTTTCACTCAGGTCCAGGACGTCGCGGGGCTGGCGAGGCTCGCAGACACCCTGTCCGATCCTCGGACTATAGGGCGGCTGAGCCAGCTCTGCGACCGCTGGATCTACACGAGCTGTCTCTGTTTTGCCCTGGAGCTGGAGGAGCAGGAGCGGTCGGGATTCCGCTACGACTACTCGGTCTACCAGGTGGAGTACAGCCGCAATCTGATCTTCAAGGTCGGGGCACAGATGGAGCAGATCTTCCAGGAGTTGGTGGATCGCAACCGGGCTCGCCTGGACATCCGCCAGATCCGGACGATCTTTGGGGGGAAGAACCGACCCTTTAGGGCTCGCAACGGCGAACCTCGGGGAGCGGTCACGCTCGAGAGACCTGTGTACGACCTGACAGTGTTCAAGCTGCACCTCGGCAAGCTGACGCTCAAGGGCTATACCAAAGGCGAGCGGGTGCTGCGCATCGAGGCCATCGCGCACAACACCAAGGAGTTGGGCTGCGGTCGGGCCGTCGCCAAGTTCCCGACCATCGTCGCTCATCTCAGGGGCATCCTGGAACGGACGCTTTGTAGCTTCCAGTGGGTGGACCGAGGCTTCGTTGCCGACGACACCCTGGAGCGGCTGCCAGCCCCTTGCCAGGTAGGCAACACCCGCGTGGGCGGGATCGACATCGGCAAGCCGAGGATGCGCACGGTGCTGGCGGCCCTGGCCAACCCGCTCGCGCCGGACCCCGCCCGACCCAAACAGGGGCGCAAACCCAAGACTTGGAGCAGCATCGATGGGCATTACCAGACACTCCGGATCACTATGCACGCGCTCCTGGGCGACCTGCACTTTGCTGCCGCATGAACAGCGTTTTGTCGATTGCGCTTTGACAAGCGCCGAGATCCCGCGTCTTCCTTTCCTCCTATCTCGTCGGCATCAGCAGGTTCGGAAGGAAGAGCACGAGCTGCGGGAAGATGATGATCAACGCCAGAGCCACGATCAGCGCGAGAAGATACGGCCAAAAGGCCCGAGTGAAGTCCTCCATGGAGATCTTGGCGATGCTCAACCCGATATACATCGTGATGCCGACCGGGGGAGTAATCAGACCAATCATCAGCGCCACGTTGAAGGCCATACCGAAATGAACTGGGTCGATTCCGAGTTGCGGTGCCATGGGGGCGACAACTGGCGTAAGCAGAATCAGAATCGCGATGGCCTCCATGAACATCCCGAGTATGAGAACCAGGAAGCAGAACGTAGCCAGGACTATCACCGGCTCCCGCGAGATAGACGTTAGGACTCCGGCCAACAGTTCGCCGGCTTGCTCCTGGGTGAGCAGCAACCCGAACACGCTTGCCCCGGAGACCACCAGCATGATGGGTCCGAGTACCCGCACCGATCCCACCAGACTGTCCAGAATGTCTCGTGGCTTCAGTTGGCGGAATACCAGGACGCCTATCAGAAGGATGGCAACCACCGCCGCGTCGGCTGATTCCGTGGCCGTGAAGATGCCTCCCAAGATGCCGCCGATGATGATGATGGGGATCATTAAGGGGAA
This sequence comes from Chloroflexota bacterium, assembly GCA_021806765.1. The sequence goes on along the minus strand of JAJZQR010000174.1, from coordinate 7,010 downwards.
GGCAGCACCTCGGAGGGCCTGCAGCATGGCACCGCAACCCATAGGTCCCTCAACCGCCCCGTAACCGTACCTCTTGGCGGCGATGTATGCTGTCATCATCAGAAAGAGGCCCATTACAGCCCCTGGCACGATGCCACCAATGAATAGCCGTCCTACCGATACGTTCGCCATTGCGCCGTACACGACTATGGGAATGCTCGGCGGTATCACGGGGCCGATGGTCGCGGCCGCGGCTAAGATGGCTGCGGCGAAGGGGCGTGGATACCCCTTCTTGATCATGGCAGGTATTAGGAGTGAGCCGGTCGCCGCCGCATCTGCCGAGGCCGAGCCCGAGATTCCGGCCATGAACATGTTGGTGAGCACCGTCACCTGGGCGAGCCCTCCGGGCATGCGCCCGACCAAGGCCAGCGCCAGGTTCACTAGCCGTTCGGTCAGTCCGCTACGACTCATCAACTCGCCCACTAACAAGAAGAGGGGAATAGCGACGAAGGGGAACGAGTCGATGCTGATCACCATGCGGTGCACGACTGTCATGAGGTCATCAGGCTTCAGGAAAAGCAGGAAGAGGGCAGAACTGCCCAGCATGGCAATCGCCACTGGCACGGAGACCAATATGAGGCTCAGGAAGACGCCGACGAAGATGGGGAGCACCATCGTTAACTTCCTCCTTCGCCAGACGTGTGATCTCCCGGCTGACTAGAGCCGCCGAGTATCTCCAGCCCAGCCGCAAAGAAGAAGAAAGCCATTCCTCCCACCCCGGCTAGCACGGAGCCAAAGACCAAAGACATCGGCAGGCCCATCGAAGGGGAAGACATGCGATCTCCCACCTCGACCAGGGCCAGGGCCTTTGGTACCAGGTAGGCGAACAGGCCTGCCGAAGCGAAGGACACGAGTGCACCTAAGTATCGCCGCGGTTTCCCCTTGATTAGCACGTCCGCGAAGTAGTTGACGGTGTAGTGAGACAAGCGATATGCCGCCGCCGCCGCTGCCAGGAACGAAGTCCAGAGCAGTAGGTAGCGCGACAGCTCCTCGGGCCAGGCTTGCCCTGTGCGCAAAACGTACCGGTCCACGATGCCGACGAAGACCACGACGACAAGGCCGGCCAGGAGGGTCGACGCGGCCAATTCGGCCGCGTCGACCAGGAGCTGCGAGAACCGTCTGATGGCAGCCATCAGTGCTCCCATGGCTACTTGTTCGCGCTGATCAGCTGATCCAGCACGTCCTTTCCGACCTGGTCGGCAAACTGCGGCCAGATGGGCTCGGCGGACTTGCGGAAGGCCTCTCGGTCGGGCGTCGTGACCGTCACCCCGCCGGCCTTCCACTGCGCGATCAGGTCGTTCTGTATCTTCACGTCGTGGTCGTGCTCGAATGCTGCGGCCTCCACCGCCGACTTGGAGACCACCTCCTTCAAGTCGGCCGGAAGACCGGCGTACCACTTCTCGCCCACGATGATCGGGTAGCCGATGACGACATGGTTCGTGAGGGTGACGTGCTTGGCCACCTCGTTCATCTTGTTGGCGATGTTCTGGAGCGCCCCGTCCACCCCGTCGATCACGCCGGTCTGCAGGGAGGTGTAGACCTCGGTGAACGACATGGCCACGGGCTGGACCCCGATGGACTTATACCACGCCAGGTATACGGGGTTCTCCATGGTCCGGAGCTTCATCCCCTTGAGGTTCTCGGGCTTGGTCACCGGACCGGTCTTTTGGTAGATGACACGCTCGCCCAGGCTGCCCCATGCCAGGACCCGGAACCCGGCGGCGGACAGCTTCTCGTTGATCGCCTGGCCGTAAGGGCCGCTCAGGGCCTTGACGTAGCGATCCCAGTCCTTGAACAGGTACGGCATGTCCAGCGGCACCAGGACATTGGCCTTGGTGATCGACAAGAGCGGGCCGGTGGAGCCGAGGTACCCCTCAAAGGTGCCAAGCTGGATCCGCTGGAGGATCTCGGCCTCGCCGCCGACGCTCCCCTCGAACTTCTGGACCGTCATCTGGCCCTTGGAGCGCGACTCGACCAGCTCCTTCAGTTTGTCCACGGCCACGTAGGAGTAGCTGCCCGGCGCACCGCCGCTCGCGATGCGCAGGTTGTACTTCGCGCTAGAGGGTGCTGCCGCAGCTGGCTGCGCGGCGGGGGCAGCCGCCTTGGTCGGCTCGGCGGGTTTGGCAGGTGCCACGGTAGGTGCTGGTGCGGCCGGCGCGCAGGCAACCGCCGCGAAAACCACTGCCATTACCAAGCCGAGAAGTGGTGCCACCCAACGGACTCGAGAAAACAGTGTCATCTTCCTCCTCCTTGCATTCGATGTTGCCACTAGAAATTAATCCAGCGCGACGCTGCGCGGAGGGTTAGTGCGAATCCAACGCCACTACGCGTGAGGCTTCTTGGGTCTAACCTGCCATCATGGCCCTGGCGGCCCGGGCGATGCTCTCCCGGCTGGGAATGGAGATCCGCTCAAGAGCGGGACTGTAGGGCGGGGGGACATCCGCCGCGCCCAGCCTCAGAGGGGGAGCCTTTAGGAGGCCTAGCCCCATCTCGCACACCTTGGACACCACCTCAGACCCGAAACCGCCCCTTGTCCACCCCTCGTGGACGACGATCAGCCGGCCCGTTTTCCTGACCGATCCAAGGATCGCATCAATGTCGAGCGGAACCAGCGTGCAGGGGTCTACTACCTCTACCTCTATCCCCTCCTTTTGCAGTTCCTCGGCGGCGGCCAGACTCTCGTGCACCATCCTGGAGGTGGCCACGACCGTTACGTCGCCGCCGGGTCGTTTGATATCTGCCTTGCCTAGTTCCACTAGATACTCGCCTTCCGGCACTCCTCCCTTGTACCGGTAGGTCAACTTGTGTTCGATAAACACAACGGGGTTTGGATCCCGGATCGACGACTTCATCAACCCCTTGGCATCGTACGGGGTGGACGGCATCACGACTTTCAAACCTGGAACGTGAACCAGCCAGGCCTCCAGGCTCTTGCAGTGCTGTGCGCCTACGGTAGAGGAGCCGCCCTGGGTCCGAATGACCATGGGTACCCGTATCTGCCCGCCATAGGCGTAAGGCAGGACCGCAGCGTGGTTGACGATGGCATCCAAGGCAATGGTGATGAAGTCAATGTGCTGGATTTCCGCTACCGGCTTCATTCCCCCTATGGCTGCTCCCACCGCCGACCCCGCGATGGCAGCCTCCGAGATCGGGGTATCGATCGCCCGTTCGGCGCCGAAGCGTTCGAAGAGGTCCTTAGTGACTTCCAGGTGGCCACCGTATTTCCCCACATCCTCGCCCATGACGAAAACGGTCTCGTCCCGTTTCATCTCTTCATGGAGCGCTTCGTTGATCGCCCTTTGCATCGAGAGCTCTCTCATTCGTCTACTCACTCCTCTCTAGTTGGTGGCGTACACGCCCTCGTATAGTGCGCTCTCCGGTGGGTAGTCGGCCTCCTGTCCAAACACTATGGCCTCGTGGGCATCCCGGCGGGCCGCGTCCTCAAGGCTGGCCAGTTCCTGGGCATCAGCGACCCCCAAGATCTGCAACTGCTCTTGGTAGCGCTTGATGGGGTCCTTAGCCGTCCATCGGTGGATCTGCTCACTTGGTTGATATCCGGTCCCGCGGTCATTGGACGAGAAGGTGCCCCGTCTGTAGGTCTTGGCCTCGACCAGGATGGGACCGTTCCCCTGCCTAACCTTTGGCACTATTTCGGTCATGAGGTCATAGACCTCGAGAAGGTCGTTGCCGTCTACTATGAGGCCCTCGATACCGTAGCCGATGGACCTAATGGCGATGTCGCGCACGGATGTGGACGTTTCTACTCGGGTACTGAGACCCCATTGATTGTTTTCGCAGAAGTAGATGACCGGCAGTTTGTGAAGGGCCGCAAAGTTCAGTGCCTCGTGGAACGCGCCTTCATTGGAGGCACCGTCGCCGAAGAAGCAGACGACCACCTGGTCGCTCTTCTTCATTTTGATTGAGAGGCCCAACCCAGCAGCCAGTGGAAGGCCCCCACCGACGATGGTGGTGCTCATCAAGTTGACGCGCATGTCAGTGATCAGCATCTCACCCGCTTTGCCCTTGCAGCAGCCGGCCTCTTTGCCGAAGATCTCAGCGGCAAGGCCCTTCATGTCGATGCCTTTTCCAATCCAATGGGCAAAGCCGCGGTGATTGCTTATCGCGTAGTCGTCGCGCCGGAGCACATTGCCCACTGCGATACCCATGGCTTCCTGCCCTGTGATGCGATGGATCGGACCATAGATCTTCTTCTGCGCCTTGAGTTCCAGTAGTTCGTGGTTGAACGCCCGCGTCATCTGCATCTGGTAATACATCTTGAGCATCAGTTCTCTGGGTGGCATCACGAATTCGACCCTCCTCAAAATAAGACTCTTTCTGACATACCGGGCCTCAGAGGCATCCGCCGCTCTCCAGGTAGGAGCGAACCGTCGCCACGTAGTCTTGTATCCCCCGGCGCAAGTCGTGAACTGGTAGGTAGCCCATCTCCTCTTTGGCCTTCCTGCAATCCAGAGCTCCCCTCGCCTGTATATCACTCCTTTCCAGATCAGTCAGCCCAGGGCCAATTTCGATCTGGGCATCCGGCACGATCTCCTTGACGATCCTGGCTACCTCTCCGGCCGAGTAGAGCTTCCCTGCAGACGTGTTAAAGACACGCTGCGACAAGGCAGCACCGTCGGCCTCCAATGCCTTCAAGACCGCCGAGGCGCTGTCCTTGACGTAGGTATAGTCGCGGACCATCTCGGCTCCAGTCGGGAAGCTGGTCGGGAGCCCCAATACAGAGTTCTCAACCATTGGCTTGATGTACATTGGGTTTTGCGTGCCGAAGCCATACACGGAAGCCATCCGTAGGATGATCAGATCGACGGCATTGAAGGTGAAGTAAGTCAACCCGATCACTTCGGCGGCCGCCTTCGACGCGCCGTAGTGGGTAGCTAGATTGCCGCTGCTTGGCGAGAAGATAGGGTGAAGCTCGTCCATCGGCTCGTACTGCTTCTTCTGGTACACGGCGTTGCTGCTGATGAACACCACTCTATCGAGGTTGAAGAGCCGCGCGGCTTCGAAGACCATTAACGGGCCCAAGGTGTTGACCTGATAGGTAGCGTAAGGCTGCTCGACAGCCCCGACATGGCCGAGGACGGCAGCGGTGTGGACTATTGCACTGACCTTCGCTGCCTGGCAGACCCCTAGTATGCGTGAGAGGTCCGTTACCTGGCCGTTATAGTAGCGGATAGAATCGCGACTAGGAGCCTGGATGAACTGATTGGCCGGGCGAGGCGGGGCGATATCGTATGAGACTACTTGGTAGCCTCGCTCAGCCAACTGGCAACAGACATAGCTTCCCAGAAACCCGTTGCCTCCAGTGACCATTACGGCCTTGTCCATGGTTCCCTCCTGAAGGTGGCATGGTATAGGTGTGGGATGGCTAGCTTCTTGGGCCGCCCGACGATTGGCGAATAACCAGTTGCGATCGCAGCGGGGAGACGACGGGCCCGTCGGGCTGGGTGCCCTCGATCCGCTGCAGCAAGATCCGGCCTGCCATGCTTCCCATGAGCATGCGGGGCTTGCGCACCGTCGTTAGGGAGGGAGATACCAATTCCGCGAAGACGTCATCATCGAAGCCTACTACCGCTACGTCCTCGGGTACCCTCAGACCGCGCTCGGTCAAGGCCGCAATGGCACCCAAGGCCATGGCGTCCCTGTGGCTGAAAACGGCGGAGAACGGGATACCACGGCCCAGCAACTGGGTCAGGGCGTCGTAGCCGCCCTCCTTGTCCATTTGTCCACTGGCTACGAGTTCCTCGTTGAAGGCAAGCCCGTGATCGAGGAGGCAGTCCCGGTAACCGGCCAAACGCTGAGCAGTCGCATAGTAGCCGGGAGGACCGGCGAGGTAGGCTATACTGCGATGCCCCAGGTCGATGAGGTGTTTGGTGGCGGAGTAAGCCCCCTGTTTGTCGTCGGCCACCACGAAGTCCGCCTGGACGCCGTCGATCATCTGATTCACCATAACGACGGGTAGGGAGAAGGCTCGGCCGACGAATTGAGATTCATCGGACTTGACTAGGAGAAGGACGGCCCCATCAGCTCGGGCTGGACTGAGGACGGAGAAAACCGTCTCACCACGTTGACGTAGGTATTGTTCGAAGACCAGGTTGACGATGTAGCCTCGGGGCGTGACCTCATCTATGAGGCCCTGCAACACCTCCATGTGGAAGAGATGGGGAAAACGGCCAAGTTCGTAGGGGACCACGAAGAGGATAGACAGGGTTTTCCCTGTGGAGAGGATTGCTCCGGCTTGGTGGCGGACGTACCCCAGCGACTTGGCCAACTCTCTCACCTTCCGGGTTGTCTCCTCGCTGATCGTAGGATCGTTCCGAAGAGCCCGAGAAACAGTGGTGTGGGAGACTTGCAACCGGGCGGCGATGTTCTTGATTGTGATGTGTCCCTGCATGACGCCGTTTCTACCATTTCTCAGCCGAAGCTGGGGCGCTCGAGGCTACGGTACCGTTCCCAGTCAGAGAAGCGAATATCTGAGCAGCCACCGGAATATCGCTGTGCGCTGCCGGCTAGTTCTGACCGCGGATAGAGCTGTTCTAGTTTAACGTGTGCGCTACGTAGCGCACACGTTAAACTAGAACAGCGGGTCTGTCAAGAGGTATCTCTTCTCTCACGCATACCCACTCAACAAGAAAGGGGGAGGCCTCCTGGCAAGATGGGAGTGTTGTTGCCCAGCGATTCTGTCAGGGTTAACTGTCCAGGGAAAACGTCATCCCGTGACTCGGTTCCATCCTGTGTTGGCGAATTCGGCGTTGTGTTGATGGTGGTCGGTTGGTGGCTGGGAAGGCATGTTCCCCTGGCTGCCCCTTTCGGGGCAGCTTGATCCCCGCCCTGGGCCGCCCTCACACGGCCAGGGCGTCCAGGTAGCTGATCTCTCCTGGTGGGGCACCCGCTACGGCTAGGGGGCTCATGCCCGGGTGCCGGTAGTGTCGTTTGCGCTCGCTCCTCCTTTGGGC
>JAJZQR010000173.1 GCA_021806765.1 Chloroflexota bacterium | reverse complement strand
GCAGCCCCACATCGCGGCACCGTAGCCATCCATACTTGCTGGGCGTGGACGCCAGCCGAGGAGGGGATTGCATGTCACAGCAGACCCTGGAAACGGTCCTGGACGCCGACACCATCAGACAGTACGAAACCGAGTACGTGCTGTACCCCTGGCAGGCCCAGAAGGGACTCAGCCCCGTGGTCGTCGACCACGCTAAGGGGAACTACTTCTACGACAGCTCCGGCAAGCGTTACCTGGACTTCACGGCGCAGTTGGTCTTCAGCAACCTGGGCCACGCCGACGAGCGGGTCGTGGCCGCCATAGCCCGGCAGGCCGGCAAGCTGCCCACCTCCGCCTCCCCCTTCGCCACCGAGCCCAAGGCGCGCCTGGCCAAGCTGCTGGCGAAGGCGCTGCAGGAGGGGGTCTACTGCCTCCCCGGATCGGTCAGCGTCATCATGCTGGCTCCACCGCTCACCATAACCAAAGATGAGATCGACTTCGCAATGGATGTCCTCGATGGGGCGCTGGCGATCGCCGACGCCGAGGTCGAGAGGTAGAGATCCTCAGGGCGCATGCCGCCGCCCGAACTCGCGCGGTGGCATGCACGGCTGGAAACGATGAACCAGTGAGGTGACGGTCGATGACAGCAGTCGATTTCCTGTATCTGAGCCAGGAGGACGTTATCGCGGCCGGCGGGTTGGACATGGACGGTACTTTGGCCGCGGTGGAGGAGACCTTCCGGCTTTGGGGCATGGGCGACTACGTCCAGCCCACCAAACCTGCGATTCGCTGGGGCCCGCCCATCAGTGAGAACACTCGGGGCCGCGTAATCGCCATGCCGGCCTACATCGGGGGTGGCGTCGACATGGTAGGCATCAAGTGGATACCGAGCATGCCGATGAACCCCGTGAAGCACGGCCTCCCTCGAGCCTGCGCCATGATCATTATCAACGATCCGCATACCGGGGTTCCCCTAGCCGTGATGGACGGCACGGTCATCAGCGCCATGCGCACCGGTGCAGCCAGCGGCGTGGCCGCCAAGCACCTAGTCAGGAAGAATGCATCGATCTTGGGGTTGGTAGGCGCTGGCGTGCAGAACCGCACCCAACTCATGGCCATCAGCCGCACGGTCCCGCGACTGGAGGAGGTGCGGGTCTTCGACGTAAGGCCAGACAAGGCCCGCGCCTTCTGCGATGAGATGGCGGGCCTCGTGCGGCCGATGCTGCGGGCGGTGGAAAGCGCCCGAGAGGCGATCGAATGGGCAGACGTTTTCGTGACTGCGACGGTGTCCAGCGATGCGTACGTTCAGCCCGACTGGATCAAGGACGGCGCTCTGCACGTCGAGATTTCCTCCTGGGACACCCATCCCTCTTGCCTGGTCACCTACGACAAGATCGTCGTGGACGACTGGAAGACGATCAAGCATGGTGCCAAGCATGTCTCGGCCCGCGCGGTGGTCGAGGGAGTGATCCCCGAGAGCCGGATTTACGGCGAGTTGGGGGAGATAGTCGCGGGCGGAAAGCCTGGCAGGGAAACGGACGGGGAGAAGATTCTCTTCAACCCCATTGGGCTGCCGGTCAACGACGTGAGCGAGGCGAGCCGCATATATCGGGCCGCGAAGGAGATGGGGATAGGACAGACCCTCCCGCTGTGGAAGAAGCCTCTCTGGGTGTAGGAGGCGATGCCGCAGGGGCGGCGTCGTCCCGCCCCTGCCCGTTCGGGTCCTCGATCATCGGTCGGAGAAAGGCCGACCCAATTCGCGACCGTAGGAGGTTTTCCGGTAGTGAAGCTGAGAATCGGGGTGGATGCGGGGGGTACCTTCACCGACGTTTGCCTGCTGGAGGAGGAATCGGGGCGGATCGCGGTAACGAAGGTGCCCTCTACGCCGGCCGATCCCTCCCTTGCCATCCTGAAGGGCGTTGCCGGCATCCTCAGCCAGGAAAACGGCAAAGCGGCCGACGTCAACTATCTTGCCCACGGCACGACGGTGGGCACCAATGCTCTCATCCAGCACACTGGAGTCCGCACCGGACTCATAACGACCGAGGGCTTCCGCGATCTGCTGGAGCTGGGTCGCCAGCGGCGGCCCGACCTCTACGATCTGCAGGTAGATAAGCCGGTGCCGTTGGTTCCCAGAAACCTGCGGCTCGAGGTCAGTGAACGTATCTGTTGCGACGGCCAGGTCGAACGCCCGCTCGACATGGAGGCGGTGACACGTGCCGCGGGAAGACTGAAGGCCGATGGAGTCCGGGCGGTAGCCGTCTGCTTTCTTTACTCCTATCTTAACCCGCATCACGAGCAACGGGTCAAGGAGATCCTCCAACGGGAAATGCCTGGGGTCTACGTCTCCGTCTCCCATGAAGTGTTGCCGGAGTTCCGGGAGTACGAGCGGCTGAGCACAGTCACCATCAATGCCTACCTGGGTCCTGTGATGGACGAGTACATCCGGAACTTGGAGACGCAGCTGGACCGGCTGGGCATCCCGGTACGCGCCTACATTACCCAGTCCAACGGAGGCATCATCTCCACACAAACGGCGCGGGATAACTCGGTGCGGACGGTGCTTTCAGGGCCCAGTGCCGGGGTGGTAGGCAGCAACTACGTGGGAATGGCCGCGGGCTTCGATAACCTGATTACTTTCGACATGGGTGGGACTAGCACCGACGTCAGCCTGATAGAGATGGGCCATCCCAAAGTGACTGGGGAGATGGAGGTCCAGGGCTATCCGATCCGCGTCCCGATGCTGGAGGTGAACACCGTTGGCGCCGGCGGCGGGAGCGTGGCTTGGATCGACAGCGGTGGACATTTGAAGGTCGGCCCCCGAAGCGCCGGGGCCGAGCCGGGGCCGGCCTGTTACGGACTGGGGAACGAGGAGCCCACGGTAACGGACGCCAACGTGGTACTCGGAACTCTCAATCCGGAGTATCTGCTGGGTGGCCGAATGCCCATCGACGCCCAGGCGTCCGCCCACGCTGTCGGGCGCTTAGCCGCAAGGCTGGGGCTAAACACCATGGACGTGGCTCAAGGCATCATCTCCCTCGTCACTGTGAACATGGCTAAGGCCATCCGGGTCATCTCGGTGCGGAAGGGCTACGATCCACGGGACTTCGGGCTCGTTGCCTTTGGAGGGGCTGGCCCCCTTCACGCCGCGCGACTTGCCCAGGAACTGAACATCCCCCGTGTGCTGGTGCCGGAGACGCCGGGTCTCCTTTGCGCTCTGGGGTTGCTGGTCACCGACCTTCGCTCCGACTACACCCGCACCCATCTCATGACCGCCAACGAGGCTGCAGCAGACGAAGTCAACGTCCTCTTCAAGGAGCTGGAGGTCCGTGCCAGCCAATGGCTGGCCCAGGAGCGGGTGCCGGAGGTCGATCGCATCTACCGCTACTCGGTGGACATGCGATATCGAGGCCAAAACTATGAGCTGCAGGTTCCGCTTGACTCAGGAAGATTGACGGGCGGAGAGATGGTCGACCTGGTTCGCAGGTTCCATCTCCTGCACAAACAGAACTACAGTTACTTCGCCGAAGGCGACCCGGTGCAACTGGTCACCTTTCGACTGGAGGCGCTCGGGCGCGCTCCCAAAGCTACCCTCAAGAGCTACCCCAAGGATGGCACCGATGGCCGGCACGCCTTGACTGGAACGCGGCGAGTCTTCCTGCCGGAGACAGGTGGCTTTGTCGGTTGCTGTGTGTACCGCAGGGATGCCCTGCAGCACGGAAACGTGATCGCAGGCCCTGCCATTGTGGAGCAAATGGATACCACCACTCTCATATTGCCTGGGCAGGAGGCCGTTGTCGACGCATATCACAACCTGATCATCCGGGCCTTTGGACGGGACAGGACTCCTGGCCTGTAAAGGAGATCTACGATGGCTGCGGTCACAACCGTCGACCCCATTACCGTTGAGGTCATCGGCAACGCTTTCTCCTCCCTCGTAGAGGAGATGGGCATGGCCCTTGTTCGAGCGGCATACTCCACCAATATCAAGGAGCGCCGGGACTGCTCCACCGCCCTCTTCGATGCCCAGGGCCGGACCCTGGCGCAGGCCGAGCACATCCCCATCCACCTGGGTTCTCTACTGGGCATCGTGGAGGAGATCAACCATCGCTACCCCTCTTCCCAGATTCACCCGGGCGACGTGTTTGTCGGCAACGATCCTTACCGTGGCGGGGGCACCCACTTGCCGGACGTCGTTCTGGCATCTCCCATATTCCGCGAGGGACGCACTGTGGCCTACGCCGCGAACCTTGCCCACCACTCCGACTTCGTGGATCGCGGCCACGCCCACATATTCCAAGAGGGGCTGCGCATTCCGGTGGTGAAGCTGTACAGCCAGGATCAGCTCCAGGAAGACATCCTGGAGGTGATCCTCACCAACTGCCAGGTGCCCAAGGAGAGGGTGGGAGATCTTCGGGCCCAATACGCCGCGAACCGGCTGGGCGTCACCCGCCTCCAGAATCTGTGCGACAAGTACGGGCTGAAGACGGTGCTGGAGGCGGCGGAGGAGCTGTTGAACTACGGGGAGCGGATGACGAGGGCGGGCATTGCCCAGATCCCCGACGGGGTCTACCGCTTCGAGGACGAGTTTGACAGCGAGCAACTGGACGGGACACTTCGGCTGCAGGTGGAGATCACCGTCAGGGGCGACGAGATGCTTCTGGATTTCGCCGGAAACCCCCCGCAGGTGAGGTCCGGGCTCAACGTGGTCTGGACGGCGCTGCTGGCCACCGTCTACTACGCCGTGAAGACGGTTGTCGACCCCACCATTCTGCCGAACGGCGGCATGTACCGGCCCATCAAGGTTTCGGCGCCTCGCGGCTCCATTCTCAACTGTGAGCCGCCCGCCGCCATCGACATGCGCACGCAAACCTGTCAGCGAGTGGTTGACCTCATCCACGGTGCTCTCGCCTCTGCTGTGCCCGAGCGCATAATCGCCGCCTGCAACGGTGCCAACACGAGCCTCCATCTATCCGGTGTGGACCCCCGGACGGGCAACTACTTCGTGATCGTGGAGACCATTGGTGGAGGATTCGGTGCCCGGGCTGCTAAGGACGGTCTGGACGGGGTACAGGTGCACGTTACCAACACCTCCAACCTTCCGGTGGAGTGTCTCGAAAGCGAGTACCCGCTGATGGTGGACCGCTACGAGTTGATTCCGGACTCGGGAGGATCCGGTCGCTGGCGAGGCGGCATGGGCATTCATCGCCAGATCCGGGTGCTGGGACATGAGTCAGTGTTTCGCGTCGCGGGCACCCGCCAAAAGACCGCTCCATGGGGGCTCTTTGGAGGCAAGGCCGGGGGTGTGGGCTCGGTGGTGGTTAGCCGCAATGCCAAGGATGGCGTGGTCCGCGGCGACAAGCAACTGGGACCGGGGGACGCGGTGTCGATCTTCACGCCCGGTGCCGGCGGCTACGGCAACCCGCGGGAACGAGACCGCGAGCTGGTTGCTCGCGACTTGAGGGAGGGGAAGGTTTCTCCCGCGAAGGCTGCCTTGGAGTATGGATTCACGCAGGAATCAGTGAAAGGAGAGAATAGCGAGAACTGACCAACTCGGGACCTGACCGCTAGCTTCCATTCATCCTGGGTATCTTGCCACTTGAGACGGCATGGCTCAACTGGTAGCAACTCCTTGCGAAAAGCACAACGGCGCCAAAGAACCGGCCAAGACAAGAAAGGAGCGACAGGTGAACCGATCACTCGCCCACTTGCTGGTTGCCCTTCTCGCAACGGGGTTGGTGATGGCTGGCTGTGCTCAAGCAGCTCCATCGCCTGCACCCACCAAGGCGCCCGCATCACCCACCAAGGTGGCTGAACCAACGAAGGCTGCCCCAGCGCAAGTCGTGCCAACCAAGGTCGCCGTACCCACCGAGCCGGTGGTGTCATCGTCCCCGCAGTCGGACTTCCCGGCGAAGGGGAAGAACCTTACCGTGATCGTGCCTTTCGCTGCAGGGGGCGGCTCTGACATACTAGTTCGAGCGCTAACCCCGGTGTTGGAGCGAGAACTGGGAATCCCTGTAGTGACTGTGAACAGGGCTGGTGCCGCGACTCAGGTCGGGACCACGGAGTTGGTGAAATCCAAGCCCGATGGATACACCGTTGGTATTGCCACCCTGATCACGACTGCCGTCACCTACATGGATCCAGAACGGAAGGCAGCTTACACGCAGAAGGATTTCCAGCCCGTCGCCAATCTGGTGGTTGAGGACATGGTCATAACCGCCAAAGCGGACAGCCCATTCAAGACGGTTAAGGATCTTGTAGCTGCGGCGAAGGCTTCGCCCGGGCAGCTCAAGCTTGGGACCACCGGCCTAATGGGCATCGGTCACCTGACTGGGCTTGCACTGCAGCAGGAGGCCGGGGCAGAGTTCGCTTACGTCCATTTCGACGGAGCCGCACCGGCGGCCACAGCGTTGCTGGGCGGACACGTCGACGTTGCGTGCACCGGTGCTGGTGCGATGCTGGGCCATGTCAAGAGCGGTGCCTTGAGAGTGCTCGGTTACCTCGATAACCAGCCGAGCAAGTTCTTCCCCGAGGTCAAGACAATCGATGCTCAGGGATACAACGTCGTGGTCCCAGCGGCCTACGGCGTGATTGCGCCTGCCGGGACTTCGAAGGCAGTAGTAGATATCCTGAGCAAGGCCCTAAAGACTGCTGTTGAGAACGAGGATGTCGTGAAGAGATTGGCCGATGTAGGCTTCACACCGCGGTACATGAACCCGACTCAGTTCGGTGCGTATTGGGCGGACCGGGAGAAGCAGGCTGTGCCGCTCATCGAATTGGCTAAGGGCAAGAGTTAGCGGTTCTGCTGTCTGTCACCCTGTTCGTTGCGTTCGGAATTCGCCTCGGGCTGGCGTTGGGGGTTCTCGGGCACCTGCAGGCAGGCTGAACGAAAGACCCCAACGCCTGCTTCGGGGCCCTATTACTCTGAGGGACGATCTACCTGAGAGAATCGTTGCCTCTGGCCCGACGCAGGCTTCAATCCCTCCTCCTTAGGATGACTCTACCCCTTCCCTGGCTGAACCGAAGCTATTCGTTCTCTTTGGCGTCTCCGGTAAGGGCCGACACTATCACCACGACGGGGACTTCGAGGGCATTTGACACCACGGACGGCTTCGGGTACAATCCATCAATCCATATTGATGCTTTGATGTGTTGTGGGCGCAGGCCGTGGCCGGCCGGCGGGCAGCTACCTTGCCCGTTTCCGCCGGGCGGCCTCGGGGGAGCAGGACTTGCGATGCTGCGAACCCTCATCCCACCGCCAGAACCGAGAGGATAACCATGGCCATCGACCGAGCGACCTGTGCAGTGCCCCCGGTGTCCCAGGCCGACCTGGACGCCAGGTTCTTCCGGGGGCTCGCCGATCCAACCAGGGTGCGGATACTGGAGCAGCTGGTGGACGGGGAGAAGTGCGTGGGGGAGATCGTAGAGGAGCTGGGTGTTCCCCAGAGCAGCGTCTCCACGCACCTGGGGTGTTTGCGCTGGTGTGGCTACGTCTCCGCCCGGAAGGAGGGCCGCAACGTGTACTACCAGGTTACCGATGGTAGGGTGCTGGAGATCCTGAGGCTCGCTCGGGCCATCATAGCCGACAACGCTCAGGCCATCCTGTCCTGCCAGGTCCTGAAGTAGAATCACCAGAGAGGGGAGCGATCCAGATGACCGCAAGCGAGCGGCTACGCATAGAAGTTCAGGGCATGACCTGCCGGCACTGCGAGGTGGCCGTGGCCGACGCCCTGCGAGAAGCCGGGGCGAAGGTGCTGCGGGTGGACTATCCTGCTGGGGAGGCACTGGTCGAAGTTCCGGCGGGGACCGACGCCGGACCTCTCGCCCGAGCGGTGAAGGCGGCGGGCTACCAGCCCCGGGCGGTGGAGGTTCTCACCGAGCAGACGACCAGGCAGGTAGGTGCCTTCGACGCCGACTACGACCTGGCGATCATCGGCTCCGGCAGTGCAGCCTTCGCCGCTGCGATCAAGGCTCGCGAGGCGGGCGCCTCCGTGGTGATGATCGAGCGAGGGGTCGTGGGAGGAACCTGCGTGAACGTGGGCTGCGTTCCCAGCAAGACCCAGCTCAGGGCGGCAGGGCTTTTCTATCAGGCGGGTCACCAGCCCTTCGGCGGTGCGAGGACGGCTGCCGAGGGGGTGAACCTCTCGGGGCTGGTGGACCAGAAGGACGAGCTGGTGGGTCGGCTGCGCAAAGGGAAGTACGAGGAGCTGATCGCCGAGTACGGCTGGGAGCTGCTGCGCGGCGAGGCCGCGTTCCTGGACGAAGGGCGTCTGGAGGTGGCAGGCAGGACCATAAGCGCCAAGAGCTTCCTCATCGCCACCGGCGCCTCCCCTGCCGTCCCGCCCATTCCGGGCCTCTCGGAGTCGGGCTACCTCACCAGCACGACCGCCCTGGAGCTGAGGGAGCTACCCAGGAGTCTCGCCGTCATCGGCTCCGGCTACGTTGCCCTCGAGCTGGGCCAGCTCTTCCACCACCTCGGGAGCAACGTCACCCTCATGCAGCGAAGCCCCCGCATCCTCAAAGACTACGAGCCGGAGGTCTCCGAAGCGGTTTACGAGGCCATGGCCGGCCAGGGGATGAGCTTCGTCACAGGGGCCACCTACCAGCGGGTCGAGCGAACCGATGGGGGCTACCGCGTCATGCTGGAGGTGGCCGGCGAGAAGAGGGTAGTCGAAGCGGAGCAGCTTCTGGTAGCCGTGGGCCGGCAGCCCAACACGCCGGCACTGCGCCTGGAGCGGGCTGGAATCGGGACTGGCGATCGCGGCGAGGTCTTGGTCGATAAGCAGCTGAGGACCAGCAACCCGAGAGTCTTCGCCGCCGGCGACGTGACCCTTGGCCCGCAGTTCGTCTACGTGGCCGCCTACGAGGGGGCGCTCGCCGCCGACAACGCCCTCGGCGCCTCGAGGGAGGTCGACCTGTCCACGGTGCCGGGGGTGATCTTCACCACCCCCTCGGTGGCAACGGTGGGGCTGACCGAGGCCCAGGCCAGGGCCTCGGGGCTCGATCCCAAGACCTCGGTTCTACCGGCCAATGCCGTTCCCCGCGCCCTGGCGAACAGGGCCACGGAGGGGGTGTTCAAGCTGGTGGCCGACGCCCAGACCGACCGGATACTGGGGGCGCACGTGGTGGCCGAGAACGCAGGGGAGGTGATCTACGCGGCGACCCTCGCGGTGAAGTTCCGCCTCACCGTGTCCGACCTCACCTCGACCTTCGCCCCGTACCTTACGATGGCCGAGGGGCTGAAGTTGGCCGCCCAGACCTTCGGGCGCGATGTTTCCAAGCTCTCCTGCTGCGCAGCCTAGTACACGACCACAAGGTGATATGTACTGTCATGCTGAGCGCAGCGAAGCATCTCCCCCCGTGGCGAGAGGAGATCCTTCGCTATCGCTCAGGATGACACCTGTCAGAACCAATGTGGCGGAGTACTAGGTGAACGGGGAATTGGGATGAGGCACGCTCTTCTGCTCGGGCTTGGTATCGCCCTCCTGACACTGGCCTCCGGCTGCGCCTCGTCAGGGGGCTCCAGCCGGGCGGCTCCGGCGGCTCCGGCGGGTGCTGACTCGGGACCGGGTACTGCCAAAGCAGCCGGAGACGAGGCGGGAAGCGCCACCGTGAGTTTCCACGTGCCGACGGTCACTTGAAGCGGCTGTATTCCACGGGTCACCGCCAGCGCGACGCGGGTGGGGGGCGTGGGGGCGCCGGATGGTAGTGCGGGTACTGGTCCGCGCCAGCGCGACGCGGGTGGGGGGCGTGGAGCAGGTACAGGTGGACCTAAGCAGCCAGACGGTAACCGTTGCCTACGATCCGACGAAGACCGATCCAGAGGTCATCAAGCGGGCGCTGGAGGCGGGAGGGGACAGGGTGCTACCTGCCCCCTAGGTAGTCCGTCCCCGCCCCGCCATACCGTCGGCCCGCTTACCTCTCGGTGCAACTGAAGCAGGGGTCGATGGTGTGCAGCAACACCGGCACGTCGGCGAGGGTCATGCCCGGCAGCATCACCACGAGCGACGCCGCGTTGGCGAAGGTCGGCGTCCGCACTCGCAAACGCTCCAGGTTCTTGGTGCCGTTGCCCCTAATGTAGTAGAACAGCTCGCCCCGGGGCTGCTCCACCCGAGAGGTCGCCTCGCCATTGGGGTTACCCCTCACCTTGACAGCGATGTGACCCTGCGGCACCTCGTCGATGGCCTGGCGTATCAGGTCGATGGACTGGTAAGTCTCTCTCATGCGGACCAGGAGTCGGGCGTAGCTGTCGCCCGCCGCCTCCACCACCGGCTCGAACCGCAGATCGCCATAAGCGGAATAGCCGAGCATCCGCACGTCCTGAGCGACGCCGCTGGACCGGATCACCGGCCCGACCACCCCCAGGCCGATCGCCTGCTCTCTGGATAGAGTTCCGATTCCGACGCATCGCTTGCGGATGGTGTAGTCCTTCTCGATGACTCCGGCCAGCTGGTCCAGGCCGGGCTTAAGCTCCTTCAGCGAGTCGAGAATCCATTCCAGGTCCTCGTCGCTGAGGTCCCGGCGCACCCCGCCGATGGTGCAGGTGGAGAGGATCACCCGGCTGCCGCAGGTCCTCTCCTGGATGTCCAGGATCTTCTCTCGGTAGCGCCAACTCTGCATGAAAAGGCTTTCAAAGCCCATGGATTCGGTGAAGCAGCCGATCCAGAGAAGGTGGCTGTGGAGGCGCTGGATCTCGCTCCAGATGACCCGCAGGTACTTGGCCCGCTCGGGAACCTCCACCCCCATGATCTCCTCGATCCCCTGGCAGTAGGCCAGAGCGTGCATGAAGCTACAGATGCCACACACCCGCTCCAGCAGAAGAACGTTCTGGGAAAAGTCGTTCAGCTCCGCGGCCTTCTCGATCCCTCGGTGGCAGTACCCGAAAGCGGGCTGGGCGGCGACGATCCTCTCGTCCTCGAGGGTCAGCTTCACCTGGATCGGCTCCGGCAGGACCGGATGCTGTGGGCCAAAGGGCACTATGGTCTGCCTAGTCATCTCACA
>JAJZQR010000172.1 GCA_021806765.1 Chloroflexota bacterium | reverse complement strand
CGGATAAAGGGGACCTGGATATGACCGACCTGCTTCCAGCTCGCACCGAGATCCTGGATCAGATCCTGGATCGGGTTCACCCGCCGGTGGCCCGCCTCAGGATCATCTCCAACGGTCTGGCCCAGAACCATACCCTCAAAGACGCCGACGATCTCTCGGGCACGCGGGCCTGCCTCTCCTGCGGCAACTGCGTGGATGCCTGTCCGGTGGTAGCGGGCAAACCGGAGGGTACCATGTTCGTCCGCACCTCCATGCTGCTGGAGAACGTGGTCGCGGAGGAGTGCCGTCGCTGCTACAAGTGCGTGGCCGCCTGTCCCCAGGTGAACCGCCCCATGAAGGACTACGTGCGGGGTTTCCGCCGCGTCGAGCGGGCCTCCCACTGGGACCTGCTGGTCTCCTATCTGGTGCTAATGACCACGGGCATCCTGATCAACCACTGGGGCAGCGGACTGCCCTCGGACCTGCGCTTCGCCCTGGGGGTGTTCCATCGGATCTTCACCGTGGGGCTGGTGGCTGCTCCCCTGTTTCTCCTGCTGTTCGATACCCGCCATTTCCTGATGGCGGCCCGCAGGGCCCTCTCCTGGTCCGGCCAGGATCTGGTCTGGCTGCGCAACAGTTGGAGGTGGTTGAGCACTTTCGGCAAGGAGGGGACCCTTCACCGGGGAGCCTACAACCCCGGCCAGCGCTTCTGGTACCTCTACGTCCCGGCGGCGCTGCTGCTGTTCGCTACCACCGGCGCCCTCAAGTGGCTGGGGCCGGATGTGGTGGGGGAGGGGACGGTGGGCGTCGCCACGGTCGTTCACGTGACGGTGGCCCTCCTGACCGATCTCTTGCTGCTGCTTCACGTCTACCTGAAGCTGATCTGGCCTGTCCTGAGGGATGTCGCCAGGGGCACCCGTCAGTACCTGGCCCTGCGCCGTCACCGGATCGCGGCGAGGACGGCGTAGGGAGTGAGGGCTGAGCGGGGTTATCGCCTCTCCCAGAGGGAGAGGGGAGTCAATGGAAGGGGGATGCAATGAAAGCATCGGTCTTCATGGCGAGATACCTTCGATCTCAGGGGCTGGAGCGGGCCTTCGGACTGCCGGGAGGGGAGGCGATACCGCTCATGGAGGGCTTGCGCCAGGTGGGGGTCCCCTTCATCCTCACCCACCACGAATCGCCGGCGGGCTACATGGCGGGCACCACCGGGCTGCTCACCGGCGTCCCCGGACTGTGCATCGTTACTCGAGGCCCCGGTGCGGTGAACATGACCAGCGCCGTCGCCATGGCTCACCTGGATCGATTGCCCCTGATTGCCATCTCTGGTGACCTGGAGCCCTCCCAGGTTGGCCACTTCACCCACCAGTGGCTGGACCTGGTGAGCCTCTTCAAGCCGATCACCAAGGCCAGCAGCCGGCTGCTGGCTGCCGACATCGAGACGACCCTGCCCCGTGCCGTGGAACTGGCCCGTTCGGGCCGGCCCGGCCCCGTCTACTTCGCCTTTCCGGGCTCCGAGGCCAACAAGGATCTCGCTCACCTTCCCGACGACATGCCGGCGGAGGAGATCGGCCGCCGCTACGCCCCCGCTCCGGCGAGCGAGCCGCTACCGGATCTCACCGCCCTCATCGATGCCCTGCGGGCCGCCAAAGCTCCGGTGATTATGACCGGTCTCGGCGTGGCATACTCCCGGACCGCGGCCGACCTGCTGGCCACGGCGGAGCACCTCGGGGTGCCCGTCACCGTGACGGCCCAGTCCAAGGGGCACTTCCCGGAGGACCATCCCCTCTTCGCCGGTACCTTCGGCGTTTACACCGATGCCCCCATCTATCAACTGATCGAGGAGGCCGACCTGGTCCTGGCCGTCGGACTGGATGGGGTAGAGTTCTTCAAGGTGTGGAAGGTCTCCACTCCGGTGGCCAGTGTTGCCCCGGCCGGCGCCGAAGACCCCTCCTACTCACCCAGGATGGCGGTGGATGGGGATCTGTCGCTGATTCTGGCGGCCCTCCGTCGGGAGGTGGAACCTAGGTCGGCCTGGGCCCTGGCCCGCATCGATCGCTGCCGCCAGGAGGTGGCGGCCCTGATGACCCCCGAGGTGGTCGAGGCCAACGGCAGGGTGGCCCCCCAGGCGGCCATCGCTGAGCTGCGGGAGGTCCTTCCCAGGGACGGCATCCTGACGGTGGACGTGGGGGCCCACAAGCTGGTGGCCATGGCCCAGTGGCCCGCCTACCAGCCCGATACTTTCCTCACCACCAACGGGCTCTCCTCCATGGGCTACGCCCTCTCCGGCGCCATCGCGGCTAAACTGGCGCGTCCCTCCAGCCCTGCGGTCGCCCTGACTGGCGACGGTGGGTTCCTGATGTATGCCGGCGAGGTGGAGACCATGGCGCGGCTGAAGCTGCCCATCACCCTGATGGTGATGAACGATGGCTCCCTCAGCTCCATCAAGGTGAAGCAAGCGAAGCGGAACATGCCCTCAGTAGGGGTGGATTTCGGGGAGCCGGACTACGTGGGTCTGGCCCGCAGCTTCGGTCTGCTGGGCTTCCGCGCCCGCACCCGCCAGGAGTGCCGCAAAGCCTTCGCCCAGGCGCTGGAGTCGGGCCAGGGTGCCGTGGTCGAGGTTATGACCTACTACGACGAGTACCTCAGGTATCAGTAGGAGCCGGCTCCTGCTGACGATCCCGTAGCTAGATGGGGGAGGTAGGCGCGGTGGACCAGTTGAAGGGTTCGGTGGCCATCGTCACCGGTGCCAGCAGGGGCTTCGGGAGGGCGACCGCGTTTCGGCTCGCCGAGGCAGGGGTCAGAGTAGTCGCGGCTGCCTACTCGACGGGGGAGGAAGCTCTCTCTTCGCTGACGAGGGAGATCCGCGATGCCGGCGGAGAGGCGGTCTGGCGGCGCGTGGACGTGCAGGACCCGAGTCAGTGCTCCGATCTGGTGGAGTGGACGAAGACCGAGATGGGGGCGCTCCACATCCTGGTGAACTGCGCCGGCCTCGGCTACTGGGGGGCGGTGGAGCAGATCACCGATGTCCAATGGCAGCGGACGATGAACGTCAACGTGGGCGGCACCTTCTACCTGAGCAGGGCAGCCATCGCCCCTATGAGGGAGGCAGGGCGGGGCCACATCGTCAACATCGCCTCGGTGCTGGGGAGGCGTGGGGTGCCCAATATGGCCTCCTACTGCGCCTCCAAGGCCGCGGTAATTGCCCTTTCCGAGGCGCTGTCTAAGGAGGTCAAGCCCTACAACATCCAGGTGAGCGTCATATCCCCGGGGACAGCCAACACCGGCTTTCGGGATCGGCACGCGGGCCGGCCTCTGGATCCCTCCATCACCGACCCGGAGCTGATGCTGCAGCCCGAGGATGTGGCCTCGGCGATCCTGTGGGCGCTGCAAGCATCCCCCCACGTGGCCGCGCTTCAGGTGGTGCTGGAGCCCCGGGGATAGGCGGGAGAGAGCGATGCCCCGCAGAGGCGGCCCAACCGCTCGGCGGCTCGCTGGATGGCCGTGACTATCTCGGGGATGCGGTGATAGTTGATCCGGCTGGAGGGTCCGGAGATCGCTACTCCAGCAATCGCCGCGCCCGAGCCGTCGAGCACGGGGACCGCTACGCAGGTCAGCCCCAGTTCGAACTCCTGTTCGTCGACCGCGTAACCGCACCGGCGGACCTCCGCCAGCTCTGACAGGAGCCGCTGCGGGCTGGAGATGCTGTTAGGAGTCTGTACCACCAGAGGGTGAGTCTGGATCCATTGCTCCAAAGCCTGCTCTTCGAGAGTCGACAGCAGTACCTTCCCTATCGCCGTCAGATGGGCAGGGCGGCTGGCCCCAACCCGCTGACGCGCCCTGACGCTTTGGGACCCCTCGATCACCTGGACCATGGTGACCTCGCCCTGATAGAAAACCCCCATGTCCGCCGTCTCGCCGGTCTCCTCGGCCAGCTCTTTCAGGATGGGGACGGAAATCAGGGGCAAGGCCGCGGGCCACGGCGGGCCCGGTTCGACTGGGCGCCACTTGGTGCCCAGCCGGTAGCAGCCCGGTCGTTCGGCGGGCTGGATGTAGCCGCTGCTCTCGAGAGTGCTCAGGAACCGGAAGGCCGTGGCCCGATGGACGCCCACCGAACGGGCCACTTCGCTCACCGTTAGAACGTGGCCGGGCGACTCCGTGAAACAGTCCAGGATGAGTAACCCTCGCTTGAGCGCCCCCACCTCGTAGCGCTTTTGGGATTCAGTCTGCACCAACGGTTTCACCTCGCAACCCCCCGAAGCTGTGGCGCAACGGCAAAGCTGGAGTGCTGCGCCAAGCGCAACCTAGGCGGGAGATCTGCAGCTACTATGATGGCAGCCTCCAGCACGCCTGTCAAGATATCCAGCTGCCAGGCCGAATCCCGTTGCGAAACCGCCGGAAGGGGCTTGACAACAGCCACATTGCTCCCTATCCTAATGAAACAGAAATGCACCACGTTGCGTGATACGCAACGCGCATCCATAAAGCTTCTGCCGGTGTCCTTCGGTTCGTAGTTCTGACTGTGGGCCTTCTCGGTGGGGTCCAACGTCTACTATAGAGAGCACGGCGGCGGCACACGGGTTCGTTTCTCTGCCAATTGGCTGGACGGATCTTTCTGGATGTGGGAGGTGCATACATGCGCCGCGTCTACCAGGTGGCGAGTCTCATCATCTTGGCGGGGTCCGCCTATGTGATGGTGGAGTCCCGCATCAGGATCAACTACTACACCGAGTACGGCCCCGGCCCCGGCTTCTTCCCCTTCTGGTGCGGCGTCTTGATGGCCCTCTTCTCCACCATCTGGTTGTTGCAGGTTACCCGCGGCCCGGCAAGCGGATCTGCCATGGATCTGGTCCCTGATCGCATCGCCTCCATACGAATTGTGGCGGTGATCGCGGCTCTCTGTCTATTCGCCTTCCTGCTGGGCTACCTCGGCTTTCTGCTGACTATGTTCGCCTTCCTGCTGATCCTGCTGTTCGCTCTGGGGCGGCAGAGGCTGTTACTCACCCTGATCCTGTCCGTGGGCCTGAGCTGGGGCATGACCTACCTGTTCAGATCCATGTTGGACGTGCAGCTCCCCCTGTCCAACATCGAGTTCCTCGCCAATCTGGGACTGTAGGAGGCACCAGGTGGAAACGCTCCAGAACCTCCTGATGGGATTTACTATAGCCCTGACCCCAGAGAACCTGACCTATGCCTTATTGGGTTGCGTCTGGGGGACGCTGGTGGGGATCCTGCCCGGCATTGGCCCAGCTGCGGGCACGGCGCTCCTGATCCCGCTGACCTTCCATCTCCCGGCTACTGGCGCCATCATCATGCTGTCGGCCATCTTCTACGGATCCCAGTACGGCGGGACCATAACCACCGTGCTGTTGAACGTGCCGGGCGAGGCCTCCTCGGTCGTCACCATGCTGGACGGACACCAGATGGCCAAGAAGGGCAGGGCCGGGGCTGCCCTCAGCATCGCGGCCCTGGGCTCCTTCTTCGGTGGGAGCATGGCGACCCTGGGGCTGGTGGTGGCCGCGCCTCCCCTGGCGGTCCTGGCGCTGAGGCTGGGCCCGCCCGAGTTCTTCTCCCTGATCGTGATGGGCCTCGCCCTGGGCATGGGGCTGGCGGGCAAGTCGCTGCTCAAGTCGCTGATGGTGGGGGTGTTCGGCATGTTCATCTCCCTGGTGGGGCTGGACTCGGTGCAGGGGACGCCCCGGTTCACCTTCGACCAGGAGGAGCTGCTGGACGGATTGGAGTTCATCTCCGTCATCATCGGGTTGTTCGGCCTCAGCGACATCCTGGTGAACCTGGAACAGGAGACCCGACAGATCGTCACCACCAAGATGAAGGGGCTCATTCCATCGCGCGAGGAGGTCAAGAACTCGGTGTGGCCCGCCCTCCGAGGCACCGTGGTCGGCTTCTTCCTGGGGATCCTTCCGGGCATGGGGGTGGCCGTTTCCTCCTTCATCTCCTACGTCGTCGAGAGGAGGATGTCCAGGTACCCGGAGAAATTCGGCACCGGCGTCATAGAGGGGGTCGCGGGACCGGAGACGGCCAACAACGCCCACGCCAACTCGGCTCTCATCCCCATGTTCACCCTGGGGATCCCCAGCGCACCGGTCATGGCGGTGCTGATGAGCGCCTTTATCATCAATGGCCTCACCCCCGGCCCGCAGCTGTTTCGGGAGCGGCCCGACCTGGTTTGGGGAGTCATAGCCAGCCTGTACATCGGCAACATCATGCTGCTGATCCTGAACCTGCCCTTGATCCCCGTGTGGGTTCAGGTGATGAAGATCCCCTACGGCATACTGTTCGCCGTGATCCTGGCGATCATGATCGTGGGTTCCTACAGTGCCAACAACACCATCTTCGACGTCTGGGTCATGATCGGCTTCGGGGTGGTGGGGTACGTCCTCAAGAAGCTGGAATTCCCCCTGGCCCCGGCCATCCTCACCTTCATCCTGGGTCCCATGATGGAGCGCTCCCTCTACAAGTCCATGGTGATGTCGGGGGGCGACATAACTATCCTGTTCACCCGTCCCATCTCCCTCACCTTCCTGATCCTGGCGGCGGTGATCTTCATGTCCTTCGCCATACGCGCCCTACCCAAGTCGTCGGAGGTGGTGCGGGGGGACGCGGAGGTCTGACGTGGCCGGCGAGTAGTGGGGCGCAAGGAGCGAGATGCAGACGGCCACTGGTCGGCAAGGATGGCAAAGGACAGACTGCCAGGAGCCATGAGCGCAGCGATTTCACCTCTCACTGTTGAGGAAAGGAGGTTCATGCAGCCCTTGTGGGCAGGGCGACTCTGGCGGCAAGGACTCGTGTTGGGTCTCAAGCTTCGCAAGGAGGAGGAAATGAAGCGCCTAATCGTCCTAGTGGTGGCCATCGCATCAGCGGCAATGCTCGTGATCGCCGGTTGCAGTTCGGCTGCCCCCGCTCCGGCTCCGACCCAGGCGCCAGCCAAGCCTGCTGCCCCGGCGCCTGCACCTACCCAGGCAGCCGCTCCCGCGGCTGCGGCTGCACCGACCGCGGCTCCTGCAAAGGTCGAGTGGCCTCAGAAGGGCAAGGTCATCACCCAGAACGTTCCCTACGGCTCGGGCGGCGGTGCCGACATCACCGCTCGAACCCTCCAGCCCTTGCTGGAAAAGGAACTCGGGGTGCAGATGCCCATCGTCAATAAGGCAGGAGGCAGCGGGCAGGTGGGCATGACCGAGTTCGTCACCACCGCCAAGCCGGACGGCTACACCGTCGTCTGGTCTCTGCTGCCAGGCACCCCGGCCAGCTACCTGGATCCCGAGCGCAAGGCCGTGTTCACCTTGAAGAACCTGGCGCTGGTGGCCAACTTCGCTTTCGATCCGGTGGTGCTGTCCGTCAAGAAGGGTAGCCAGTACAAGACCCTGAAGGATCTGATCGACTACGCCAAGGCCAACCCCGGCAAGCTCCGGGCGAGTTCCTCCGGGCTGATGAACACCTCCCATGTGGCTGGTGTGCAGCTGGAGAAGGCGGCCGGCATCAAGTTCGCCCACATGTTCTTCGAGCAGCAGGGTGAGCAGCGGGCCGCTCTGCTGGGCGGCCACCTCGAGGTGGAGCTTAACACCATGTCGGAGACCGCGCCGGGCGTCAAGAGTGGCGAGCTGGAGGCGCTGGTGGTCTTCGACGACCAGGAGAGCAAGTTCCTGCCGGGCGTCAAGACCGCCAAGTCGATGGGATACGACGTGTCCATGGCTTCCTCTCGGGGCATTTCGATGCTTGCCGGCACGCCCGCAGAGATCGTGAACGTCATGGCGAACGCGATCAAGAAGATCGAGGGCGACCCGGCCAACAAGCAGCAGTTCGACAAGATGATGCTGGGCACCCGTTACCTGGGGTCCAAGGAGTACCTGGACTACTGGCTGGCGACGGAGAAGACCGTCCAGATGGTGCTGGACAGCACCAAGCAGAAGTAAGCCGCATAGTCCCCGGAGACGGCTCCTAACCCCAAGGTTCGGAGGATGACGTTGGGGCCGGCATCGGACCGCCGGCCCCAACTCCGAAGGCAGCTCACAAAACCACTTAAGGAGGCCCGATGGTGGGCGACACCACCGAAACGCTAGCCGGTTTCGTCTCTACCCTCAGCTACGACGACATCCCCGAGCGCGTCCGAGAGCGCTGCAAGCTGTTGCTGCTGGACGCTCTGTCCTGCGCCCTGGCCGGCCATAAGGGAGAGGAGACCCCGCAGGTCTCGGCCTTCGCCTCGGCCCTGGGCCAGTCGAAGGAGAGCACTGTCCTCGGCGGTGGTCGATCCTCCCTGGCCGGTGCCGTGCTGTTGAACGGCTATCTGATCACGGCGGTCACCATGTGCGACGTGCACCGGGCGACCACTACCCACGTGACGCCCGAGATCGTGCCGCCGGCCCTGGCCGTGGCCGAGAGGGACTCCTGCTCCGGGCGCGACCTGCTGGTCGCCCTGGCGGCGGGGCTGGAGACTACTACACGGATCGGGATAGGTCTCGACTACCCTGCCTTCAGGAGTCGGGGGTGGCACGGCCCGGGCGTCATCGGCCCCTTCGGGGCAGCCGCAGCCGCGGGCCGGTTGCTGAGACTCGATCCCGATCTCATGGCGGCCGCATTTGGCTTGGCCGGCAGCCAGTCCGCGGGCACCTTCGCCGCCTGGGGGACCCCCACGGTCAAGTTCCACCAGTGCCGGGGTGCGCTATCCGGGTTGATGGCGGCTCTGCTCGCCCAGCAGCACTTCGTGGCTACCCACCAGTTCCTCACCGCCGCCGACGGCGGGCTGTACACCAGCTACTCCAACGGGGGCAAGCCGGAGGCCGTCACTGCGGGGTTGGGCGACCGGTGGGAGTTGGAGCAGATCGCCCTTCGGTTGTGGCCCTCCGCCTCCACCATCCAGGGGCTGATCACGGCCATGTTCGTGTTGGTGGAGCAGCACGATCTGAAGCCCGAGCAGGTGCGGAAGATCCGCGTTGCCCTGGGCAAGACCGCCTTCGACATGCACGGTGGCTTCTCCCACTACAACGGCAAGTTCGAGGCGTTGCTCTCGTCTCACTACGCCGCGGCCGTGGTGCTCCACGACCGAGCCCTGACCCTGGCCCAGTTCGAGCCCGCCCGCTACAACGACCCTCGGCTGAAGCATTCTGCGGCGGAGCAGGTGGAGGTGCGGCTCGACCCGCAGCTAACCGGGGTGCAGACCCTGGTAGAGGTGGAGACGGTGGCCGGAGCTATCCTGTCCACCCGCTGCGACGTGCCCAAGGGATCTCCCGAGAAACCCCTCTCCTGGAGCGAGGTCGAGGGGAAGTTCCGCACCTACAGCCGGGATCGCATCTCGCTGCGGGCCACAGAGGAGGTTCTGGACTCCGTAGCCCATCTCGAGAAGCTGGGTTCGGTGCGACCCTTCATGTCCTCGCTCAACTCGCTGAGCTAGCCCGCCTCTGGAAGATGGCCTGCCTCTATCCTGCCCAGAGGCCGGTTAGCGCCGGCCGCGGGACCCTGAATTCGCGCCTGAGGCGATGGCGAGGACCAGCCCTTCCCGTCTTATGACCGGTCGGGTCGCCCGCTACGAGCCGGTATGGGTCGGCGCTCGGTTGGCGGCGGTTGGTCGGTTCACTAAACGTCTAGGAGGAAAGGGATGCCCAGCTACAAGGGAGCAGAGATCATCGTCGACTATCTGGTAGAGGAGCAGGTGCCCTACCTCTTTGGCCTGTGCGGCCACGGGATCATTGGCTTCCTGGATGCCGTCTATGATCGTCGCGACAGGATCAAGACGGTATCCGTCCACCACGAGGCTATCGCCGGTTTCATGGCCGATGCCTACTTCCGGCTGATCCACCGCCCAGTGGCTACTTTCACCTCCTGCGGACCGGGGTCGGCCCAGATGCCGGTGGCCATCGCATCGGCCTTTCTGGACTCCTCGGCCTTCCTGGCCATCACCGGCAATGTGCCTACCACCCAGTTCAATAGAGGCCCCTTCCAGGAGACCGGTCGTCATTTCCAGGGTGACTTCACCTCGGTCATGCGGCCCTACGTTAAGCGCTCCTTTCAGGTCACCCGGCCGGATATGCTGCCGCTGTCCATGCGCCAGGCCTTCAGCCTCATGATGACGGGACGCCCTGGCCCGGTCCATCTGGACGTTCCACTCAACGTCTTCGTCGAAGCTACGGAAGCGGATATCCCGGAGCCGGCAGAGTGGCGCTCCGGGATCACCTCCCGCAGCGCAGGTGATCCGGAGGCCGTGGCCCAGGCGGCCGAGCTGCTACTGGGGGCCGAGCGCCCGGTGATCGTGGCGGGAAACGGCCTTCATCTGGCCGAGGCGGCGGAGGAGCTGCGCACCCTGGCAGAGCTGCTGGAGATCCCGGTGGGGACGACCCCTCTGGGTAAGGGCGCCCTGGACGAGAGGCATCCCCTGGCCCTGGGGCCCACGGGACGCAACGGCACCTACGCATGCAACCAGGCCACCCGCACCGCCGACGTAATCCTGGCCCTGGGGACCCGCTTCGACGATCGGGCCACCAGCGCGTGGCTGCCGGGCTTCACCTACAGCATACCCCCCACCAAGCTGATCCACGTGGAGATCGATCCTCAGGAGTTGGGGCGGAACTACCCCCCCACCGTGGGCATCCTGGGCGACGTGCGCTCGGTCCTGCGGCAGTTGATCGCGCTGGTTCAGCGGAGGGCAGCCGAGGCTCGCGAGTGTCATCGAGCCTTCGTGGCCGACGCGGGGCGATGGAAGGCGGAATGGGAGAGTTTCCTGGCGCCGGCACGGGAGTCGGAGGCGGTGCCGATCCGGCCCGACCGGCTGGTCACCGACCTGAGGGCTGTGCTGCCGGAGGAGGCCATCGTCCTGGCCGACGTGGGTATCCACCACAACTGGCTGGTGGAGCAGTGGGGCACCTACCGGCCTCAGAGCCTGCTCCAGTCCTGGGGCTTCGCCTCCATGGGGTTTGCCGTGGGCGGGGTGCTGGGGGCCAAGCTGGCCGCCCCTGATCGCCCGGTCGTCGCGGTGTGCGGGGACGGCGGGTTCCTGATGTTCAACAACGCCGTAGCCACAGCGGTGGAGTACGACCTGCCTGTGGTATGGGT
>JAJZQR010000171.1 GCA_021806765.1 Chloroflexota bacterium | reverse complement strand
CGCGGTAGACCCGGTGGCCGTAGAAGTCCGTCTGGCCGTCGATGAAGACCCTGTATCGGGGATAGCCGGCGTACAGGACGTAGCCCCCCCAGGGGAAGTAGTTGAAGATGTTGCCCCTGGCGCCGACCTCCTCCGCCTTGGCGAGGGCTGCGACCGGAAAGACCGAGGGGTCGAAGTCGATCTGCGGTCGAAGACCCCCCACCGTGCCCTGGGAGATGACGAGGGCGGCGGCGACCGCCAGGAAAGGCAGCAGCGGCCTCCCCATCTGCCGCTCGGTGGCTGCCAATCGCCGGGCGATGCTCCCTCCCCGGGCCCCTATCGCCTCCGTTGCCAGCCTCGCCACGAGGGGCAGGCAGGTCACCACGAAGAGAGGGATGTTGCGGGCGGAATAGAGGGCGAAAGAGGTCCACACCAGCAGCATGCCCAGGTCGACCAGGGGGACGGGGCGGGGGACCACCGCCAGGGAGATCACAGCCACCAGCAGCAACCCCAGGAACAGCTGCGGACCGATGTTGTGGAAGTCGGGCGAAAGATACTCCATCGTGTTGTCCACCAGGAACTGGGACCGGAAGTAGCCGGTCACGTGGGGCAGGATAGTGTAGCCCGCCGGATTGAGCCCGGTGGCCGCCAGCGACAGTACCCCGGCCACGGCCATCGCCACCATGCTCCGCCGGTTCTGGGTTCTGGGTTCTGGGTTCTGAGTTCTCCGCGTCTCCCCGTCACCCCGTCGCGCCTCCACGGCGCCACCCACCAGGAACACCCCCAGGATCACGAACCCCGCCAGGAAACCGCCGTGGAGGTTGGCCCAGACCGCCATCAACGGAGGCAGGGCGACCAGCGGCCGGAGGGAACCGGTGGCCCGATGGCGGGCCAGCGCTCGGGTCCAGAGCAGCGCCAGCAGGATGGTAAAGAGGTGAGGCCTGGCGAGCCAGTGCATGGAGCTGGACAGGGCTCCCATGGTCACCAGGGCGATGGCCACGAAGGGATTGGCCCCGTCACGCACTGTCCAACGAGTGAGGAGCAGGAAGGGAAGCGCCGCGAGAGCGGCTGCCAGAACAGCTACCCCCGCCAGCCCAAGCTGCAGTTCCACGGCGGCGAAGATCGACTCCGAAAGCCACTCGTAGGGGATGAAGGGCTCGCCCGCTTTGGTGTAAGAGAAGAGATCCACGTTGGGGATGGTGCCGGTGGCCAGGATCTGGCGGCCGACTGCCAGGTGGCGCGCCAGGTCGCCGTCGGAGTTGAGCAGTTGATGGGCGCGCAACCCCAGTGCCAAACCCAGCAGGGCGACGAAGATCACGTCCGTCAGGGATGGGAGGAGCCATGCCGCCCATCGGGGAATCCCCGCCTCACCGCCCTTCGAGGTGGTGGTAGCCCGTTCCTTCTGGAGTAGCGCCGTTCCTCCGCTCATCACCCAGCACCCAGCACTCAGCACCCAGCACCCAGCACTCAGCACCCAGCACTCAGAACCCAGAACCCAGAACCCAGAACCCAGAACCGGTCACAGGTCCCTCGCCACCACGATCCCCCAGGCCGCGACGCACCCGGCCTCCCGCAGGGCCCGGGCGCAGTCCTCCAGGGTTGCGCCGGTGGTGCAGACGTCGTCCACTATCCCCACCCTCTGTCCGGTCACCAGGCTGCCATCCCGGCAATAGAAGGCGTCCCTGACGTTGGCCCACCGGGCCGCAGCCCTCAGGCCGGCCTGGGCGTCGGTCTCTCGCTGCCGCTCCAGCAGGTCTGCCACCGGTGTCCCCAGCGCCTCGCCCAGCTCCCCGGCCAACAGGGCCGACTGGTTGTAGCCGCGCTCGGCCAGCCGGCGGGGGTGGAGCGGAACCGGCACCAGGAGGTCTATCTGGAGAGGCCTGCGCCGCAGTTCTTCCTCCACCAGTCGCGATAGCGACGTCGCGAGACTCCTTCGCTGCCGGTACTTGAAGCTGTGGATCGCCTTTCGCGCCACGCCCTCGTAGCCGCACGCCGCCCGGATGCCGGCTAAGGGACCGTTATAGCGCCGGCAAGTTGGGCAGAGGCTGCCGAAGCTGGAGGGACGACCGCATCGGGGACAGGAGTTCGGATCGAGGGACCGTATGGACGACAGACATTCCGGGCAAAGATCGCTGCCACGGAGGCCGCATCCCACGCACCGGGAGGGGAAGAGTGTCTCCAGCAGCGGGCGCAGTTCAAGCTTCAAATATCAGCCTATCCCCTAGCTGGATCCCGGTTTCCTGAAGGGTTCCGGCCGGAAGTTCCAGTACCGACCGGGCCTTGAATAGGTAACGGCTCATCCTCCAGGGGACCATTTGATGGATCAGGTGGACGACAGTGCCCTCCCTGCTCAGAAAGACAGCGTCGATAGGAAAGGCCATTCCCCAGGTGTGGATGCCCGAACAGGGGTCCAGCAGCAATCCCTCGCCCGGCTCAAGCCCTTTTTGCCCCAGCAACCCCCGGGATCTGGCCCAGAGGCTGCCTGCACGCTGGACCTTGTCGGCGATGATGCCGTTTCGGCTGGTGTTCACAGCTCTCAATCGACCATCCTCATCTGGGATGTAGTGCCTGCGCAGTTTCTCAGGAGGCCCCCCTCCGCGTACTTCGTGGTGGGTAATGCCGGCCCCTCTCAGATGCCGCCTCCCAGGAGACTGGGAATCGAGGGCCCCAGGATCACCACGAACATGGAGGGGAAGATCAGCAGGATCATGGGGAATAGCATCTTCAGGGGGGCCTTGGCGGCTGCCTCTTCGGCCCTCTGCCGTCTCAACAGCCGTATCTGGTCGGCCTGGACCGATAGTACCCGAGAGACGCTGACCCCCAGTTGGTCGGCCTGGATGATGGCCGACACGAAGGTGTTCAGGTCCGGGACCTCGGTACGGTTGACCATCTCCTTCAGCGCCTCCCGGCGCGACCGCCCCATCCGGACCTCGGCCAGCATCCGCCTGAACTCTCTGGCCAGGGCGTGGTGCGACTTTTCGGTCAGCCGCTGGACCGCTGCGTCGAAGCCCAGTCCTGCCTCCACGCTGATCACCAGCAGGTCCAGGGAATCGGGCATCGCCAATTGGATCTCTTTCTGGCGAGCCCTGATCTTGGAACTCAGCCACAACGTCGGCATGTAGTAGCCGAGACCGCCCCCGGTCAGCCCCAGAAGGCCGGCAGTGACCACGTCGGCACCTGCCAGGCCCATCAGCAGAAAGACCAGACCGGCTATGGCTACCACGCTTACGCCGACCACTCCGACGAAGTCGTTGGCGCTCAGGTTGTTGGGGTTTCCTGCCAGAGCCAGCCGCTTCTGGATCCCGGTCAGCGCCGAACCATCGGCGCTCTTGCGCCTCTTCTTGGGCAGGAAGCGGGTTATGAGCCGGGCTACCTGCAGGATGAGGGGGCGCAGCACCCGGTCGGTGAAGGGCTGTTCCAGCTCTATCTCCTCCAGCGACCTCGTCCTCTCGGCGAACTGGGACAGCCGGGCCTGGATCGGGTTAGGCGCGGTCCTGGGGATCCATGCTCCCACCACAACAGCCAGGATGGCCAGGGTGGCGAGAGCACCGAGGAGCACTGACATGCCTTCTCTCCCTACACTTCGATTGCCACGATCCTGCGGATGACTATGAACCCGAGCACGATGCCCAGTCCGCCACAGATGGGCATGAGTATGTACCACCCCGGCGTGAACAGCTTCATGATGTAGGAGGGGTTCAGCAGCAGCAGGACGCCGGTCAGGGCCAGGGGCAACCCGGAGATTATGTACCCAGCCATCGATTGCTGGGCAGTGAGCACCTTGATCTCGCCCTTGATCCGAACCCTCTCCCGAATGGTGTTCCCGATGGTGTCCAGGATCGTGGAGAGATTCCCACCCACCTCGTGCTGTACTTTGATGGCCGTTACCATCAAGTCCAGGTCGTCGCTGTTGATTCGTCGAACCAGGTTCTCCAGTGCCCTTTCGGGCGTTAGCCCCAGCCCCACCTCGCGCACCACGCGGCCGAACTCCTCTCCCATGGGAGATGGGGTCTCCCTCGCCACCAGTTCCATCGCCTGGAGCAAGCTGTAGCCGGACCTGAGGGAGTTGGCCATGATCCCGATGGTATCGGCCAGTTGACCGTTGAAGGCCGTTACTCTCCTGCGCTCTCTGCTTCCTACGTACCAGCGGGGCAGGTAGAGAGAGGCTAGCCCGAAGATGAATCCCACCGGCAGGCTGCGGGAGATCATCGCTGTGAGGGCGACGGTGACCAGGACCACCGTGGCGGTGATCATCAGATACTCGGATACCGTCAGCTTCAGGTTTGCCCTGGCCAGGTCGAGGGCAATCTGCTGGGCGAACCCCTTATTGGCTACGGCCTTCTCCATCGTCCTGGTGACGGCGTCGGTGAGCGGGGCGTTGCGCTGGCGCGGCTCCTCCACCTCGCCCAGTTCTCTCCGACCGGGCTGCCGGCTTCCGTATTGGGCTAGCCGATCACCGATGAGGGTGCGGGTAGGCTGTATGGCCCACGCCAGCCCTGCCGCTATCATCAACAGCCCAACAAAGGCAACCAAACTCAGAAGAAAGGGCACTGGGTCCTCCTAGAAGAACCTGTCTGCCACCCCGAACACCGATGGCGGCAGGTGGATGTTGGCCTCTTCGATCTTGGGCATGAACTTGGGGCGGATTCCGGTCGCCTTTATCCGGCCGATAATCTTTCCCGCCTCTTCACCCAACTGCTCGAAGCCGAAGATGTCCTGCAGGACGATGACGTCGCCCTCCATTCCCTGGACCTCGGTTACGTTGACGATGCGTCGGCTGCCATCCCGCAGCCGGGCCTGCTGAATGATCAGGTCGATAGCCGACGAGATTTGCTCTCGAATGGCCCGGTGGGGCAGGTCCATGCCGGCCATCATCACCATGGTCTCCAGTCGGGCAAGGATGTCCCGAGGTGAGTTGGCGTGGCCCGTGGTCAGTGAGCCGTCGTGGCCGGTGTTCATAGCCTGCAGCATGTCCAGGGCTTCGGCTCCACGGCACTCACCGACGACGATGCGGTCGGGGCGCATTCGCAGGGCGTTGATCACCAGGTCGCGGATGCGCACTGCCCCCTTACCCTCGATGTTTGGAGGGCGAGACTCCAGCCGCATCACGTGATCCTGGCGAAGCTGCAACTCGGCCGCGTCCTCGATGGTCACGATCCGCTCGTCGTCCGGAATGAAGCCGGATAGCACGTTCAAGAGAGTCGTCTTGCCGGAGCCGGTGCCTCCCGACACGATGATGTTCAGTCTCGCCTGGACGCAGGCCTTGAGAAAATCGGCCAGCTCCGGCGTCATGCTTCCCAGGCGAACCAGGTCGTCCACCGTCAGTGGTATCTTGGCGAACTTCCGGATGGTGATGCTGGGACCCACTAGCGACAAAGGCGGGATGACGGCGTTCACTCGGGAGCCATCGGGCAGCCGGGCATCCACCATGGGCGAACTCTCGTCGATGTGGCGTCCCAGGGGTGCCACAATCCGATCGATGATCCGCATGACGTGCTCGTCACTGTCGAACTCCACGTCGGTCTTCCGCAGCTTGCCCTGCTGCTCCACGTAGATCGCCTTGGGCCCGTTCACCATGATCTCAGAGACGGTGACATCCTGAAGCAACGGCTCAATGGGGCCAAACCCCCGGATCTCCGCGTAGACCTCCTCGAAGAGCCGTTGGCGCTCGATGCGGGTGAGAACTATACCTTCCTGTTCGATTACCTGGTCGAACAGCAGCTGGATCGAGTGCCTGACCTGAGCCTCGTTGCTCAGATCGCTCTTGGGATCCAGCTCCGCGATTACCTTGGCCTGCACTCGGGCCTTGAGATCCCGGGATATGCTGCGTCCCGAGTCGGCGGTGGGTGTGGGGGCCGGCCGGCGCGGAGGCGCCTCCGGCGCGGGTGGGGGCGACGTCGCTGGACCCACGGCCGGCACCGGTTGCGGGGGTGGCGCCGAGTAGCCTTCGATTCGCTTGAGAAGACCCATCAGTTAGCCCCTTTCCTCGAGGCGAAGGGGGTAAGGGCAGAAAGCCTCAGCTTGCCGAGACCTAGTCCGGACTTCGCACCGTGGCTCCCGTTGGCCACTACCGTGTTTTTCTCCAGTATTGCCTCGGTGTCCGCCTCTGTCACGACCAGGCGGACCATTTCCATGAGGCTCTTGGCCACGGCGCTGTCCGGTTGAGAGGTCACAACCGGTACCCCCTGATTCACGGCGGTGGATACTAGCTGCCAGGCGCTGGGGATGCTGGCGGAGATCTTGAACCGTATGCTCTGCTCGATGTCTTCCACGTGAATGCTTCCTGTACTGTCCGCTCGATTGAGCACGAGGGTGAGCTTCTCCTGGGGGTAGTGAAGCGCCTCGGCCACCTCCAGGAACAGCTTCACGTTCTTGATAGCCGGTACCTCCGGGGTTGACAGCAGCAGGATTTGGTCGGAGAGATCCAGCACCGCCAGGACGGTGTCCTCGAAGGTGGGCGGGGTATCCACCACCACATAGTCATAGTGGAGCTTTACCTGATTCAGGATCGTTCGCAGGTGATCGGCGGTGATCAGTTCCGCCAGTTCCGGTCGGGGTGGTCCCAGCAGCACCTTAACCCCAGAGTTGTGCTCCACTAGGATCCGGTCCAGGGTCTCCTTGTCCAGGGTGCGGATGCCGTGGATGAGGTCGGAGATGGTGGTGTTAGCGTGTAAGTTCAGCATCACCGCGATGTCGCCGAAGATCAGGTTGCAGTCCACCAGGGCGACCCTCTTCCCGGTCATCGTGCGGAGTGCCACCGCCAGGTTAGTGGCGATCGTGGTTCGCCCGACGCCACCCTTGGGGCTGAACAGCGCAATGAGCCGCCCCGACAGCACCGGCCCCGCTTCGGTCGCCGGGACCACCGGGGCGGGCTTCACAGCGGCTGCCAACCGGGACCGTTTGTCGGAGGCTAGCTCGTACATGTGCCTGATGCTGCCCGCGAGTTCATCACCGGTGAAGGGCTTCACCAGGTACTCCCGAGCACCGGCCAGCATGGCCCGGCGCAGGTAGTCGGGCTCGCCTTGGACCGACATCATGATCACTTCGCATTCGGGTACCGCGGCACAGACCGCCTCGGTCGCAGCGATGCCATCCATACCCGGCATGTTGATATCCATCAGGACGACGTCCGGCCGTAGCTCCTTGGTCAACTGGATGGCCTGCTGGCCGTCGCCTGCGGAGCCGACCACCTCGATGTCTCGCTCGAAGTAGAGGAGTTTGGCGATGCTCTCGCGAGTATCCGCGAAGTCGTCGACTATCAGGACCCGAATCTTCTGGGGGGTCAAGGGATACCTCCGTCCGCGCTGTCCTCGGTCGCTGGCATCACTGCAATGGCTCGGCTAGGGTGAACTTGAACTGGCGAAGGATGTAGTTGGCAGAGATGGCCTCGGTAGAGATCGGCTCCTTGTCGGAGGGATGGCGCAGCGCCAGGTCTATGGTGCCCCCCGAGTCTTTCGCCCATTTCAGGATCAGCGCATCCTGGTGGCTCACCTGGAAGGTGACACCCTTGCCCGCTGCGGCGCCTCCCTCCGGTTGGCCGGTGGCGGGGAAACTGCCCACCCGCAAGACCTCCAGATTCTGAAGCAGGGTCTGGGTCACCTGGGGGATGCTGGCGGCTGCCTGCGCCTGTCCCTGGCTCTGACCCGAAGTCGGGACCCGTGGCAGCGGGAGCGTCAGCAACATGTCTACCCGGTCTCCCGGTCGAATGGCTCCTGTAGCCGTCAACAGGTCACTGCCGGCCAGGGTCACCGCCACCATGCCCTCTTTCAGAACGAAGGCAGGACCGGTCTTGCCGCTGCTGTCGGCCAGCTTGGACTGGATGACCACTTCGTTCTTGTAGATGCGGGTGAGAGGGTACTTGCCCACCACGTTGTTTACCTTGGTGGCAGCCTCTACCGGCACCACATCGGCGGGAACCTTCGCCACCGTCACCGCCGAGGCGGGGACCGCTACTCGCTCCGGCAGATCCGCCACCGCCACCACAACCTCCACCGTCGGGGTCCGCTTGGCGATTTCTGCAGCCTGCTCGGCCTGCATGTACACGGCTATCCCAACCCCCAGGGCCAGTAGAATGCCGAAGACGACCAGGATGATGCCGATCCGCTTTCTGTTCACCGACCAATCCCCCAATAGACAGGGTCTGCAGCTCTCAGTTGGTGAGCCGCACCTTATCCATCACCACCGCCGAGAAGCCCATGTTCGCTTCCATCCCGACGACCACCATGATCGTCGGTTGACCGGATCAGCCCTCTTTCATTTCACAGTCACCGTGGACGTCGTCTGCATGGAGATGGCGGATCCGATAGGTTGCTCAGCGGGGGCGTCGGCGATGGGAACGTGTAGAGAGCTTCAACCTTGTTGCGCGATTATGCAGCGCCCTCCGGGGTGTCGCAATAGGATATTGGTACCAGCACCGGGAACCAAAGGACCCGCCCTGGGGCGGGTCCTCGAGAATGGGATCCTTACCCAAAGGGGTGCGCCGCGAGCTACCGGTTGAGCTGTTTGCCGGCATCGTTGAAGATGTTGGCAACCTTGGGGCCCAGGATGACGAGGGCGGCAATGACTACGATGGCAACCAGGGCGATGATGAGACCGTACTCGACCATGCCCTGTCCCTCCTCGTCTCGCAGGGCGAAGCGCAGGTAGGCCCGATCGATCAGTTCGCGCACGGTGAACCTCCTTCCTTTCGGGATTGGCAGCTAGAGCTGCGAGTGTAGTTACAAGTATTAAGATCGGTAGGGTTCTGGCAGTTCTGAAGAGGTATCTAATAGGAAGATAGTACTTGCGGACGGCAAGGAAGACGGCCCCAGCGGTCACTGGGGCCGTCTTCCTTGCCGTTTGATTGTGTCGGAGCTACCGGTTGAGCTGGTCGCCGGCACTGTTGAAGATGTTGGCAACCTTGGGGCCCAGGATGACGAGAGCCGCGATGACTACGATGGCAACCAGGGCGATGATAAGGCCATACTCGACCATACCTTGACCTTCCTCGTCCCGTAGGGCCAGCCGCAGATAGGTCCTGTTGATGAAGTCGCTCACGCTGCACCTCCTTTCTCCCATAATCGGGTTCCGCATCACTTGGCTACCCTACGACCGGGGGCTCGGCTACTCCGGCCGAAGGGTGAAACCCGCTGTAACAACCGCCGCCATATTGCGGTCGGGGGTTCCAATGAACAATGGGAAGATAGTACTAGTTCCTGAGATAACTACCTGGTGAGCTGGCTGCCGGCATCGTTGAAGAGATTCGCCACCTTGGGGCCGAAGATGACCAGCGCCGTGATCACTACCAGGGCAACGAAGGTGAGAATTAGTGCGTATTCCACCATGCTCTGGCCCCGCTGGCCATCCACGCACACACGCGCGTACGCTCGGCCCACGAGATCGCCCATAAGGGTCCCTCCTTCCCGACGAAGAGGCTCGTCCTGTCTCAACGGTCGCTCCATCTAGTCCCTGGGTGGGAATTGGGGGAGCGTTCCTCCAAGATGGCCAAATGGTGGACTCTCTCGAGGGACTGGGCAATAGGATGATTGTACTAGTTGGTAGAAAGGGATGGGATGAGGGGCTTAGGCCGGAATGGCCAAGCTGATCATGCAACCGGCCCCAACCTTGCTGCTTATCTCCAGGTTGGCGCCTGTCAGCCGGGCCCGCAGCTGCATGTCGGTCAGCCCCGAGGAGTCTCGTTGGGCAGCTTCCGCCAGGGCAGAGGCCACGTCGAAACCTCGACCCTCGTCGGCTACGGTGACCACCACCTGTTCCTGTTCGAAGCGAATCTTCACCTCGGCCCTGTCGGCGTCCGAATGCCGCGCCGCGTTGAGGAGAGCCTCCTGGATGATCCTGAACACTGCCAGCTCGGCGCCGGTGCTCAGCCGCCTCTCTGGACCCGCCACCTGGAGTTCCACCCGTAGCTTGTTGCCTGGGCGGGATACTCCCACGTAGCGGCGAAGAGCGGCGATCAGTCCCAGTTCCTCGAGGGCGGGAGGCTGCAACTCGTGGACCAGTTGGCGGGTGGACTTGAGAGCGGTTGTGGTGGCCCGCCTCAAGGCAACCAATTCCTCTTTCGCTTTCTGTGGATCCACCTTCACCAGCCGCTCGCATACTTCGGCCCGCAGGATCAGATCGCTGAGGGCCTGGGCTGAGCCGTCCTGAAGCTCTCGGGATACCCGATGGTAGGCCAGTTCGACGGAGGAGAGGGCGTTGTCGCCCGGGGTTCCCTCCGTCATCGGCTGGGCCGCTTTCGATTTCGAGGACGCATCGGTCGACGAGGGGCTGCCTTCGGGGGAGTTCAATAGAGCTGCCGCCTCCAGAAAGCTGGTCAGCAGCTGTTCGGTCTTCTCCAGATTCGCCTGGCGACCCCTCAGCTGTTCCAGCTGGCTCTGCATCATGAAGAGCCGCATCTGGGCTTCCTGGTAGGCCGAGTAGCGTTGCTGGATCTCAGCCCGAGAGAAGGCCTCGATGTTGGACTGGAACTGGCGCATTTGAGAGGAGAGTTCACGATTGCGCTGCGAGAGACGATCTATCTCGGCGACGGCCTGCTTGACCAGCAGCGCGATCTCCTTGCGCTGATCGGCCACCGCCACCTTCTCTCGCTGGAATCCGTCCAACAGCGTGTCCAGTTGACCCCGGCCTGCGGATTGGGAAGCGGACGTATCGGCCATAGTCTATGCAGGCAACTCCTCCATCTTGATCCAACCGTGCCGTATGGCGTACACGACGGCTTGGGTTCGATCGTTGACGGCCAGTTTCCTCAAAATGGAAGTGATGTGGTTCTTGACCGTCTGATCACTTATCTTTAACGCACGAGCGATCTCTTTGTTGCTGTTTCCCCGGGCAATTTGCTCCAGAACCTCGATCTCTCGGTTGGAGAGGGGGATGAAGAGCGGTTCCACCTCTCTGTCGTCGACGGCGAGATCGGTGAACTGCTTCAAAACCCGAGATGCGACCATCGGCTTCGAGAGGACGCTCTCGTTGATCAGGTACTCGCCCTGGCTCACGCGCCGGATCCCGTCCATCAACTCGCCGGGTCCGAGGTCTTTCAGAAAGTAGGCGGCGGCGCCCACACGGATGGCATTGAACAGCTGCTCCTCGTCGTCGTAGGCGGTCATCAGGATGACGGAGGTCAGGGGTAGAGCCCCTTTCAAGGCACGAGCTATC
>JAJZQR010000170.1 GCA_021806765.1 Chloroflexota bacterium | reverse complement strand
GTAGGGGGAAGATGGCGTCACCGGTTGCCCGCCTCTCGCGGGCGCTGCTATAATCGCCGCAGCCAGGGATCAACCTACACGCCCTCGATCGAACGAGAGCGGGGCCACGCTGGCCAGGCAAGAGGGCCCTGCCTTTTCCCCATCACCACCCATCGCTAAGGTGTCACGTGTCCGAGCAATTGCAGACAGCCCTGGAGGGATTCTGGGTAGTCACAGTCCTGTTGGGCCTGCTGTTCTTCGTGGGTGCCGGCGCAACCCGGCTGCTGCTGCCAAAAGAGTGGCGAGGCTACGAGCTTCTCCTGACGCCCATCGTCGGATGGTGTCTCCTGGTCCTCACGCTGTTTGTGGTTAACCTGGTTGTCGGTGTCCGGTTGGGCATCTACGTCGTCATCTTCCTGGCCGCGATCCTCAACGGCTTCGCTCTTCAAAGGAGCAGGCACCTGGCCTCTCGCGCCCGCTCCTTGCCTGCCCTGCTCTCAGCCCCGCCCGCCGAGAAGCATCGGTCACAGAGCAAGAGCTGGCAGCCGACGGCCGAGTCTCTAGCTCCTCTCTTCCTCGGAATTGGCCTGATCATCCTGGCACTGGCACCTCACGTCATCCAGCGCTCTCTGGGCTTGCTGTCGCTGAACACCGACGAGGAAGTCTACTACCCGGCAGCCAACTACATCCTCAACTACCCCACCATCGGAGGGCCACACAGCCTGTCGGAGCGTTTTCTGGAGGGTATCAGCCTCTACGGTTTCGCCTTCCAATACACTATGGCAGCGGCCAGCGCGCTGAGCGGCAGCCTTCCCTTCCAGGTTTACATGCCTTCCATCTACTGCCTGTTGGGGCTCAGCGT
Organism: Chloroflexota bacterium; assembly: GCA_021806765.1. Next base: position 10,299 of record JAJZQR010000170.1, on the reverse strand, counting down.
ACCCGCATGGTACATATTCTTTCGAGAGATCTACAGACTGGGACGGCGGCAAGCGTCCCTGTCCTGTTTCTTCTACTCCCTGCTGGGATTGCCCCTGTGGTTCGCATCCTACGGCTACGGACCCCAGATGGGCTCGCTGGTCGCCATTCCGCTCGGCACAGCCGCCTTCGTAGGCGCCCTGGAAAGGGGAGGGAAGCAGCGTTTGGCCCTGGCGGGGCTTAGCATCGCTACGGGGCTGACTTCGTATTACCGCGGGATCGGTCTCCACTACGTCTTCACTCTGCTGCCGGTCGCGGTCCTCATGGTGATGCAGAAGCGGAACTTTATCCCGCTGCGAAGAGCCGTTGCGGTAGCCGGACTGGCCCTGCTTCTTGGACTGCCCAGCCACTGGCACGTGGCAAACTGGTACTTCATACGGGGGGCTATCCAACAGGTCCAGGACATCGGCGACAACTGGAGCGAAGGCTGGGGAGTGACCGATTTCGAGCCTCCCAGCACAGCTCTGGGCATGAAAGCCTACGTCTGGGTCCACGACGCCGAGGGCAGCGGCCCCCTGGCCTTCCTGGGGCCGGTGTTGACCCCGTTTGCCGAACCGGTCTCGTGGATCATTCTCGCCGTTGCGATCGTGGGCGCCGTGCGGATGGCGAGAAGGGAATCGCGCGCTGCTGCGGTCCTGCTGGGCTTCTTGGCATACCTGTTGGTCGATAGATTCGTGCTCGATTTCAAATACGGCTATCTCAAACTGCTGGCAGTTTCCGGTCCCCTGGCTTACGGCCTCGTGGTCATCGCCGCGACCGATCTTTGGAGCAGACGCAAGGCATGGCACTTGAGAGCGGCCGTTGCCGCACTGTTCCTGGTATCCACCGCCTATCTGGCCTACAACAGCTACGAGACCTTCTGGTTCAGCGCCAAGGGCTGGGGGCTCTCCATCCCCAATGAGGTTGCGTCAGGCCTCCACAATATGGGCAAGCTGATCGAGCCTGGCTCCAAGGTGTTCATCGCCGGTCGCTTTCAGTACCCAACTCCCCCGGACCGCATTCAGATCCGCAAGAACCACATCTTCGCCATGCAGAGTGTCGAGGAGCTTAGGAACCGCTGGGCGATGCGGATCAGGGCGATGGCGATGGCGGAACTGCTCCACGCCGACGTTTACGGATGGTTCGACACCGAGCAGGTATGGCGCGGCTATCATCATTTGCTGCCCGACGAGGACTACGACTACTATCTGCTAGGTCCCGACAACGATCCGCGAGTAGAGGGATTAGACCTCGAAGACAAGGTATGGTCTGAGGGTGGCATCTCTCTCTATCGAAGCCGCGACACAGTTCGAGAGTCCCCGTGGACCCTCTGGAGGAAACGGGGGAGCCTGGCTGTCTCCATCGACAAGCCGTTCACGGTTGGGGTGACAAGCCACGGTTTCCAGTTCGCTGAAGGGCTCAGTGAGATGGCCGGTCCTGCATCCGAAGGGAGGCTGCGAGTGGGGATCCTGGCCTTCTCCAAGACAGAAGCGCGTGTGCAGATCGGCGAACAATCTCAGTGGCTGACCCTCGAGCAGGGCGTAACCTGGTATACCACCCCCACTATTCCCCTTCCTTCCACGATCCAAGTGCAGCCCATTGAGGCCAAGCCCCTGGGCATAGTATCGTTGCGGCTGCTGGGACCGGGGTCTGAGGGAACTGACTTCGTTCCTGAGTCGGCGATTCGTGATGACATCTACGCCTCCAGCACCGTGTTGCGGCTGGATCACTGGCTCACCGATCCCTTCCGCGGGAAAGCCCCCGGCTCACTCTAAACACGGAAGCGCTGGCCCATCCTCGTGGTCGCCTTGCCATTCCCCCACCCGAGCTATAGAATCCTTCTGGAAGGCATGGCGCTTGCCATCCAGGATGGGCGGTTCGGCAGAACGGAGCCTATCTGAAAGGCGGTGTGGTGGACTATGGCCACAACGATGGAGGATCTGCGAGAGAAGCTGTTGGAGGAGCGCGAGCGGCTGCAGGAGGAGATCGACGCTATGGGCTACCTCCACTCCGATGGGTTGAGCACCACCACCGAGTACGAGCACTACGGTAATCACATGGCCGATATCGGCACCGAGACCTTCGAGCACGAGAAGGACCTGGCGTTGGAGATGAACTTACGCCGGCAGCTCCAGGCTACCGAGGACGCTCTCCGCAAGTTCGAGCAGGGCACCTACGGTATCTGCTCCAACTGTGGAGAGCCGATTCCGCTGGAGCGGCTGGAGGTTCTGCCTCAGGCCATCTTGTGCATTCGGTGCAAGAGGCGACAGGAGGGTCAACACTGACCAACGAGGAACATACCACCATTGCTGAGCTGAAGCCGGAAGGCAGCCGCACCGGAGCAGCATCCCTTCGGACGACCCTGCTGCTCCTGACGGCGCTGGCCGTCCTGGTGCTGGACCAGGCAAGCAAGTACGCCATCCGCCAGCTGCTGCTGAGCGCGGGCACCCCTTCCATCCCCCTCATCGGCGGCATCGTCAAGCTAACCTACGTGGAGAACCGTGGCGCCGCCTTCGGGCTGCTCCAGAACCAGTCGCTGTTCTTCATCGCGGTGGGGGTCCTGGTGGTGGGCGGCATCCTGGTCGGCCAGAGATTCGTCCCGGCCCACAAGACCTCCCTGGCCGTATGCCTGGGTATGCAGTTGGGCGGAGCCCTGGGGAACCTGATCGACCGGGTACGCCTGGGCCACGTGTTCGACTTCGTCGACCTCACCTACTGGCCGGTCTTCAATGTGGCCGACTCGGCGATCGTCATCGGCGTGATCATCCTGGCCTATCACCTTCTCACCAGCCCCTCCGGCCAAGATTCTGCCGGCGGCAACCCGAAGAAGTGAGACAGTTCGTAACGGAGCAAGACGAAGGGACCCGGCTTGACGTTTTCCTGGCCAAGGTGAACCCCGAGCGATCGAGGGCGGCGTGGCAAAGGGCGATCGAAGAGGGTCTCGTCACCGTCAACGGGATGCTGCCCAAGGCCGGCACGCGGCTGGCCGAGGGGGACGAGGTGGAGGTCACCCAGCCCGAGGAGCGTCCCTCGGAGCCCGCCGAGAACCTCCCCATCCTCTGCATCGTCTACGAGGATCCGGAGGCGGTGGTGATCGACAAGCAGCCAGGGGTCGTAGTCCATCCATCGCCGGGTCACCTGACGGGGACCCTGGTGGACGCGCTGGTGGCCCGATATCCGGAGATCCGAGGGGTGCCGAGCCCGGGCAGGCCGGGCATCGTTCACCGGCTGGACAAGGACACCTCCGGCCTGATGGTGGTAGCCCGGACCCCCAGGGCTCTTACCGAACTCCAGCACCAGATGAAGGAGCGTACCACAGAGAAGCGCTACCTGACCCTGGTGGAGGGAGGGCTGGCCGACGACCGAGGGCTGATCGACCTGCCCATCGAGCGCGATCTCGTCCGTCGCCAGCAGATGGCCGTCCAGCTGGAGGGCAAATCGGCGAAGACCTACTTCCAGGTGTTGGAGAGGCTGGAGGGCTACACCTACCTGGAAGCCAAACCCATCAGCGGTCGGACCCACCAGATCAGGGTGCACTTCTCTTTCATCGGGCACCCGGTGGCGGGGGATAGATTGTATGGCTCGGGGCGTGGACCCAACGGCTTGAGAAGGCAGTTCCTCCACGCCGCTCTTCTGTCCTTCGACTCTCCTCTGACCAGGGAGAGGTTGACCTTTCGCTCGCCGCTGCCCGGCGACCTGGAGGACTGCCTCGCCTGGCTGCGCGGCCGCAGGAAGGGTTCTGGGTTCTGAGTTCTGGGTTGAGCGCTCAGCACCCAGAACCCAGAAGTCAGAACCGGAAGATGGAGGGAGACGACATGATGGATTTCATGGGCTCTCTGAAACGGGGCGTCGACAGGGCCAGCTTCGAACTGGATCGCTTCCTGAGGGCCAATCGGGTGAAATCCCAGATTGGCAGCCTGAAAGCACAGAGGGACGAAGAGATGCGGCTGATCGGCCAGCGGGTGCTCGAACTGCACCAGCAGGGGGAGCCAATCCACGAGGACCTTCGCAGCCGCGCGGAACGGATCGCCCAGATCCAGGCGGAGCTCGCCCAGCGGGAGTCGGAACTGGAAGCCATCAACCGAGAAGCCGCGCCGGAGGAGCCGCAAGAGCCCTTCGAGGCAACTCAGCCCGAGGCGGAAAGCTGCCCCAGCTGCGGCGTCCCGCTTCCAGGCGACGCCACCTTCTGCCCGCGCTGCGGAGTGAGACTCGAGGATACGAGGAGCGGAAATGACTGAGAAAGAGGTGGTGAGGACCAGGATCGCGCCCAGCCCCACTGGTCTCCCCCACATAGGAAACTTCAGGACCATCGTCTTCAACTGGCTATTTGCTCGCCACCACCATGGAAAGTTCGTGGTGCGCATCGAGGATACCGATGTGGCCCGTAGGGTCGAGGGTGCCATGGAGGCGATGCTGGACGGGCTTCGCTGGCTGGGGATGGACTGGGATGAGGGGCCGGAGGTGGACGGACCCCATGGGCCCTACCTTCAGTCGCAGCGGCTACCCATCTACAAGGAGCACGCCGACCGGCTGATCGCCCAGGGCGACGCCTACTACTGCTTCTGCAGCCCCGAGAGACTGGCAGCCATGCGCCAGGAGCAGCAGCGCCGCAAGGAGCCGCCTGGATACGATCGCCTGTGCCGCAGCCTATCGGAGGCAGAGGTCAAGGCCAAGCTGGACGAAGGTATAGTCCCTGTCGTCCGCTTCAAGGTTCCCCTGGAGGGATCCACCAGCTTCCACGACCTGATTCACGGGGATATCACCTTCCCCAACGCCGCCCTGGACGACTTCGTCCTGATCAAGTCCGATGGATACCCCACCTACCACATGGCCCACCTGGTGGACGACCATCTGATGGAGATCACCCACGTCATGCGCGCCGACGAGTGGATCTCCAGCACGCCCCGGCACATCCTGCTGTATCAGGCCTTCGGCTGGGAGCCTCCCAAGTTCGCCCACGTCCCCCAGATCCTGGGTCCGGACCGGGCGAAGCTGAGCAAGCGGCACGGCGCCACCTCGGTCCTGGCCTACCGAGACATGGGCTACCTGCCCGAGGCGATGATGAACTACCTGGCGCTGTTGGGGTGGGCCTACGATGCCACCACAGAGATTATGTCGAGGGAAGAGCTGATCCGGTACTTCACCATCGAGAAGATCAACAAGACCGGGGCAATCTTCGACATCACCAAGCTGGACTGGATGAACGGTTACTACATCCGGCAGCTCACCGTCTCAGATCTCACCTCCCGGGTGATGCCCTATCTGGAGAGGGCCGGGCTGGCCACCGAGCAGGAGCGGGATTACGTGGAGCGGGTGGTTCCCCTGGTGCAGGAGCGGATCCGCAAGCTGAGCGACATCGTGGAGTTCACCGACTTCTTCTTCGCCGATGCCCTGGAGTACGACGGCTCGCTCCTGGTACAGAAGGGGATGACGGCGGAAGGCAGCCTGGCGGCCCTGAGGACGGCCAGGGAGCGGATCGCCGGTCTCCCTACCTGGGACCGCACCACCCTGGAGGCGACGATCCGCCCCCTCGCTGAGGAGTTGGGGGTGAAGACGGGGCAACTCTTCGGGGTCCTGAGGGTAGCCAGCACCGGCCGAACGGCGGCACCGCCCCTCTTCGAGACCATGGAGGTGCTGGGGAGAGAGAGGGCGATGCCCAGGCTGGACGCTGCCGAGGCCAAGCTGCAGGAGTTGTCCCGGTAGGGGCATCTAGTGGCCCGTTCCTTGCCAAGTGGAGACTTCCGGCAACCGCGGCGCCTTGGCGCCCGACGTAGGGGCCGGCGTCTCTGCCGGCCCGTCCGGCGGCGGGGGATAAACCCCCGCCCTAGAGGCGACTCTTCGACGCGAGGAGGGCGGGCTCAGTGTCTACCAGAAAGGGCCGATCGAACAGGCTGAGATCCATGGGGAGGGTGCTGGCGATGGTCGGACTGTTCGCCGTGCCTCTGGCCTTCGCCGCATGCCAGACTGCGGCGGGCCAGGGCACGTCACCGACTGAAACCGTCCCTGCGGCGACCCCGGCTCCAACCCAGCAGCCCACCCCCACCCCGACCCCACCCCCGGCAACCCCCACGCCCGTGCCGGGGGTGACCCAGGAGCAGGCCCAGTCCCTGGTGCGAGGCTGGTTCGACGCCGTGACCGCCGGAGACTATCAGAAGGCTCAAAGCCTCACCACCGGCAATGCCACCGAACAGACGAAGCAGATTGGGGACACCATCCAGAGCCAGGCCAGCCAGCGAGGCATCACCATCGAGATGTCGGTGCAGAGACTCGACCTCAGTCCCGCCCCTAAGCCTGCCCCCGACGAGCAGGCCGTGAATGCCAGCTTCACGGTTCAGGTCATAGCCGTCAAGGGCCCCCTCTCTATTCCCGCCCAGACCCTGCAGGGCAGCGCCACCTTCGCCGTCCAACCGACGTCCGGCGGCCCCAAGATCAGCGACATCCAGAACGTGAGCGGATTGCCTGGGCAGTGAGGACCATCTCCGTATCCGCATCGGGCGCCATTCTCTTGGTAACGCCGGATGAGGTTGAGAGAAGCCGATCCCACGCTGCCGTTACAGTCAATCCCCGGCAGATTCCACCGTTGCTGCAAGGTCTTGGGGCGCGGACAATCGGCGTCGCCTCACGCTAAACAAGAAGGGCAGAGCGCCGAGTGCCAGAAACCAAATGAAGAGCATCATTGCCGCCCGGTAGTAGTCCAGGGCATTCCCCACCCGCCTGATGTCCGCACCGGCGTAGTGCTGGTTGACGTTGTCGGGAAAACGGGCCATGTACTCCGCGGCATCGGGGACGTATCGCGAGTCTGACCGGCGAAACTCCATGACCGGCAACGGATACGGGTCGATAAGCAGTTCGGTAGCCATGACGTGGACGTCCGAAGTCATGAGGGGAGTAGTGGCGGGATTTCCGGGAGTCACCGGGCCCTCCAGCAGGGAGAGCTGGCCCAGCACCAGCAAGGCAATCGCTCCATACACCACTGCTCTCACCCAAGAGTGACGACAGCGGACACACAGGTAGTTGACCCCGTAGGCCACCGTCACGGCCAACAAAGGGAAACCGTAGGAGATGTGCCGGAAGAAATCGTGGTACTTGGTGGCCTCGGCTGGAACCGGACCTACAGCCAACGCCATGACCACATTCCCCAATGCCGCGGCGGGCATCCAGATCAGCGTGGAGTCTCTCTTGAGCATGCTGACACTACCCAATGCCAGAACAGACGCCATTACTAGCACTGCCAAGACTAACGACCACGGAGAAATCGACAGAGCGGCAGCCCACATCCTCACAAGTCCACTCTGTTGGACAACCTGCAGCGTCTCGAAGAAGTTCGAGAGGCTGATAGTCGCGGAGAACCGATAGTTGTCCGGCCAGATCGTGCCATACTCCTGGAAAAGGATTCCAGAGAACCCCACAATGATCAAGCTGGTAAGCAATAGGGATGCCCAGTACCGGCGTTGTCTCCAACGCACTACAGCAGCCACCATGTACATTGCGGCCATGTAGAAGACCCCCTCAGGTCGGGCCAAGGCAGCCACACCTGCCACAACAGCGCTTACCACTTGAACCGAAAGCCTATCATCCCTGCTCGCTCGTAGTCCTGAGTATGCCGCCAGCACCAGGACGGTCATCAGTAACCCATCGGCCTCGCCCACATCCATAGTGTAGCTGCGCAGCAGAGGAAACGACGCCGCCAAGACTGCGAATAAGAAAGCGAGCAGGTCTCTCCCGGTCATCTCTCTTAACAAGGCAAAAACGGCGAGCGGTAGCAGGGTATTGCCCGCAATAATGGGAAGGTAACTTGCCAAAGTAGTGTGGCCCAGGAACCCATAGGACAGGGTCAACAATGACGGCAGCAATGGGTAGGAGACAAAATACTTAGAACCACCTCCCATTGCCACCTGGACCGAGTCAGTGAATGTTGAGGGGTAGTGAGCAGTAACGACCCAGCCATCGGAGGTTGCCCAGTACCGCCAGAAGTTGACGTTGATCATGGAAAGCGAAACCGATGCCAACACCAGCCCGATTGCGGTGACAGCGACCGGCAGCAGGGAAGGTAGCCCAGATAGTGTCGATACAAGGGCCGTTCGGAATGGGACTGCTTCACCCCGCTTGGATAAGAAACCCCGCCCGGTCCACGCAACCGAATAGCCGATCAGCACCGCTGCCAGGAGCATCACGGGCCAAGATCTGTCCGACCACAGGCGGGCATAGTAAAGCGTGGAATACAGATAGCCGTGCAGCTGTTCCGAGACGTAACTGGCCACCACCAGTCCAATGCTCACTAGTGCCATGGGAAGCGTGACGCACAACAATGACGTCAACTCGTAGGTATTGAAGTGCAGTCTACCCTGAACGCCCCTTGGGCGGGTCCACCAGATCAAAGTTGCGGCGAACCAGAAAACCAGGGACCCCAACCACAGCCTGGAGGCTCCCGACAGAGTCGTCCTATCGAACAGGGCAACATTGACTGCCAAGGCAAACGAGAAGGACAAGACCGTGAGCCACAGCATGACCAGGAGACGCATCCTGCCTTCTCGGCCTGTATGGTTGACTGTACGCGGCCCCCTATTCCTCACCAACCATGGAAGGTCAACTGCCATGCGTGTGCCTCAGCGAATTTGAATACGCGGCACTGGTGTTCCGGCGGCGCATGGAAACTATCGTGACCATAAAAGAGGAGAGGAACAGTAGAACGGAGAAAACAGAGGCGGCAGTCGCCAAGTCGAGAATACCAGCGAACGTCATGTCCTTTCCTCCTGACACCCACAGCTCCCATGAGTACCAAGTGTCGACAAGGTACAGTGCCGACAAAGCCACGTAGTAAGGAATCATCCACCGACGAAAGACAGATCCTACAGCGAGAAGAGGGAGCGCGGGAAAGAGATAGCGCCCGTGCATCCTGGTGGTCAGCTCGAAGAAGCCGAAAGAAACGACAAAGGAGGCCCACAACAGGGCTGGGAAGTCGTCAGTGTGAGTCCACGTGAAGAACAAGGATACTGCGATCACCGCCAAGAAGAGCAGGAGACCCCAGGTCTGATAGCTCAAGGATAGGAAGCCTCTTGTAGCATCCGGCAGTTCCATTCCGGCAATGGGAGTCCCCCACAAGTTGAAAGCGGTAAAGCTGGTCACAGGATACTTGCCAGTGGCCACCATAAGCAGCCCACGAAGAGTCCACTGCACGTGTGGTCCCGGCCAGATCGACACGGAAAAGGGCATCAGCAGTAGTTGCAGTGCAGCGACCAGCGAGCAAGCAGGCAGGAGGAACTGCGAGAATGCCCACTTGAACCAAGCCACCTTGGTTTTGGCCCCTCGCAGGGATGATAGATGCCGAAACTCACGGCCAAGGTAAGCTACACCACCCACAGCTAGGAACAGCGTGTACTGTGGTTTTGTCACGAAGGCAAGGGCACCAAGTGCTCCCGCCGCCACGGGGCTGCCCCTCACCAGAGCCCCGAAAGCTAGCATGGACAGGCCCATTCCTAGAGAGTCAGCCTGCGCCCAAACGGTGCTGGCGACGGCGACGCCAGGGTTGAACAGTACGAGACCGGCAGCGATGAGTGAACGGACAGGACCCAAGAATGGGCGACACAACCAGAAGGCAATGATCCCCAACCCAATGTCAGCGGCGATCGGCACGAGTTTCGCCCAGAAAACGTAATCATCGAGCATAGAGACGGGGCCAGCGATCCACGCTCGGAGATGCTCGATAGCAGCCAAGACGTACAGATAGCCTGGTAAGATCTCGCTGGGGGGATAGGCCGTCCTGTAGAACTCGCTCAGGGGGGCCCTGGCCATCTCCTCCCCCCAGTACTTGAACTGAACGATGTCTGGAAGGAAGCTGACCTTGGGCGCCATCCATATTCGCACCGATAGACCAAGGAGCAGGAGGGCAGCAAGAGCTACAGTCTCCTGGAACCGGCGTGCCAGATGGACTGGTCGCATCGAGGCGCTGATGCGTGAAATCACTGGGAGACGAGAGAGCCTTGAGATGCCTTGATCCATGGTGAACCTTGGTGGAAGTGATGGCCCATCGACAACACGAGTCTATGGCGACGCCATACGCCAAGTGACCGATGGCGACCGTAAGGGCCTGACCGGTAACCGAAGGGACAGGACTCTCTTGTGTGCTGGAGCGACATTCTAGACAGGACCTTCTTCAGCGTCAATGCGCCGTATTCCCGGGCTTACGCAGCGGGTGGGAGAAGGGGATCGAGGAGAGAGTAGGGGGATGTTGCCAGGAGAGGGGGCTTGGGCACGCTGGATTGGGGTTGGCGGGAGTTTTTCG
>JAJZQR010000169.1 GCA_021806765.1 Chloroflexota bacterium | reverse complement strand
GTGGGGCCGTCGATGGTTGTAGTACTCTGCGTACTCGCCGAGCACTCGCTGGAGATGGCGCGGGTGCAGTATCAGCAGTCGGTCCAGGCATTCCTCTCTCGCCGACCGGATCCAACGCTCGGCGTTCGCGTTTGGACTCCGGTAAGGCGTTCTGGTACCAGTGACTGCCGACACGCAGGCTCACATCCTTGGGCTTGGCAGCGAGGACGGCAAGGACCAGTCTCTGCCATGGCGAAGGGCGTGGTTTGCGGGGAACCGTGCGCCGTAGGAGGCGGAGTTGGTAACGGAGGACGAGGATATCGAGATCCTTCTCGAAGTCGCGTTTCTGTCTGCCAGCAGCCAGATCGAAGAGTGATGACAGGATCTGGGCAAGCGTCAACCAGAACATGGTCTCTTCTGCTCCTTGTCGCTGATGGTTTGGCGAGGAGCACCCTATTCTCTCGCAGCGGTGCAACGGAGGCACTGGACGAGGTTTCCGCACACTACGCCCTTCCTTCCGCAACGGAAAGGCGCCTAAACCCCAGCAGAACTCGGGCGCCCTTATGATCCCCAAGTACCGCATCGCCGTCACGGCTTGACCAACACCTTATGCAGCCCCGATGAGCCTGGGCAGCAACGCGGTCACCTACCCGAAACTCGTCCACCGTGTCGCCCATCGCCATCACAATGCCCGCCCACTCGTGTCCCGGCGTAAACTCCCCGAACGGTGGCTGCCCGCGCAGTGGATGGGACAGGATGGGTGGATCGCTGCCGCAGATGGCGCAGGCTGCGACCTTTACCAGTACTTCGCCGGGCCCCGGCCTCGGGACCGGTCTGTCCACAACCCTGAGGGTGCCAGAACCGAAGGCTACGGCGGCACGCATCGTTTCCGGTATATGCCGCTCCATCTTGGACCCTCCTCCTCTCATCCCACGCCCGGGCGAGCTGTCAGTCATCCTATTGGTCACCAGCGAACAGAACCCAGAGCCGAAAACCTTGCACCCAATCCTCTCTCCCCGTCTCCCTGTCTCCCTGTCTCCCTGTTACGTCCTAACCTTTCAGAAGCCTCGGCAGGTCGGCGACGCTGTTCAGGATGTGGGTGTGGGGCGTCGCGCCCAGGGTCTCGAGGCAGTGCGCGCCACTCAGCACGCCTATCACCCACGCGGCGCCGGCGTTGGTCCCCGCCTTCAGGTCCACGGGGGTGTCGCCGACCGCAGCCACCCGCCGCATGTCGACCGTCCCCGTCCTAATCATGGCCAGGAAGATCAGGTAGGGCGCCGGCCGCCCCTGCGGTACTTCCTCCGTAGCCACCTTGCAGTCGAAGATCCCCTCGGCCCAGCCCAACCGCTGGAGCATCGGCTCCGTGAGATCGGTGTCCACCGCGCTGGTAGCGGCTACCTTGACGCCGTGCTCCCGCAGCCACCGCATGGTGACCTCGGCGCCAGGGATCTCCTGGGTCGGCCCTTTTTCGTATCCCTCCCGAAGCATCTGCTTGAAGGTAACGTACATCTCCCCCGCAATTGCTTGGCTCCACTCAGGACCCTTGCCGGCGCCGATGGTCCGCTCGATCAGGCCCTGGAAGGCGGCAACCTTGCCGGCGCCACGCATCGTCCCCAGGTCGGACTGGGCAAATGGGATGGAGTACTGGGTCAGGACGCCCTTCAGGGCATTCTCCATCACCCCGGTATCCTTCACCACGGTACCCATCAGATCGAAGACTACTAGATCAACAGGAAGCATTGACACTATGGGTACACCTCCTTGTCGAAAACCCTCATGTCGTGCCCCGGCAGGGCGTGGGTGGCGCGTCCGGCGATCGCCTTGAGGCTCTCCCAGGACGCGATGGCATCCGTGAAGCGGCCGGGCGGGATCAGCGGCATCCGGGCCTCTGGATCGCCCCGCAGGTTTTCGTACACCATTACAGCGTCGCCGGCAATGACGTAGGGACCGCGCTCGGTCCGGACCTCGACGGCCTGGTGTCCCGGGCAGTGCCCAAAAGTCGGGAACACAGTTATCCCGGGGAGTACCTCCCTCTCGCCGTCCACCAGCTCGAACTCCAGCCCTTTGAACGGGGCTTCGAGTCCCAGCTGATAAGCCTCGTAGGACCGGTAGTACTGCGGGATCGGGTCCAAGGCGAAGGCGAGTTCGCGTCGGTGCACGATCCGCTTGGCGTTCTTGAACGCCTTCATGTTGTGGGTGTGGTCCCAGTGCAGATGTGTCAGGATCAGCAGTACCACTTCCTCTGGATCGATGCCCAGTTTCCGCACCTGGCTGGGCATGTCCTGGCCTGGTTCCTGGATGCCGTCGTGGTGCCACTTGCTGGCCCGCTCGCTGTCGGCCATCCCTGTGTCGACCAGGATCGGGTAAGGGGCTCCTTCGATCACCCACGCGGTCGCCGGGATCACTACCTCCTTGCCCACACCTCCCCCCCAGGTGAGGTAGGCGCCCTGGTCGACCTTCATAGTCCCGGTGAGTACCGGCCTGATGCGGTAGATGCTCCCAGCCATCGTTACTACCTCAGTATCTTGGTCCCGCCAGAGGAAGAGGCGAAGCGAAGCACCTCCTCCTTGGTGAAGTAGGCGAAGTCCTTGGGGATGGAGTGCTTCAAGACGCCCATGGCATCCCCGATCTCCACAGCTCGCTGGAGATCGTTCTCCGCGAGATAGCCATACAGGAAGCCGGCGGCGTGGGCATCCCCCGAGCCCACCCTATCGATCAGCTCCAGCTCCGTCACCCGTCCCTTGTATAACCGATCTGCCAGGGCGATGCTCCGCCACGTGCCGCGCAGCACCGTCGGAGCCTCCCGGATCGTCACCGCGACGATCCCGATCCCGAACTCCTTCTTCATCCACGCAGCGTTCTCCTCCGGGGTTCCCTTCAGATTGAAGACCAACTCAAGGTCATCGCTGGTAGTGATCAGGATATCCAGGAGAGGGAAGACCCTGGAAAGATACACCCGGGCCTCCTCGGCGCTCCAGAGGCGGAATCGGAAGTTGAAGTCGAAGCTGTTGATCGTACCAAGGTCCCTGGCCAGCTTGAGGGCCACCTCCATGGTCTCCCGACAGCTGGCTCCGAGGGCAGGAGTGATGCCGCTGGAGTGCAGCACCCGGGCGCTGGATAGGAGGGCTTCCAGGTCCCAGTCCGAAGGCTGCATTGTGGTGGTGGCGCAGTGCTGTCGGTCGTACACCGTCTCGCTGGGGCGGGGACTGGCGCCCATCTCCACGTAGTAGATGCCCAGTCGACTGTTCGGGACCCAGGAGACGTGGCTCATGTCCACCCCGTGGGACCTCGTGAGGGTCACGACCTTCCTGCCCAGGGCGTTGTCGGGCAGCTTGCCGAACCAGGCGCTCCTCAGCCCCAGCCTGGCTGCCCCCACTGAGCAGGAGAGTTCGCTCCCCCCCACGCTCATCTCGAGCATGGTGGCCTGCTCCAGCCGTTCGAAGTTGGGTGGGGTCAGCCGCAGAGCCGCATCTCCCCAGCAGACCAAGTCGTATTTCTTGTCCACCTGGTTCCTCCCCAGAATCTAACGGTCTTTGCCTCCGAGCAACGAGTCATGGGACCGGAAACCGGCACTCCTGTGCGAGGATGGCTTCCTGCCGATCAACTCCTCTAAGAGCGCGACTGCCGTGTCGGCATATGGCGGGTCGTTGATGTGGCAATCTACCTCCACGCACTGGACCCGCTCGCTCAGCTTCTCCTTGATCGTGCGCGCAAAGGCTTGGTCGGATTCCGGGTCGTAAAGGGGATGACCCTCCCTGCTGGGGAAGGAGAAACCCCTCAGCGGCACCACCACCGCAGCCGGGCCGGTTGCACGATTGAGCCTCTCAGCTATCACAGAGGCCACCTGGACCATCTCCTCGGCCGTGACCCGACACAGGGTCATCTCGGGCGTGTGGCGGTAGGCCAGACGATGCCTGTGCTCAGCAGGTATCTCATCGGGAGGGCCGAGCACAAGGAAGTCGTTTCCTCCAGGGCCCACCACTTGGGGCAATCCCAGCTTTCCCGCAGCCTCCAGCCGGTTGGGAGCTCCCATAATGTCGTTGAAAAGATGGCCCGAGATCTCGTGGGCCGAGAGGTCGAGCACGGCGTCCCCGATTCCCTGCTCGATTAGCTCCTCCATGGCAGGTCCTCCCGTCCCGTTAGGATGAAACACGACGACCTCGTACCCATGCTGATCCAAGATCGCCTTCGCTCTCATCAAGCATGGAGTGGTGGTCCCAAACATGGTGCCAAGGATCAATGGCCTGTCACCGCGCTCGATCCCCAGCTCCACTTCGGCCATGCCGCAGATAGCGGCAGCCCCGTTGGCCAGCACCTTTCGTATGATCGGGTTGAGCCCCAGGATGTCGGCCACCGAGTGCATCATCGTGAGATCCCTGATGCCCATGAAAGTTCCAAAGTAGTGCTTGCCGGCCGCTATGGTCGAGACCATCAGCTTCGGAAAGCCGAGAGGCAAGGCCCTCATGGCAGCAGTGGCGATAGAGGTGCCCGCTCCCCCGCCGATTCCGATCACCCCGTGGATTTCTCCCGTCTGGGCCAGATGGGTCACCACCACAGTGGTCCCGAGGACCATCGTCTCCATGGCCCGCTGCTTGTTGCCCCAACCCCGAACCTCCGCGATCGAGGGCACGCCTGCGGCTCGCGCCACTTCATCGCGAGTTATGTCGGCCGGCACCACTGGCTCTCCTAGAGTTCCGGGGTCAACCAGCACAACACGGTGACCCCTCGACTCAATCTGCTCGCGGACGAACTGCGCCTCTTCTCCCTTGGTGTCGAGAGTAGCGATGAGCGCAATAGTCTTCGGCATACTTCCCTCCCAGGCTACTTGCCGGTCCCTTCCATCTCGTCGAGGAGGATCTCCACCGCCCACCTGGCTGTCTTGCCGGTCACGGTGGGGCACTTGTCCTTGTGCGCACCGGCGGCCTCGAACGCCTCGTACTCCGTCCACAAATCGAATCTGCGGCCGAACCGCTTCAAGTGGACGTCCGTGCAGATGGGGCTGCCCCACTCCTCCACGAAGCGGTCGAACAGCTTCTTGGCTACCCTGGAGGCATCCGAATATCCCCTTTGATCGAAGTGCTGCTTGTCCCGCCCATAGACCGAGCCGATGGCCAGCATTCCGCCCACCAGGGCGCCGCAGGTGCCCTTGCTCATCCTGGCTCCTCCGCCGGAGAGGCTGTAGGCTGCCTTGAAGGCAGCGTCGTCGCCGATGCCCAGAACCTCCTGTAAGGTCGCAAAGACGCACTGCGGGCAGTTGTGGTAGCGGCGCTCGTAGTCGAAGGCGAGGGCGTAGGCCCTCTCGGCCAACTGGTCCTTACGAGATCCCTCAGTTTCCAACTCAGCAGCTCCTTCAACATCAGGACTGAGCCATGAGGTCTTAGGACTGAGCTGGAGAGGGGACGAGTGGGTGAGTGGGAGAAGGGTTCCTTATCTCCCCATCACCCCATCGCCTACTCTCCCACTCGTGGTCCTTGCTCAGTTCTCAGCCCACTGCCCCGAGTCCTAGACTTTGCCGGCGGTGTAGTCACGGTCGGTCGCCTCAACCTTGAACTCCTTCAACTCCCGTATGAAAGCGGCGAAGTAGTCTGAGACGATGTCCAGGATCTTGTCGCCCTTCTCTGCGGAGGCGCGGAAGGGGTTCCCGATGAGGCCCGTATCGCTGTACTCCCTGTGGTCCATCGGGATGTAGACCATGTCCTGGCCCTTGTAGTTCACATAGGCCGAGCCGTTCTGCTTGGTGAACCTATCCTGAGGTAGCCACCTGGGGGCGTGGGTGAAGTCCTTGTCTGTGCGGTCCAGGTGTACGATGCTTTCCTTGTAGGCCATGGTGGTGGACGTCTCGATTTCGGAGCCGTGCCAGCCCGGTGTCTCCTCCGGTGGGTTTTCCAGGAGTTCCTTCACCAGCACCGGAGTGGCTTCCGAGTCTGCGCGGAACAGGCACGGCAGGGCCCCCGTCTCGTAGCGAAGCCGCCTCATCATGCCATCGATCACCTTGGTATTCGAGGTGTGACCCGTGGCGAAGACGACCTTGTTGAAGCCCATATGGATCAGGGAGCGCCCGACGTCGTACAGGAGCGCCTGGTAGGTCTCGGGTCGCAGGGTGATGGTGCCGAAGCCCTGCCCGGGGCCGCCGAGGTGCTGGGGAGAGTAGCCGAACCAGATCAACGGTGTGTGCGGCACGTCTGCCTTCCGCGCGGCCCTTTCCACCGCCTGCAGAGCGGCCAGGCCGTCGACGCTGACGGGAAGATGCCGGCCGTGCTGCTCGCAGCTCCCAATGGGCACGAGCACCACGTCGGTCTCCTTCAGCCACTCCTGGACATCCAGGTAACCGAGTTCGTACAGGTTGTAGATCTTGTCTGCCACGGAGTTCCTCCTTTTTCAGCCCGTCTTTGGGCTGTATTGAGCAAGTCCCCTACATTACGAGCACGCAGCGGCCAGTGATGCGGCCTGCGGCCACTTCTGCCAGCGCCTCGTTGGCTTCTTCCAGCGAGAATGCCCTGGTGATCACCGGCTTCAGCTTGCCCGCTTGAACCAGGCTGACCACCTCAGCCAACTCGGCCTTGGTTGACACGCGGGAGCCGATCACCTCCCACTCGTTGTAATGCATCGCCATGGTGTCCAGGGGCCACGGCCTGCCCGGGGCGTAGCCCACGATGATCAGTCTTCCGCCGCGTTTGGTGGCCGGCAGCGTCCATGCCAGTGTCTCTGGGGTCCCCACGATCTCGATCACCGCGTCGGCTCCGACCCCATCGGTGAGCCTCTTCACCTGTCCGCCCGGGTCCCCCACCCCAGCGTTGACCACCTCGTCGGCCCCCAGGCGGCGCGCCAGATCCAGCCGCTCCTCGTCTACGTCGGCGGCGATCACCCTTGCCCCTTCCAACTTGGCGATCTGGATGGCATGGACCCCGAGCCCGCCTACCCCGACGATCAGGACGTCCTGACCCGGCTCCACCCGTGCCTGGCGGCGAATGGCGTGATACGGCACTGCGACGGCGTCGGGTAGCACGGCTGCCAGCTGGTAGTCGAGTTCGCCGATAGGTACCACGTGGTCCGCCGGCACCAACAGGTAGTCGGCATACGCCCCGGGCAGCTCGAAGCCGAGCCGCTTGATATCGAAGCAGATGTTGCCCCGGCCCTTCCTGCACATCTCGCAGTGACCGCAGTTGATGTAGAAGTAGACCACCACGCGGGCGCCTGCGTTCACCCCCTGCACCCCTGAGCCGACGGCCACCACCTCGCCCGCCGGCTCGTGTCCCGGCGTGTGGGGGAGGCTCACGATGGGCGGCGGGATCTCACCCCGCAGGATCTTCACATCGGTCCGACAAACGCCGCAGGCCACCACCTTCACCAGCACTTCGCCGGGTCCAGGCCGAGGAGGCGGGAACTCCCGCAAGACCAGCGGCTCGTTATACCGCTCAAGCCTCATCGCTCTCATATCAATGCTCTCCATACGGGTCGGGATCCCCGCGCGGGGATCCCGACCCAGCACATCTACCTCACTATTGCCAGGATCCAGGTAAACACGCCGACGAAGGCCGTCAGCGCCAGGGAGATCGGCATGGTCCGCCTCATGATCTTCCCTTCCTGGCCGAGAATACCTGTCACGGCCGCGGCCGGGATGATCTTGTTAGGGGTGGCCATGCTCGACGCACCACCGCCGGAGTTGTTCGTGGCTACAAACAGTATCGGGTTCTCGTGCAGCTGTACGCCCATTTCCTGCTGGAACTTGGCGAATAGGATGTTGGTGGACACTCCGCTACCGGTGATTACGCAGCCTAGCCAGCCAACGAAGGGGGCGATGAACGGATAGACTATGCCGCCCACTGCGGTGGCGGTGCCGATGGCGAGGATCCTCATCATAGACGACTCGTTCATGACCTCGCTCATGGTCATGAAGCCGAAAGTGGCGATGGCCGAGGGGACGAACGGTCCCATGGTCTTGTTGAACGCCTTGGCGAAGCCGTTCCAGTCGAGGCCTTGAACCAGGCCGCCGACGATGGAACAGACGGTGAGGAGCACCCCGATCTGGGTAAGCGGTTTCCAGCTCCAGGTGCCAGCGGCCCCACCCATAGCGACGTTGATGACGACTGAGTTGAGCGCGTCACCAATAGGCTGGACGACCTTGATCGGGAATAGAACCACGATCACGAGGATGTAAGGGAAGATCGCCCGCCAGATGCCCATCGTCCGGGTGTATCCGCCCTGGAGACTCGCGGACTGGGAGCCGCCGGCCACCGGCCTCAGTCCTGTTTCGGGTTCACCCCTGTACTTGCCCGCCCTGGTGAACAGGTAGGCAGTGAACATGGCAGCCGCACCGGACATCCAGCCGATGAACTCGGGCGTCCTGAAGCCAATGGACAGGATCAGCATCACGGACGTGCCAACCAGGGACTGCACGACGACCGGCACCCAGTACCTCTTCATAGTCGCCGCCCCGAGGACTAGCCAGATCATCAGGAGCGGCTCAAAGAACCAGAGGGGCGCCTCCAGGATACCGATAGTGGGAACCAGGTCTTGAATGGGAATCTTCGTAAGGTTGGCGCCCGTGATGGGGCCCACACCCCACGTGCCCCACACCATGTAGGACGAGTAGCCGATGAGGGTCAGAACGCAGGCATCCATGGCGTTGAAGCCGAGGGCCATCAAGATCGGCGCCGTCACCGCGGGGGGGACGCCGAAGCCGGCGATGCCATGCAGAAAGCCCGCGAAGCCCACGGCGATGACCAGAACCTGCATAGTCCGATCGTTGGACATCCCGACGATGGACCGCTTGATCTTGTCGATGGCCCCGCTGGTCTCCACAACGAAGTAGAGGAAAAGCGCCCCGCCGATGATCACCATGATGTCGAAGGCCTGCAGGGTGCCCTTAGCGGTGGCCAAGGTGACAGCATTGAAGTCGAAGCCGAAGAACATTAGCGCCAGGATGGAACCCACCACCCAGGCTGCCAGGCCGGTCCGGACCGCGGACATGGTGAATGCCACCATGCCGATGAGAATGACCAGGACCGGCAACCACGCTATGATGTAGCGCACCCAGGTGAAGTCGACTTGCATCCCCATCTCCTCTCAAGTCATGCACTGCTGCGAAGCACGAAAAGCGTGGCTAGACGAGGGCGGGCCAGATGAAAGCGCTACGGAGGATCTCACCCCCTTTCCCATCGTCCCTGACGGCATCTGCTGTGTTCGTCTCAGGCAACACGCAGGGCTACGCCTGCGACGGAACGATTCTGTCAGGGGCTTTACGAACGGTGCGGCTACCGGTACAGCGTGACCGTGTAGACGTATCTGTCGGCGCGGTAGAAGCTCTCGACGTACTCGATGGGGACGTCGCTGTCCAGGAAAGTGAGTCGCTCGATCTGCAACAGAGGCGCGTCTTTGGGGATCGCAAGCAGCGTTGCGTGCTGGCGGCTCGCGGTGACGGTGGCTATCTTCTCCTGGGCGTGACTCAGCTTGAGGCCGTACTTTTGCTCCAGGAGCTGGTAGAGCGAGGCATGAGTGAGGTCGTCGTTGACCAGGTTCGGACAACGCTCGTAGGGGACGTGGACGGTCTGAAGCGCCATCGGCTCTCCGTCCGCAAGCCTGAGCCGGAAGATCTGGATGACCTTTTCATCGGGGCGTAGCTCCAGGAAGGTGCCTACCTTCCGCCCCGCTTCGACTAGCGACTCGCCGAGCACCTTCGTTTCCGGTTGGAGTCCTCTGGCGGTCATCTCCTCAAAGTAGCCTGTGAGCTTGGCCAGCTTCTGCTCGATCTTCGGGCGCGAGACGAAGGTGCCCTTGCCTGCCCTGCGATAGAGGACCCCCTCGTTGACCAGCTCGGTAATGGCCTGGCGGGCGGTCATTCGGCTGACGCGGTAGGTGGAGGCCAGCTCCTCCTCGCCCGGGATTCGGGTGTCGGGCGGGTAGAGGCGGTCCTGGGCAATCTGCTCCTTGATCAGATGCTTGAGCTGATAGTAGAGAGGAACCGGTCCATCCCGATGCAGCTCGGTAATCACGTGCCACCCCTTCCGGCTGTACCTGTATAGACAGGATAAGACAGAAGCGCGTGCTTGTCAACAGGCAGGTGGGACCTCACGCATGCCCACCTTTGAAGAGAGTAGATGGTAAGCAGGCGAGGGGCAGGTTGTGGAGGCGGTCCAGGAGCGCTAGGGCCAGGCTGATGAGACTGGCACGGCCTCTTTGGGAGACGGTGGCATGCCAGGCTTTGGGGAGAGCGTCGATCTCGGGTAGAGCGGCCAAGGTGAACCAGGAGAGGGCAATGGTGAGAGCGACGAGGAGGCGGGTCAGACGATCCGGGGTACTGATCTGAACGGAGGCCAGGCCGAAGCGGCTCTTAGAGTCTTTCGGATCTCCCCGCTTGAAATGGATGTGTGGCAGTCGCAGCGCGTCGGCCGGCAATTCGGCGGTGCGAAGACGCTAGGTCGCCGGGCCGACCACCAGGTAGCCCTTGGAGGACCTGGAGACCTCCGGCACTACCTTGCTGGTATCGATGCGCAGGCTGTCCGAAAAGTCCAACTGTAGCCCGAGGGATCGAAGGATCTGGGCATCGCCGCTCCTCTTCAGCAGCCGATCGAAGTCGAGGCCGAGACCGCGGTAGAGCTCCAGGGCAATGAAGGCGGAGTCTTCCAGGGTCCATTGCTCGCTCACCCGGTGCGCCCTATCGGCAGGAGGCTCCCCCATCCATATGGCTTCGTCACCGAGTTGGCGGATCAGGTGTTCTATCAGGAAACCGGCGCAGTGGCAATCCTCGATGCCGTAGCGGGTTCCATGGTTCCTGCCCGAGCCTACGATGGCGACGTCGGCCGAGCGGGCGCTCGCATCGGCCAAGGCGGCTCGAACGACAGACGTCCCATTGAGGTAAGAGCCGATCAGCACTCGGCGCCCCTCGCCTGCCAGCCGTGCCATGGCCCGGGCGCAGTTGCTGCTGGTGAACACCACCTGCCGCCCCTGCAGCTGCAGGTGGTAGTAGTCTGCGGGAGAGTTTCCGTAGTCGAAATCCGGCGGCCGCGCTCCACCGGACTCTCCACACAATAGGCAGTCGCCAAGTCTGTCACGATGGGATCGGGCTTCCTCCGGCGTGCCAGCCACGATCACATTGCGGGCCCCTTGCTCCAGCATGGCGATCAGTGTTGCCGAGGTCCGCAGCACGTCGATAAGCACGACCGTCTTCTTGGATAAACCATCTAGATCCTGGGCCAGAAAGAGTGTCTCGACGATCATCATCCTCCTCTTCTTTCAGAACCGCGCAGCCACAGGTGGTTGTGTCAGTGCCTGGGCCATTGTATATCCGAGGGAGGAGCGCTGTCAGCGACGGGACAGCACGCGGAGCCTGGAGGTTTCTCGAGTGCAGGCCCGTAATGTGCGGAATTCCCGTCCTCAGAGATCGGAA
>JAJZQR010000168.1 GCA_021806765.1 Chloroflexota bacterium | reverse complement strand
AGCGCTGGCCAGCTTACATCTGAGTCCGAGTGAGGGTTTCCGTGGCAGCAAACGGCATGGCGGAACTGTTTCCTGGAGAGATCACGCTCACTGCACTCGAATCCCATCTCTGGGAGTCGGCCAATATCCTCCGCGGCCCGGTGGACGCCGCCGACTTCAAGAGCTACATCTTCCCGCTGCTCTTCTTCAAACGCATCTCGGACGTGTACGACGAGGAGTACGCCGCTGCGCTGGCGGAATCGGGTGGCGACGAGGAATACGCCCGGTTCCCCCAGAACTACCGCTTCCAGATCCCGGATGGGTGCCACTGGAACGACGTGCGGGTGGTCACCGCCAACGTCGGCCAGGCGCTGCAGACCGCGATGCGGGGCATCGAGACGGCGAACCCTGATACCCTCTACGGTATCTTCGGCGATGCGGCGTGGACCAACAAGGAACGGTTGCCGGACTCCCTCCTCAGGGACCTCGTGGAGCACTTCTCGCGTATCTCGCTCGGTAACCAGGTGGCGCAGGCGGACATCCTCGGACAATCCTACGAGTACCTGATCAAGAAGTTCGCCGACCTTACCAACAAGAAGGCGGGCGAGTTTTACACCCCGCGCTCGGTCGTGCGGCTGATGGTCAACATCCTGGACCCCGGGGAGGGCGAGTCCATCTACGATCCTGCCTGCGGTACCGGCGGGATGCTGCTGGAAGCCGTGCACCACGTTCGTGAGAATCACGGCGACGATCGTACCCTCTGGGGCCGGCTCTTCGGCCAGGAGAAGAACCTCACCACCTCCGCCATCGCCCGGATGAACCTCTTTCTGCACGGCGCCGCGGACTTCCAGGTGGTGCGCGGCGACACGCTGCGCCAGCCGGCGTTCTTCTCCGGGGACAACCTCGCCACCTTCGACTGCGTAATCGCCAATCCACCCTTCTCGCTGGAAAGGTGGGGCGAGGAGGTGTGGACCAGCGATCCCTACGGCCGGAACTTCGCCGGCATGCCGCCGGGCAAGAGCGGCGACTACGCCTGGGTGCAGCACATGATCAAGTCCATGGCCGCCGGCACGGGTCGAATGGCCGTGGTGCTGCCCCATGGTGTCCTCTTCCGCATGGGCAGGGAAGGCGAGATCCGGCGGAAGATCCTCCAGATGGACCTGCTCGAGGCGGTCATAGGGCTTGGGCCGAACCTCTTCTACGGCACCGGTCTGGCCGCGTGCATCCTCGTCTTCCGCCAGCGCAAGACGAGGGACCGGAAGAACAAGGTGCTCATCCTCGATGCCTCCCGCGAGTTCAAGACGGGACGGGCTCAAAACGAGCTTCTGCCCGAGCACGTCGAGCGCATCCACGGCTGGTATCGAGACTACCAGGACGTGGAAGGCGTCGCCCGCGTGGTCACCCTGGAGGAGATCGCCGCCAGCGACCACAACCTGAACATCCCTCGCTACGTCGAGCCGAAGAACGAGCAGGAGGTGCTCACGGCGGAGGAAGCGATGAACCGGCTGCGGGATAGTGCAGAGGCGGCGTTCGCGGCGGAGGACAGGCTCGTCGCGCTCCTCAAGCGGGAGGGGCTGCTGTCATGAGCGTGGCCACCTGCATCTCCCAACAGCAGCTCGAGTCTTATCTCTGGGGTGCGGCGACGCTCCTGCGCGGCACCATCGACGCCGGTG
This sequence comes from Chloroflexota bacterium, assembly GCA_021806765.1. The sequence goes on along the minus strand of JAJZQR010000168.1, from coordinate 9,716 downwards.
ACTACAAGCAGTTCATGTTCCCGCTGCTGTTCTACAAGCGGCTGTGCGACGTCTTCGACGAGGAGACGCAGGCCGCGCTGGTTGAGTCCGGCGGGGACGCCGAGTACGCCGCCTATCCGGAGAACCACCGTTTCCAGATCCCAACCGAGGCCCACTGGCGCGTGGTTCGGCAGGTGGCCATGGACGTCGGCCAGGCGCTCCAGTCCGCCATGCGGGCCATCGAGACCGCCAACCCGGACAAGCTGTACGGCATCTTCGGCGATGCTCAGTGGACCAACAAGGACCGCCTCCCCGACGCGATGCTGCGAGACCTGGTCGAGCACTTCAGCACGCTCGACCTCACCATCGCCAACCTGCCCGAGGACGAGCTGGGCCAGGGCTACGAGTACCTGATCAAGAAGTTCGCCGACGACTCCGGCCACACTGCCGCCGAGTTCTACACCAACCGCACCGTCGTCCATCTGATGACCGAGATGCTGGAGCCGAAGCCTGGTGACTCCATCTACGACCCCACCTGCGGCTCCGGCGGCATGCTCCTCTCCTGCATCGCCCGCCTGCGCCAGCAGGGTCAGGAATGGCGCAACGTCCGGCTCTACGGCCAGGAGCGGAATCTCATGACCTCATCCATCGCCCGGATGAACTGCTTCCTCCACGGCGTCGAGGACTTCCAGATCGTGCGCGGCGACACCCTCTCCGAGCCGAAGTTCGTGCAGGGCGATCGTCTGATGCAGTTCGACGTGGTGCTGGCCAATCCGCCCTACTCCATCAAGCAGTGGGACCGCGATGCCTTCGCCTCCGATCCCTGGGGGCGCAACCTCTACGGCACACCGCCCCAAGGCCGGGCCGACTACGCCTTCTGGCAGCACATCCTGTGCAGCCTCAAGCCCGAGACCGGCCGCTGCGCCATCCTCTTCCCCCACGGCGTCCTCTTCCGTCAGGAGGAAGCCGGGATGCGCCGCAAGCTCATCGAAGCCGACGTCATCGAATGCGTCCTCGGCCTCGGGCCGAACCTCTTCTACAACTCGCCGATGGAGGCCTGCGTCGTCGTCTGTCGCACCGCCAAGCCCAGGGAACGCAGAGGACGAATCCTCTTCATCAATGCCGTCAACGAGGTCACCCGCGAGCGCGCCCAGAGCTTCCTGACCGACGACCATATAGAGCGCATCGTCGCCGCCTATCGCGGGTTCGAGGACGAGCCCGGCTTCACCCAAGTGGCCATGCTGGAGGAGATCCGTGCTAACGACGGCAACCTGAGCATCCCGTTGTACGTCGAACCCGCCCCCAGGGTTGCCCGCGACGAAACCGCGGCCCGCGGCAGGGACGCCCTACCTGCTGCGCTGTCCGCATGGATCGACAGTTCCGCGCAGCTGCGGCAGGCGCTTAACGTGCTGCTCGCCGAGCCCGTTCCCATCAAGGTGAGGACCACCCGATGACTGTGAGACTCCAGGTATTCGTCAGCTCGGTACAGAAAGAGCTGGAAGACGAGCGCGTCATCGTCCAGAACCTTCTGAACACCGACCCGTTCCTTTCGGCGCATTGCGCTCCGGTGCTCTACGAATTCGAGCCCGCGTCACCCAACAAGGCCCTGGAGGGTTGTCTCAAGTCGCTTGACGACTGCCAGGTCTATCTGCTGATCGTGGGCATACAATACGGGACAATCGTGGAAGGTGTGTCCATCACCCACGCCGAATACCGTCGCGCCAGGGAGAAGGGACTCCCTGTCCTGGCCTTCATCAAGGGCGAGTGCACCGTCGCGCGCGCGGCAGGCACCGACAGTCTGTTGAAGGAATTGGACGCCGACGGACCGAAATACAAGCGCTTTGGCAATGTGATCGAGCTTCAAAAGGAAGTCCGTGCCGCTCTTGCCAAGCTGCTCAAAGAGCAATTTGGGATCACTGCTTCCAGCGACGAGAATGAAATCGCCGCACAGACCATAGAGGCCACCTCCACCTTCGAGTCGCAGACCCTGACCCGGGTACGCTGGAAAGACGTCGACCACGCGGTGGCACGGCAGCTGGTGTCCGCCGCGGAGGCCAGGAATCCCTCTGACCTCTTCGCGGCCGATCTGCTAGCCGGGGCCTCGCTGCGCGGTCTCGTCTGGCATGACCCGCAGACAGGAGAGCACTACGCTACCGCTGCCGGTATTGTGCTTCTCGGCCGCGATCCCTCCGCCGTCTTCCCGCAATGCCGGATCCTCGCCGACGCCTACCGTAGCACTGAAGCTGACGGCGACCCACGCGACCATGAGGACATACGCGGCCCCATGCCGCTAGCGGTCGACCGCGCCATCGCCTTCATCGATCGCAACACCCGCCACCCCATGAAGGTGGTTGGGTTGAACCGGGTTCGTCTCGACGAGTATCCGGTCGAGGCGTTGCGAGAAGCCCTGGTAAACGCCGTGGCTCACCGGCAATACGAAGACGCCGGGCGGAAGATCATGCTCGAAGTCTTCTTCGATAGGGTGGTCGTTTCCAGCCCCGGCCTGCCCCCTGCGCCCATCACGCTCGCCAGCCTGCGCAAGGGCAGGTATCGCCCCTGCTCTCGCAATCCCGTTCTCGCCCAATGCCTCTCCTACTTCCATCGCATCGAGGAGCGGGGTAGCGGTTTCCGCCGGATGCGGGACCAGATGCTGAACCACGGCCTGGACCAACCGCTTCTCGGTACCGACACCGGCTACTTTCAGGTCACCTTCCCCGGACCAGGCGACAACCTCGACCGCCTGGTGGTGGCTGAGACCCAGCTCCGTGTCACACCGGCCATCGAGGCGCAGCTGAACGACAGGCAGAGGAAGATTCTGCAGTGGCTGGTCGAGGGGCAGGAGCTTACCAGCCGGCAATGCGAAGCCGAGTTTGGCGTCACCCGGCCGATCACGGCATCCGATTTCGGGAAACTCGTCGACCTCGGTCTGGCAGAGAAGTTGGGAGCAGGACGCTCAACCCGGTACCGGCTCAAGGTGCCGGACGATTCGTCAAGTAATCGTAAGGTCCCTGGGGCTAATCGTAAACCCAGCCCTTCGGAATGACATGGGCTGGGAAATCATCCGAGAATCGTCCGACGTTCCTGCGAAATCGTCCGATAGCTCTGCCAGGATTCCCAAGACCTGAATCGGCCGACAAGCCACCGGTGAGAGAGGAGAATCCACTGACCACCGTCCAATTGGCATCCGAAATCGACCGGCTGGGGGCCGTCTTCCGCCCGAATCCCGATTGGGTCAGTGTCCCTCTCTTCGACCGCAGGGGATGGAGGCGGCTGAAGTTTGGTGCGTTCGCGGAGAGCGTCAACGAGCGTGTCGAACCGGCAGATGCGGCGGAGGAAATCTACGTGGGGCTGGAGCATCTTGACCCCGGCAGCCTGCACATCCGGCGCTGGGGAAAGGGCAGCGATGTCATTGGCACGAAGCTTCGCTTCCGCAAAGGCGACATCATCTTTGGTCGTCGACGCGCCTACCAGCGCAAACTGGCCGTGGCAGAGATGGACGGGATCTGCTCGGCCCACGCGATGGTCGTGCGTGCCCAGCCGGACGCAGTGCTACCAGAGTTTCTGCCGTTTCTGATGATGAGCGACAAGTTCATGAACCGTGCTGTGGAGATCTCGGTCGGCTCGCTGTCTCCTACCATCAACTGGACGACGTTGAAGTTGGAGGAGTTTGATCTCCCACCACTCGACCAGCAGCGGCGGATCGCTGACATGCTGCGGGCGGTGGACGAAGCTAAGGCCCGTCTGGAAGCAACGCATGCTGACTTTCAGAGATACTATGATGCCTTCGCAGATGAGCGACTGACGTACGCATCGTATCCTATGAGGAGACTCGGCGACGCGAGCCGGGCCGGAGAACTCGACATCCAAACCGGCCCTTTTGGGACTGTCCTGCAGGCTTCGAGCTACACCAAGACAGGCACCCCAATCATCAATCCCGTCAATATGGTTAAGCGTCGGCTGGTTACCCATGATGGACCATTCCTGGACGATGCCGAGTGCGAACGCCTTAGCCGCTACAAGATGAGGGTAGGCGACATCCTTATTGGCCGAAAGGGCGACGTTGGTCGGGCGGTTCTCGTGACACCCGAGTACGAAGGGTTCATCGTTGGTTCAGACCTCATTCGTTTGCGGCTGCAAAATGCAGGCATGCAGCCCGAGTACCTATATCATTTCCTCCTCGCTCCAAAGACACGTTCATGGATTGCCCGGCATGCATCAGGCACAACGATGCCAGGCATTAACGAGAGGCTTCTCAATGCGATTCAAGTCCCGGTTCCGCCAAAGACACGGCAGGCTGAGATAGTTGCATCATTGGCTGCGATGAACGGCGTTGAGGAGACTCTTACCGGAAACGTACGTGTGACTTCCGAACTACTGGTTTCTCTTGCGAACCATCTTGTGGCGGAGGTCTCATGAGCTTCACCGAATCGAATACCATCGAACAGATGATCCTCGATGCCGTCACTCAGCACGGCGGCAGGGGGGCGTTGTCCCTTCGCGAGGTCTCGCCCGGCTTCGGTGAGTCCCTCGGCAGGGAGCTGCGGCCAGCTCACTGGGATTACCTGCCCGCTGCCCAACTTGCTCGCCAAGTTGGCGACGTGATGGTGGAGCCGTGGGTGCGGGAGGCGCTCGTCCGGCTCAACCCGGAGATCGCCGCCCAGCCCGACCGCGCCGACGAGGTCATCTACAACCTGCGGGCCTGCATCCTCTCCGTACAGGCCGACGGCCTGGTGCGGGCCAACGAGAACTTCATGGCCTGGCTGCGGGGCGAGAAGACGATGCCCTTCGGTCCTCACGGTGAGCACGTCACCGTGCGGCTGGTGGACTCCTCCAACCCGGCCAACAACCGCTTGACTGTAACCAATCAGTGGACCTACCAGACCGGCTCGGTGGAGAAGCGATTCGACGTCGTCTTCCTCGTCAACGGCCTGCCGCTGGTCATCGGGGAGGCGAAGACGCCCACGCGCAGCGCGGTCACCTGGTTCGACGGCGCCTACCAGATCAACGAGATCTACGAGAAGCAGGCGCCGGCCATGTTCGTGCCGAACGTCTTCTCCTTCGCCACCGAGGGCCGCCTGTTTCGCTACGGCTCGATCCGCATGCCCGTCGAGACGTGGGGACCGTGGCGCGACGAGGAGAACCAGGCCGAAGGCCAGCTTCACCAGGTGAGGGCCACCGTCGAGAGCATGCTTCGGCCCGAGGTGGTGCTGGACATCCTGCAGAACTTCACCCTCTTCGCCACGGACAAGAAGCACCGGCGCATCAAGATCATCTGCCGCTACCAGCAGTACTTCACCACCAACCAGATCGTGAACCGCGTGGTGAAGGGCTACCCGAAGAAGGGGCTGATCTGGCACTTCCAGGGCAGCGGGAAGTCGCTCCTCATGGTCTTCGCCGCGCAGAAGCTGCGGATGCACCCGAAGCTGGGCAACCCCACGGTGATCATCGTGGTGGACCGGATCGACCTCGACACGCAGATCACCGCCACCTTCAACGCGGCCGACGTGCCGAACATGGTCGGCGTCGCCACTCGCCAGGAACTGGAGACGCTGCTCGCCCAGGACGTGCGCAAGGTGCTGATCACCACGATTCACAAGTTCGGCGAGGCCGGCGGCAGGCTGAACGAGCGTTCGAACATCATCGTGATGGTGGACGAGGCGCACCGCACGCAGGAGGGCGACCTCGGCCGCAAGATGCGGGAGGCGCTGCCGAACGCCTTCCTCTTCGGCCTCACCGGCACGCCCATCAACCGTTCCGACCGCAACACCTACTGGGCCTTTGGCGCCGACGAGGACGAGAAGGGCTACATGAGCCGCTACTCGTTCCAGGACTCCATCCGCGATAAGGCGACTCTCCCGCTGCACTTCGAGGCGCCTCAAGTCAAACTGAAAATCGACAAGGCCGCCATCGACGAAGCCTACAAGGAGATCACCGGCGACCTGAGCGAGCAGGACCGAGACGACCTCGCGAAGCGCGCCGCCAAGATGGCCGTGCTGGTGAAGAACCCGGAGCGCATCCGCGCTGTCGTGAACCATATCGTCCACCATTATCAGACCAAGGTGGAGCCGAATGGGTTCAAGGCGCAGGTGGTGGTCTTCGACCGCGCGTGCTGCGTGCTGTACAAGGCGGTGATGGACGAGCTGATCGGCCCTGAGGCCAGCGCGATCGTGATGAGCGGGGGCCCGGACACCCCGTCCGAGTGGAGAGAGCACATCCGCGACAAGGACGCCGAAGAGAAGCTGCTCGACCGTTTCCGCGACCCGGCGGATCCCCTCCAGTTCGTCATCGTCACCAGCAAGCTGCTGACCGGCTTCGATGCGCCCATCCTGCAGGTGATGTATCTGGACAAGCCGATGAAGGATCACAACCTGCTGCAGGCGATCTGCCGGACCAACCGGACCTTCGGTCAGGAGAAGACCCACGGCCTGATCGTGGACTACATCGGTATCTTCGACGATGTGGCCAGGGCCCTGGACTTCGACGAGAAAGCCGTCCAGCAGGTCGTTTCCAACATCGACGAGTTGCGGAAAGCCCTGCCGGTGCAGGTGCAGAAGTGCCTCGCCTTCTTCCCCGCCGTGGACCGGAGCGTGAGCGGTTACGAGGGCTTGATGGAAGCGCAGCAGCGCCTCCCCAACAACGAGGTGCGGGACCAGTTCGCCGCCAACTACATCGTCCTCGGCACCATCTGGGAGGCGCTTTCCCCGGACACATGCCTCAGCCCTTACGAGAAGGACTACCGCTGGCTGACGATGGTGTACGAGTCGGTGAAGCCACCGAGCGGGAATGGCAGGCTGCTGTGGCACGCCCTCGGTGCAAAGACGGTGGAGCTGATCAACCAGAACGTCCACGTCGAAGCCGTGCGCGACGACCTCGAAACGCTGGTGCTGGATTCCGAACTGCTGGAGAAGGTCATCAACGAGGCCGACGCCGGTAGGAAGGGTAGGGAAATCGAGATCCATCTCATCGCCCGGCTGCGAAGGCACCTCGGGAACCCGCTGTTCGTGGCGCTGGGAGAGCGTCTCGAGAGGATCAGGGAGCGTCACGAACAGGGGTTCATCACGAGCCTGCAGTTCCTGAAGGAGATCCTGGAGCTGGCGAGAGATGTCCTCGAAGCCGAGAGGCAGACGGATCCGGTCGAGGAGCGCGACAGGGCGAAGGAGGCCTTGACGGAGCTGTTCAACGGTGCCAAGAGCAAGAACACGCACATCATCGTCGAGCGCATCGTCGCCGACATCGACGACATCGTGAAGAAGGTCCGCTTCCCAGACTGGCAGCATACCAGTCAGGGCGAGCGCCTGGTGCAGAAGGAACTGCGCCGCACCCTCCTCAAGTACCAGCTGCACACCGACCAGGAGCTGTTCGACAAGGCGTACGCCTACATCAAGCAGTATTACTGATACACCGCTGCGGTGGTACCTATGCGTAGGGCAGGGCGCTCTGCCCTGCCGCACGGCCCTGCCTATCGCCACACGAGCGGTGGGGTACAGGGCCCCCCACCCTACGATGTCGAGGCTATCGTTCGGGCGGCAGGGGACAAGCCACTGCCCTACGGATCAAGACCACCCCTCTGCCCACACGAATGGAGGCAGGAGGATCGTCTGCATTCCCCTCGGGCACACTAGCAACGAGGCTGATTGTGTCGTATAATCATGGTGGTTCTGGTTTCGGTAAGGCAAGCGACTGAGGTCTGGAGCGAGCCGCCAGCGCGGGCGGTGACAGAGCCCTCTGTCTCCCCATTGCTGGCATGGTCTTAGCCACTCTCCCCTTCCTGCCGATATAGGACTGCATCGCCCGTACCGGTACATCCTCGAAGCCGGTCTCTCCTGATAGCTCTCATTCTATCGTGGTGACTCGCGTGCATACGTTGAGCCAAAAGCAGTGGCGAATCATGTCCCTCGTCTGGCTGGCGGGTGTGGTTGCCGTCGCCGTCGCCACCTGGGATGACTTCGGCATCACCTGGGACGAGGAGTACTACAAAGAGTACGGCGTGGTGCTGCTTAACTGGTACAGCTCCCTGGGCGCCAACCAGGAAGCCCTGAGCAAGTGGGGGCTCTTCTACTACGGCGGCTTCTTCGACATCGTCGCGCAGCTGGCGACCGGCTTCTCCCCCTACGGAGTCTACGAGACCCGCCACATAGTGAGCCTGGTGTTCGGGCTGCTGGGCCTGCTGGCCACCTACGGGATAGGATGCCAGATCGCCGGAGCCAGGGGCGGCTTCTTCAGCCTTCTCTTCCTGGCCCTCATGCCCAACTACTACTTCTACATGTTCAGCAATGCGAAGGATACCCCCTTCGCGGCTCTCTTCGCCCTCTCCCTCTTCTGCATGCTGAGGTGCTTCAAGGCGCTGCCCCGCGTGCCCAGGAGCCTGATCCTGCAGCTTGGAGTCGCCATCGGTCTGTCCATGGCGGTGCGGGTGGCCGGAATAGTGCTTCTGGGGTACGTGGGGTTGGCGTGGGGCGGTTGGCTCCTCGGCCGGTACTGGACCGGGTCGATACCCGACCGCCGCAGCCTTCTCCGTCTCGGCAGGGATGCGGGGCTTCGGTTCCTGGCCGTGGTAGTGGTCGCCTGGGTGACCATGGTGGCTTTCTGGCCCTGGGCGCTGGTCTCTCCCATACTCCATCCCCTGCAGGCTCTGCAACAGACGACCCATTACGACTGGCCGCTGACGGTTTTCTTCGACGGCCACTTCGTCAAGGCCAGCAAGCTACCGCCTTCCTACCTTCCCACCTGGTTTGCCATCTCGCTACCCGAGTTCTACTTCGTCGCCCTGCTGATAGGCTGCGTCCTCGCCGTCGGTTTCCTCCGGCGCCACGCACGCGGGCTGTCGAGCCGGGTGAAGGAGACTGGACTCTGGGGGCAGCTGCGACCCGGCAAGGCGCTTGCAGCCCCCTCCGGACTCCCCCGCTCGGCGTCCGGGTCGGTTGGTCACGTCGACGCGCTGCTCAGAATCGGCCTGCTCGTGGTGGCCGTGTGCGTACCCATCGTGGCGCAGGTAGTCCTGCACTCGACCATCTACGACGGCCTTCGGCAGTTCCTCTTCGTGTTGCCCCCCATGGCGGCGCTGGCCGGCGCCTCCTTCTCGTCGTTTCTCGGTTCCAGGGTGCGGCTGGCCCCGCGTCTGGCCGTAGTCGGGGTAGTGCTGGTCTCGGTGGGTGTCACGGTCTACGATATGGCTGACCTGCACCCCTACCAGTACGTGTACTTCAATCGGCTGGTCGCCGGAGGGCTCGAGTCCGCCAGCTCCCGCTTCGAGACGGACTACTACGGTGCTTCCTATAGAGAAGGGGTTCGCTGGCTGATACAGAACTACCATCCCGGGACGGGGGCGCAGGTGCGGGTGGCCAACCCCTCCAACAACTTCCTGACCGCCTATTACCTGGAGTCGAACCGGGATCTGCGGCACAGATTCCATCCCGTGCAGGCGTGGGACCGCCCCAACATCTACATGTCCACCACCAGGTGGAACCAGCACAAGGAGAAACAGGGCAAGCTGCTGCACGTGGTGAGGCGCAGGGGCGTACCCCTGCTCTACGTCATCGAGGTCAATCCTCCTCATAGCTCGACATAAGCCGCTCGAGACAGGGTGCGCCTCCCTCATTCCGATTCTAGTCGGCGGGGTTGTCTCAACACCGCCGTGGGGAAGGGCGGGTTGCCCCAACCCGTCCTTCTAAGCCGTGCTTCGACCTCACGGTTCACCGGGCTCCGAGTAGCCCCTGAGTTCGGCCGCGACTGCCTCC
>JAJZQR010000167.1 GCA_021806765.1 Chloroflexota bacterium | reverse complement strand
CCATGGGTTTGTACCTCCCCGAGTCCAGGGTGACGATAGCCACCATGATTTGCGTATGGAATACGGCTGATGCAGTCGTTCGGATCGCATCGGCATCAGGACGCTCGACCTCTCGTCGTTGGCGGGCGGCGAGCCGACGCGTTCCACCAGCAACGCGCCGGATACTAGCCGACGAGAAGCTGTCTTGTCAACTGTCTTGTCAATTGTCCTGTCTAGAGCCAATACGGTTCACTTAAGGACCGTGGCGGCCTCCCGGTAGGCAATGGACGGCTGCGGCTTCATCGCCAGTAGCGGCACCGTGGCGCGACGGGAGACCGCAACCGCCTCCCGGAAGGGGACGGACGGCTGCGGCCAGTGTTGATGCTCGGCCCGTTTCAGGCGGAAGTTGGACATCTTACGCTTGACCACCCGTGGGTTGGTGCGGCCCTCGCGCTCTGGTAGTCGCTGGCGGGCGATGTCCTCAAGGAGCCGCCGGTACAGGGCCGCATGCTGTTCGGGAACCACCATCTGGAACTCTGGGATAGCATCGCAGAGGAGACTCAGCGCCTTGGTGAAGCTCAGGCGATCCGGGTCGAGACCCGCCTGGAGGGCCGCCTCGTGCATGGTGTGACGGACGACGTAGTGGGCGATCAGAAGGGCGTACAGCTCCTGGATAACCCCCACGGGCTTCTTACTGCGCAGGGGGTGCTGGGCGAGCTTCTGGTGGGTATCCACCTCATCCACGGTGAGTTCGATCTCCCATCGCTCGTGGTAGGCGCAGGCCAACTCTGTGGCTGGGCACTGGTCGGGATCCAGCAGGGAGGTCATCAGACGGTGGGTTTGTCCATAGCCCGGCCTCGCGGGATCGGTCAGGGTGTAGTCGATCACCCGAACCAGGAGATGCTCGCCCCTCTTGCGACGCTGGTATTCCGAGGGGTAGATGTAGGCCAGATAGGAGCCATCGGACTGACGCCACAGAGGCTTGAACTTGACGTTGTCGGGCACTCGACCCAGGAAATGAGCGGACCTGGCCCGGACGGCCTGGGCCAGATCGAAGCTGTGCAGCCCGGTGTCCCACATCAGCAGCATCCCCTCGGTCACGGAGCGCAGCAGCCGACGAGCGCAGCTATCCTCGCCGGTGCGGCTGGCCAGAAGCCTGCATCGACGATGGCGTGGGTGCCACACTCCAACAGGTAGACCCCCTTGGCCTGGGGGAAGGCACCATCTCCACGGTAGCCGCCAGGCCGGCCGAAGATGCGGGCGTTCTCGGCAGTGTCGGGCAGCTCCTCGTTGGTGCCGTCGAAGGCCATGACCCTCAGGCCGAAGAGGAAGGCACCCTGGGTCTCATCGGTGGCCATAGGCTTGCAGACTCGATGGAACAACTCTGCCAAGGGAGCGGCACCCAGGCGATAGCGGGCCATGGAGATGGCACCCTTGTTAGCAGTGGTGATGTCCGGTTGGGGCCAGATGAAGCGCAGCCCTCTGAGCAACTTGCGCAGCACCTCCTCCAGCGCATCGTGAGTAAAGAGGTTCATGGCGACGGTCAGCAGCACGGTCAGTTCCGCTGGGAGCTTACGCCTGCGCTGCTCGGCCACCCCCGGATCCGCGACCACAGCTTCCACGGTCGCGCGCGGTACTGCGGCCTCCAGGGCGTCCACCGAGACCTCGTCGGCGAGTTTGGCGTTCGGATCGATCTGTCGTATCATGAATCCCAAGGGACGTTTCCTTTCGAGGGCTGTGGCCAGCCTGGTGTTGACACTTCTAAGGATGCCACAATTCTCGATGGGAGGCGTCCCTTCTTATATGTTGTTGGCTTAAGTGAACCGTATTGCGCCTAGGGTCTGCCTCATGGGGCCACAGGCTGGTTGACCGCGTAGGCCACCTCTGGCTTCGTTTGCCCCTTGCGCGTCACCTCCCGCTGGATGCGACACACCTGGGCTAGGTGCGGCCAGTCGCTGTATTCGTCCAGGGCTGTGGAAGCCTCCAGCTTCCGCACTTCTCTCCGGTCCCCGTGGTGGCTTTGCTGCACCACTTGTGCTGGCTTGACCGGCGGATCGTTAAACAGGGTGGGGCGATATCCTCTCGCAGTGTGGGTTGGTTATCCTTCACCACGAATAGATACTCCCCACCAGCCGCCACAATCTGTTTGTACAGCTCCTTTTGGGCATACAGGGCATCGCCCGTCACCACCAGCCCTTTCAAATCCAAGCACTTGAGCACTTCTGGCGCGACCGCCAGTTCAGCTTCCTTGTCCCTGACCCCCCTTTTGCGCCAGAACCCTGCCGGCTTAGGCTGCCACCAGAGACACCCCTGGCAACTGCTCCCCATGGATTCCCCTCAGACTCTTCCCGTCGATGGCCACAGCTTCCCCAGCAGCCAACCCCTGCTGCTGGAAGTATTGCCCCAGGACAGCCTCCAGTTTGTCCCGATCCAGCCGCTTGAACAGCAGGTGTAGCGTTGCTACGCAGAGGGTGCTGCTCCTGAACCCGAGCGCCTGCGCCATCTCCGGATCGTGATCCCGTCCCCATTGGGCAATGGCATACAGGCTCCTGGCTCCGCACAGCATCGCACACACCGTAAAGGCCAAGATCGTCCCTATCCGGTACCGTTTCCCATGAGGATCTCTCGGGTCCGGCACTTCTGCCAGTACCTCCGCCAACGTCCGCGGTGGCGCTGCCTTCTCCACCTGCTCCAGCGTCAGCACGTCTTCCATCTCCACCTCCCACTCCCTGAGATACCTGACGTACTTACCTGCTACTTGTGTGCCACAACTAAAAGACCCTGCGACAACTACGTACGGGTTCGTGCCTTCGGGTTGGGCTCCCACCTCAACTAAAGCAGTCCGGTCATGGCAGCGGCGGTCCTTGGAGATAGCTAGTGGGCTTTCACTTGCCGGAAACGGGATGGGCTGTACGTCCTGGGTGCCGAACTGGTCATCCGTGCCGTCACGCGGAATCCGCCCAACTATCGGTACGGCGCCCATCGTGCCTGGGGGGACGCCGGTACTTCGACATCTGGCGCGGCCCAAACGCTGAGCCCCTCATTCGTCATCTGAGCGTCTCAGCCCGAGGCCCTCGCCTGGCACAGGCATTTCAGGCCCACGCTGCCATGAGGAGCATCTCCTCCGACGACCACCTCCTTCTTGTTAGCCTCGCATGGGACCTGTCGGTGCTGTCGCGTGTCGGTGTGTACCCTGAGGATGAATTCGAGGCGCGTCTGGTTCACGGAGAGGTTGCTCGGGCCACCGTACTGCGTGAGGATACACAGGACTACGCAACGAGGCTGATGTCCCCTACGAGTCTACGGGTCCGACCAGAGCGCGTCGAAGCATTGAGTGCTCGCAGGACTTGCATGACGGACGCTGCCAGTTCTGCCTTTTCGACCCCTGTGACGAGTTCCGGTTCAGGCTATGTCACGGCCACCACAATGAGTGGCTCTTTCACGGAGGCGATGACGAACTGGACAACATGGCATTGGTCTGTCCCAACCATCATGCCGCAGTGCACCGGGATGATGCCCCCTTCGACTACGAAAGCCTGAGCTTCATCTTCTCGATGCGTGGAGTCGCGCGGCTTCGCATGAACAAGCATCTTCCCAAGGTGGGGTGATTGCGGTAGGTATGGACACCTCCATGGTGCCAGGGAGTCCCTTGGTCACAAATCGGGTCGACGGAAAGTCCCTTGTTCACGAAAACGGAGCCAGGAAAAGTCCCTTGGTCGCTGAAAACCACTGGGCAGGAATCCCCAGGTCAGCCGGCCGGAAGTCCCTTGGTCAACCACTTTGTAGAGTGTCTGGTCGGAGTGATAAGGATGCCTAAAGTGATAATCGGCAACAAGACACGAGCGAGGCTAGACAAGACTGCCGACGGCCGATCAGATTGGCGATTGGTGACCAGGGAAGTTCTGGTTCCTTGGTCAGCGTAGTGAGGACGGGTGGAGCCATGAGAAGAAGACAAAAGCTAGCTAAAACGAGTGAGCCCTGGATATGCGGAGGGAAGCAAAGGTGGCGGGGGTCAGATTTGAACTGACGACCAAGGGCTTATGAGTTTCTGGGGCAGGTGACCAAGGGAAATGCGGGGAATCGCTCAGTTTCTAGGTCAGAACCGCCCGTTTCTCCCCAGCAGTTTCTAGGTCACAGTCCCTTGGTCGCTCCGAAACAGTCCCCTGGTCAGTCGGTTTCGAGTCCCTTGGTCAGCCAAGTTCGAGTCCCTTGGTCAGTCCGATGCAGACCCTTGGTCATCGGCACCCACCGGTTCCACTGGCTGGCCCCGAGGAATTGTCGGCGGTGCCAGTACGCCAGACTCCCTCGATCTCTTGCCTCGCGTCTCCCGCCGTCTTTCGGCCCAGTCGGGGCTTCTCGGGCCGTTGTGTTTTCGATACCCTGGAATGGCCCACTTTGATCATGATGAATGGCCCACGTTTGATCACGAATATGGCTACCCTGAGCGTGTCAGGAAGGCGGGCGAGGGGGGCCGATGCGAAGGAGAAGAGCGAGCGTGGAGCTGTTCGAGGAGATCAGACGGGAGTACGAGTTCGGGGTGGGCACGATCCAGGGGGTAGCCCACAAGCTGGGTGTGCATCGACGGATGGTGCGGGCGGCACTGGGGAGCGCAGTGCCGGCGGAGAGGCCAGCGGCAAGGCGAGCGCGTCCGCGGCTGGGGCCGGTGGCCGACTTCATCGACGGGATCCTGGAGGGGGACCAGAAGGCGCCGCGGAAGCAGCGTCACACGGCCCACCGGATCTAGGTGCGCATCGGGAAGGAGTATCCGGACTTCCCTGTGGCCGAGTCCACCGTGCGCCGATATGTGCGGGAGCGCAGGGCCGCGATAGGGCTGGCATCTCGTGAGACGTTCGTGCCCCAGGCCTATGCCTGGGGAGAGGAGTCGCAGGTCGACTGGTACGAGGCGGAGTCGGAGCTCGGGCAAGAGCGGGTGAAGCTGGCCGTGTTCGTCCTGCGCAGCATGGCAAGCGGGGCTGTCTTCCACCGAGCGTACCAACGAGGTACCCAGCAAGCCTTCCTTGAGGCCCACCAGCTTGCCTTCCACTACTTCGGGGTTTTCCGCCGCCTTCGATATGACAACCTGCCCGCTGCGGTCAAGCGCACCCTGCGGGGCTTTCGGCGGGAGGAGACGGCCCGCTTCGTGGCCTTCCGCTCCCACTAGCGCTTCGAGTCAGCCTTCTGCACCCCTGGGGAGGGGCACGAGAAGGGAGGGGTGGAGAACGAGGTTGGCACCTTCAGGCGTAATCACTGGGTGCCGGTACCAAAGGCAGCCGACCTCGCTGAGCTGAACGAGATGCTCCTTCGGGCCTGCCGTGAGGATGAGGCGCGGGTGATCGCTGGTCGGCAGGAGACAGTGGGACGAGCGATGTTGATCGAGGAGGCTCACCTCCTGCCGCTGGTAGAGGAGGACTTCGATCTCGTGGAGACGGCCTTCCCCACGGTGAGCGCCTTCGGCTGCGTGAAGGTTCGCACCAACGCTTACTCGGTGCCCATGGACGCCGGTAAGACGGTCGAGGCGAAGATCACGGCCAGCCATGTGGAGCTGTGGCATGAGGGGCGCTGCGTCGCCACCCACGAGCGGTGCTACGGCCACCACCAGGAGATCCTGGATCTTGAGCACTACCTGGACGTCCTGGAGCGTAAGCCCGGGGCATTGGCGGGTAGCAAGCCGCTGGCCCAGTGGAGGGCGGCAGGCAGGTGGCCGGGTAGCTACGACCATCTGTGGCAGAAGCTGGTCGAGCGACACGGCCGAGGGGGTGGGACCAGGCAGATGATCGAGCTGCTGATCTTGGGGCGCACGTGCGGCCAGGCGAGGCTGCGGGCGGCGGTGGAGCAGGCGCTGGCCCTCGGGTGCGCCGACAGCTCAGCAGTGGCTTACCTGCTCAGTGCCAAAGTGACGTGCCGGCCGTCTCCCGCCCCGCTGGAGGATGTGGGCAGGCTAGCCGCCTTCGAGCGGCCGCTGCCGGATGTGGCCGACTACGACCGGCTGCTGCAGGCGACGGCCGGCTTCGCCGGTCGGAACGAGCGCCCCGAGCATAGCTCGGGGTCGCTTGCCGCTCGTCCCGCGGCTCCGGTTGGAGGGAGGGCACGATGAGCCAGACATCGTCGCACCTCCAAGAGAGCGCCGTGAGGCAGCATTGCAGAACCCTGCACCTGCCGACGGTCGCGGGACAGTGCGCCCGACTGGCACAGGACGCGGAACGAGGCCGTCAAGGCTACCTCGGCTACCTGGAGGCGCTACTCGGCGCGGAGATCGAGGAGCGGGAAGCCGGCGCTGTCCTTCGGCGGATCAAGGATGCCCATCTGCCGAAGGTGAAGACTCTGGAGGAGTTCGACTTCTCCCAGGCGCCCGTGATCTCGGCGACGAAGATCAGGGAGCTCGCCGAAGGGGGCTACATCGAGCGGGCCGAGCCGGTGGTGTTCATTGGGGAGGCCGGCACAGGCAAGACGCACCTGCTCACGGGGCTGTGCGTGGCGGCCTGCCGGCAGAGGCGGAGGGTGCGCTTCACGACGACGGCGGCTCTCGTTAACGAACTGGTGGAGGCCAAGGAGCAGCTCGCCCTTCGCCGGGTGCTCTCACGCTGGGAACGCTACGACCTGATCGCCATCGACGAGGTGGGGTACGTGCCCCTGGCCGAGGCCGGAGCCGAGCTCCTCTTCCAGGTGATCGCAGACCGAGCCGAGAGGGCGGCCCTCATCCTGACCACCAACCTCCCCTTCAGCGAGTGGACCCAGGTGATCCCCAATGCCCGCCTGTGCAAGGCCCTCCTGGATCGCATCACGGACCGGGCCCACATCATCGAGACGGGCACCGAGTCGTATCGCTTCAGGCGAACCCTGCAGCACAGAGGGGGCCGCCAGCACAAGGGGACGGACGATAGGATGGATGGCCATGACTGACCGCTGCGGCGACGCCCCCGACAGCCTGTCCGAGGGCTTCTGCCCGTCCCGTAACGATGGTATAACGATGGCTCGGACGATCTGCCCGATCTGCGGACGCGCCTTCCCTCCGGTGGGCCGAAGGCGCTTCTGCTCGGACGCCTGCCGTCAGGCCGCTTGGCGGCGACGCCACGGCTCGCCAGCGCCCCTCCCACATGCCCCGCTGCAGTCAGCCCGCTCAGGGACCGTCTACGAGTGCCCGTCGTGCGGGACGCGCTATCTGGGCCAGCAACGCTGCGTGGACTGTCAGCTCTTCTGTAGGCGGGTAGGCCCGGGTGGCCGCTGTCCTCACTGCGACGAGCCAGTGGCCATCGGTGATCTCGTTAGTGACTAAGGGAGGTGGCCACCCAACAGCGAAAGGCGTCGGAGATGGCACAGCCTGGAGAATCGAAGCGGCCGTGCCGACCTGCCAAAACCGAGGAGGTGAGAACGAGGAGTTACACGGGCTGACCCACCAGGGTGGGCCATTCCCGAGTATCAAAGTGGGCCGCACCGGATTGACGAAAACACGACGGCCCTGGGGTTCTCATAGGGGATGAGCTTGCGCTCGCCTGGTCGAACCCAGTTGTAGGTCACGGGCTGGGAGGGAGCAAAGCCGCACTCGTCCAGGTAGGTCAGGACAAGTTCGCCGTCTTCGGCCTTTTTTTGAGCGTGGCGAGTTGGGTGCGGGCATGGTCCACCCGCACCGGGTCCTGCTTGTGGCGCAGGGTACGGGCGGTGCGCCGCCAGTGGGCCTCCATCCGCCCCAGGTACTTGAGGGTCTGCCGGGTGCTGAGCTGGATGCCGAAGTCCTCCAGAGCCTCGGCCAACTGTCCAGCCGTCCAGGTGCGGTTCTGGCTCAGTAACTGCTCCAAGGCGGAAGTGACTTGTTCCCGCCGAGCGGTGTCGGGGGGAGGACCAGGGCGTTGATAGCGCGGGCTCGCCAGTCCCTGCTCGTGGAAGCGCTTCAGGACCAGGCGCACCGTCTTGGCATGGCACTTCAGATGGTTGGCGATATGGGGCGGACTCCAGCCTTCGTCGGACAGCAGGATCATCTCTACCCGGTCCCGCTCGGCTGGGCTCAAGGTAGCATCGCGGCGCAGCGCCTGCACTGCGTCGCGGGTGTCGGTTGTTAGATTTGCTCGGATCATGCATCGAAGTATACCCGATCCGGGGCTGCTAGCTTAGAAGGTAAGCTTGGGGCATGGATCTGCCGCCGTTCACGGCAGACGGGGTGCTTCCGGTTGGCGACTATCCCATGATGGTCGCCCAGTTGCGCGAGTCGACCCTGGTGACCGGCGTGCAGTTGAGTTCGCCCACGTGGGATGGCGCGAAGGCATCTGGTGGACAATCTGGAGATCCAGGTCGGCGAGTTGTGGCAGGTGGAAATGATAGGGAATGAAGCGGAGTACCAGGAGGCACTCCGCAGACTGGAGCAGGACCGGCATGTCGCGGCCAAGCAGAAGGGAGCCCTCGTCAAGGCCAGCTTGACAGAAGAGGAAGTCGAGCGCGGCATGGAGCCATTGCTCTCCTTCCAGGCACAGCTAGCCGAAGAAGTCGAATGGTACGAGAACGTGCGTCGCCGCAACTTCCCCATCATCCGGCGTCTCACCGCCGTTGGTCGTTTGTTGATTGCCCTGAGAATCGCCAACGGGATAAGCCAGCGGGAGTTGGCAGACCGACTGGGAGTGAGCGAGTCCGTGGTATCGCGCGACGAGCGGAACGAGTACCACGGGATTACTGTGGAGCGTGCACAGCGGGTACTGGACGCTCTTCGTCAGGGTGTGGTAGTCCAGGTAGATGACAGGTCGTCGTTCGACGAGGAACAGAGACTCGTGGCTGCCGGCTAGTGCCCAGGACGGGGCAGTACACCGAAGCCAGAGAAGGCCGCGGCGACGGGTTGCGTGTGATGCTGCCCGATCGTGAAGCACAGATGATTTTCGGTTGCCCGCTCGCCTCGGTCAAGTGGGTGTGCACCACCTCGGCACCTCTGAGTGCCCAGCCGGGTAGTACGACCGGAGTATCCCTGCGGATGTGCTGGCACGGAATTGGCGGTTGTGTTGCACGGGTGCTGCTGGTATTATTGGCAGTAGTGTAGCATAGGCTCGCGATCCTCGGAGGTGTCCGATGGCAGTAGCTCTAGATAGAGAAGCGCACCGTCAAGCGGTTCGCACCGACGTGGCGACCATAGCCAGGTATCTCCAGGAGGTACTGGGGCAACGGCTTACTGCGGTCATCGCGGACGTCTCGGACGCCAAGGCCGTGGGCAGATGGGCCCAGGCGCGCCAAACGCCGCGTCCCGAGGTCGAGAAGCGACTACGGCTTGCCTTCCAGATTACCCAGATGCTGATGAGCGTCGATTCGGCCGAGACCGCGCGTGCCTGGTTCATGGGCGTGAATCCGGAGCTAGATGACGCCTCACCGGCTCTGATGATCGCCAAGGAGCCTGTCCGGGTGCTGCAGGCCGCTCGCTCCTTTGTTGCCAACGGATGATCGCCGTTCGAGACGCGGCCTCGCCCCAAGAGGCCCTCTATCGCATCGGCCGTTTGCCGAACCCCTTGGGGTGGCCTCCTCTGTCTGCCGTGGGCGGCGGCCGGTTCGATGATCCCCGCCGGCGTTTCAGGACCCTCTACTGTGCCGAGCAGCGTCGCGCCTGCTTCTACGAGGTGCTCGGGCCCCTCAGGCCGGACCCTGAAACCCTGGTGCGAATGAAACGGACGGGAGCCAGCCTGGATTCAACTCTGATTCCCACTGTTCCTCGAGACTGGTGCTCAAAACGCGCCATTGGGCGCCTGGATTTGGCGCCGGGGCAGAAGTGGCTGGACCTGCGCGCAATCGAGACCAGGGAGGCGCTACGGGTGGAGTTGGCGGAGACGCTGGTGAGTCTGGGGCTAACGGACCTGGGGCAGCACCGTGCGCAGTCCACACCGGGTGTTCACTCAGACCGCCGCCGCCTGGGCATGGGACAACGGCTACAACGGGATCGTCTACAGCAGCCGCTTCGATGACGGGTGCACCTGCTGGGCCGTGTTCAACAACGCATCCATCGAGCAGGTGGGGTCCATCGAGCTGATCTTGCCAGACGACGGGGACTTCCGGCAGACCCTCGAACTGTTCGGACTCCACTTCCAGTGCTAGTGCCTCCAGATGTACGTGCTGGAGGGCTCGGCGGGCCTGCTCCCGTATTCCCGCACGTTGGGAACGCGCTTCCACACCATCTCGTAGTCGGCCAACTCATAACGGACTATCGGGAGGCCCATTTTCGCCAGCAGCCACTCGAACTCCACTCTGGCCTCGCCTGCCAGTTCAGCGGCCTTCCCAATCGACACCAGACCCTCCAAGAACAGGTGAATCGCCAGGGCGGTTCTCACCCGGTCCGGCACGGACCTGCTGCCGAGCCGCGATCGTTTGAGTAGGTCGAGCAATTCCTCTATGTGGACGATTCGGTAGCAGGATGAGAAGGAAAGAGAAGTCCGGGGATCGGAGGTGTCGAGTGGCAACTCTGTCTGTCGCGGACGCGGCGCTGTTCATCCGTCTGCAGATTGCGCTGTTGGTGTATGCGAACCAGAGGCTCGGTCTCGTGCCCGAAGTCGACTCGGAAGAGGCTTTCCGGGCAAGCTCGATGGAGGACAAGCTGAAGATCCGCGATGCCCTGTACGCGAACCCACGGGTCATCGATTCCTTCGTCGCCGAGAACCCCGCCAGGATCCCCCCAGACGAGCTGACGCTGGTCGCCGCGTGGAAGCAGGCCGTCGTGGGGACGTTCTACATCTTTCGGTACCTGAAACGCTACGCGGTGTTCCTCGACGACAAGGAGCCGCCGAAGGCCTACGGCGTCCTCGGCATCACTGACGAGATCGAAGCCCTGTTCATGCGAAACCCGCCAATAATGGTCAAGACGGTGCTCCTCCCTTGGCGGGACAAGATCGTCTACGATGGCCTGGTGCACTCCTACAACGTGTACTTTGGCGCGGGTATCCGTGGGAGCCTCAACCAGACCTATCAGAAGATCAAGGCCACCACTGGCATCATCGAATCCCTCACTGGCCCTACGGAGGAGCAACCGGTCCTCCGTCGATCAAAGAAGCATGGCCTGTCGGTGGATGAGCTGATAGCCACACTGGACCGGATCGAGCAGGAGATTGCCAAGCTGAAGATGCCCGAAACGCCCGCGCAGCGGAGCGCCTTTGGCGTGCTGCGAGCGGCCGTGCACCTGGCGCGGTCCGCCGTGCACGAACGGGCCGACGTGGACGAGGTGGTGCGCGCCGCGCGCCGACTGAACAGCGCCCTGAACCGGCTCTACAGGGCGCTGGATCTAACATAGGTAGTCAGCGGCGAGCCCGCGATCCCTCGATGGCCTTGCGGAGTTCGTCCTTCAGCGCAGGGTAGCGCCGATAGGTGACGAAGAGCTCCTGGTAGTAGCGCTCGAACTCCGACGCACGTCCCTGCAGGCGCCGCAGGCTCCGGACCACCCGGCATGCGCCCCCTGCCAGTTCGTAGGTCGCGCGGT
>JAJZQR010000166.1 GCA_021806765.1 Chloroflexota bacterium | reverse complement strand
ATTAACCACGCCGGGAGGCTGGATTCCCGCTTCCGCGGGAATGACGGTTTCCAGGCAGCCGTCCCCAAGTTGCTGACACATCCCTTCACCCTTATCAAGCCCGCTTCCCCTTATGGTGCAATCTCAGGCCATGTCCGTCACATTGACACTCCGGCACCCAAAACCGTATAATTTCAGTATCAATGAACTGACTGCAAGGGGTTTTGCGCTGCATGAAACGCACCTATCAGCCAAAGCGAGTCCCGCGGAAGCGCGAACACGGCTTCCTCAAGCGGATGGCCACCAAAGACGGTCGGAGGGTCCTCAAAATGAGGAGGCTCCGCGGACGCAAAAGGCTGACCGTCGTCTAGATATTCGGATGGCGACCGCGTGCCGCGCGGCTCCCATGCAGAGACGACACCGTCTGAAGAAGAGCGCAGAATTCCAGCGGGTGCGTGCCCTTAGGCAATCATGGGCGCACCCGCTGCTGGTGTTATATGTAGCACCCAACGGCCTGGAGATTACCAGGGTCGGGATTTCCACCAGCAAGCGGGTCGGCAAGGCCGTGACGCGCAACCGGGTCAAACGTCTGATCCGGGAAGCGACGCGGATCCTCCTTCCAGGGATTGCCCGGGGGCGCGACCTGGTGTTCATTGCCCGGCCGGCTGCCGCCGAGGCGGATTTTCATCAGATCAGCCAGGCCGTGGAGATTTTGCTGCGACGGGCCCGTTTGCTGCCCAAGGAGCAACCGGTGTCCAAGGAACGAGACCTGGCTAACAATGAAATGGATAACACAGATCCCCAAGGGGATCGCCCTGTTTCTTAAGTGGATTGCTCTGTTTCTGATTAGACTGTATCAGCTTACGCTTTCGCGTATGTTCCCGGCTGCATGCCGTTTCGAGCCCACCTGCTCCCACTACGGTTACGAGGCCATCGATAGGTATGGCTTCTGGAAGGGTGGGTGGATGGCCGCAAGACGAATCTCTCGCTGCCATCCCTTTAACCCGGGGGGCTACGATCCGGTTCCCTGAGACGATGGCACGCCTCCGGCTGCCGACTGAGCAGTAGCGAACTCTTTAGGAGGAATTTGTTTGACTGAGGTCTGGAACTCTCTAATTGTCTTTCCGTTGATGGGAGCTCTGGTCGCCCTCCACGGGTTCCTCGGGAGCTATGGCATCGCCATCATCGTGTTGACCCTGGCGATAAAGCTCATAACCTTCCCCCTGAACCTGATGCAGATCCGCTCCTCCAAGGCCATGCGGGACGTTCAGCCGCTGATGGAGGAGGCGAAGCGCCGCTATGGGAAGGATAAGGAGCGGCTGACTCAGGAGACCATGCGGATCTATAAGGAGAACGGGATCAACCCGGCGGCCGGCTGCCTGCCGATGCTGATCCAGATGCCGATCTGGTTCGGTCTCTATGGGGCTCTGCTTCACCTGTCGCAGACGGCGCCGGAGTTCCAACAGGGCTTCCTGTGGCTGCCCAGCCTGGCCCACCCGGATCCATACTACATCCTGGTGATCCTGACGGTGGTGACCCAGTTCGTCGTCCAGAGGATGATGACGATGCCGTCCAACGATCCGCAGCAGCAGACCATGAACCGGGTGATGATGTTCATGCCGCTGACCTTCGGTTTCGTGGCGACCAGCGTCCCCTCGGGGTTGGCCCTGTACTGGGTGACCACCAACCTGTTCACCTTCTTCCAGCAGGGGTTCACGACCGGTTGGGGAGGGATACTGCCCGGCTCCAAGCCTTCCCCGGCACCGGTTCGGGTAGTGGCGACGGAGCAGGCGGATCCCGCACCGGTTGACGGGGTCGCGGTGGCGAACTCTCAACCCAAGATTTCTAAGGCTGCCAGGCAAAAGAAGGGCGCTGGCGCCAAGCCTCCCAGGGAGGAAAAGAGAGCGAATGGAAAGCGTTGATGTGAGCGCCCGGACTGTCGAGGAGGCAGTCCAGCAGGCGCTCGTTAAGCTGGGCAAGAGCCGCGACGAAGTGGATGTTACCGTCCTCAGCGAGGGCCACAAAGGCCT
This sequence comes from Chloroflexota bacterium, assembly GCA_021806765.1. The sequence goes on along the minus strand of JAJZQR010000166.1, from coordinate 9,415 downwards.
CCTGGGCTTCGTTCGGGGCGAAAGCGCCAGGGTAAGGGTTACGGTTCTCAAGGAGCAGCCGGTGGCTATCGTCAAGAAGGAGGCCCCGGCCGGGACCGCCAGGGCGGGTATCACCGCCAAGCCAGGGGTCGCCGTGGCCGTGGCCGAGGAGATGCTGGCGCAGCTGCTCGACCACATGGGCATCAACGCGGAGGTAGACTGCAGGGGCGGAACGGGGGACGAGGAGTCCCCCATCCTCCTGGATGTCAGCGGCGACGACCTGGGGATCCTGATCGGGAGGCGGGGCGAGACCCTCTCCTCGCTGCAGTTCCTGCTCAACCTGATGGTGGGCAAGCAGCTCAACTCCTGGGTCCGCGTCGTGGTCGACGTGGAGGGCTACAGGGCGCGTCGGGAGGAGTCCCTCCGCAATCTCGCGGCGCGGGTCGCCGAGCGGGTGCGCCGGACAGGGCAGACCATCGCCCTGGAGCCGATGCCGGCCAACGAGCGGCGCATCGTCCACATGGCCCTCCAGAACAACCATTACGTGACGACGGAGAGCAGCGGCTACGGCGAGGACCGCAGGGTCAACGTCATCCCCAAGATGCCGAGCCGATCCAGCCGAAGCTCGGGATACTGAATACCAGCTAGGCCTATGGGTTCTGAGTTCTGGGTTCTGGGTTCTGGGTACTCAGAACTGAGAGCCCAGAACCCAGAACTGTCTTCCGCCGGGCTGCTGTGATTGACTACCTGGCCCTGGGCCACCTGACCATCGACCGTCTTCCCGCAGGGAGAAGTCCGGGCGGCAGTGTGGCCTACGCGTCCCTCACCGCGGCAAAGCTGGGGCTGGCCGCGGGAATAGTGACCGCCGCGGGCGAGGAGCTGGACTGGTTCGCGTGGCTGCCCGGCGTGGGGATCGTGCGCCGGCCGGTGCCGGCCACCACCAGTTTCGAGAACCTGTACCGGGACGGGTGCAGGGTCCAACGGCTGCTGGCGGTGGCGGAGGGGGTGCCCGCCGGAGCCGTGCCGCGAGGTTGGACCGGCAGCCCCATCGTTCACCTGGCGCCGGTGGTCCACGAGATAGAGGGCAACCTTCCCGAGCTTTTTCCGGGCTCCTTGATCGGCTTGACACCCCAGGGCCTACTGCGGCGTTGGGATTCGGATGGACTGGTACGCCACGGGCCCTGGCTGGGGGACGACCGGCTGCTGGACGCATCGGACGTGGCCATCTTCAGCGAGGAGGACCTGTCGGGAGACCCCGAGTTCCTCTCTCGCTGTGTGAGTCGGGTCCCCATCACCCTGCTCACCAGAGGGCCAGGGGGTGCCACCCTCTTCGTCCGAGGGGACCCGAGGGAGTTTCCCGCCTTTCCGGTCCAGGAGGCAGATCCGACGGGGGCCGGGGACGTCTTCGCGGCAGCCTTCCTGATCGAGTATCATCGGACGAGAGATCCCAACCACAGTACCGCCTTCGCCTGCTGCGCCGCCTCCTATGCGGTGGAGCGTCCCGGCCTGGAGGGAGTGCCAGACCGGGCAATGGTGGAAGGGCGGCTGCGACAGTACCGGCAGGCAGCAACAGGGAGATGATCGACCCATCGCCCGCAACGTCACGCAGCTCCTTGCGACAGGTCGCGTCCCGACCCAGCACTCAGCACTCAGCACTCAGGACTCAGGACTCGCAGCTATGATCATCGCCATCGCCAATCAGAAGGGCGGGGTGGGGAAAACCACCACCGCGGTGAATCTGGGGGCCTACCTCTCTCAGGGCAGGAAGGTGCTGCTGGTGGACCTGGATCCCCAGGCCAACGCCACCACCGCCCTGGGCTTCGACGAGAGGCAGATCCAGCGCTCCATCTACGAGGTGCTGGTGGACGGGGGTTCGATGGACGGTGCAGTGATGCCCACTCGCCACCCCGATTTCCACCTGGTGCCCTCGACCCGGCGGCTGGCTGGCGCCGAGGTGGAGATGGTCAACATGATGGCCCGGGAGGGACGTTTGAAGCGGGCCCTCCAGGAGGTGATCGCCGGCTACCCCGTCACCATTATCGACTGCCCCCCCTCCCTGGGTTTGCTGACCATCAACGCCCTGACGGCCGCCGACGGGGTGCTGATCCCAGTCCAGTGCGAGTACCTGGCCCTGGAAGGGCTGGCCCAGTTGATGAACAGCGTCAACCTGGTGCGCGACAGCCTCAACCCGCACCTCACCGTGCTGGGCGTGCTGCTCACCATGTACGACGGCCGCACCAACCTGAGCAGCCAGGTGGTCGACGAGGTGGTCCGTCACTTCCCCGATCTGGTTTTCGACACGGTGGTTCCCCGCAGCATCCGCTTGACCGAGGCTCCCAGCTACGGGAAGACGATCCTGGAGTACGATCCCATCTCCAAGGGTGGCCTGGGCTACGCGGCCCTGGCCCTGGAGGTGGCGATGAGGATCCGGGAGTAAGAGGTTACATTGGCCAAGGAACGTGGACTCGGCAGAGGACTCGGCGCCCTCATCCCCTCCTCCTCGAGGAGCGGCGGTCTGGTCGAGATCGACCTGGACCGTATATCGCCCAACCCCCGGCAGCCACGCACCGTGATGAGGGAGGAGGCGCTGGCCGAACTGGCCGATTCTATCCGCCAGCACGGCATCCTGGAGCCCCTCATCGTCACCCGCTCCGGTTCTGACTATACCCTGGTGGCCGGAGAACGGCGCTGGCGAGCCGCCCGGCTGGCCGGTCTCAGCACCGTGCCTGCCGTGGTCAAAGACACCTCGCCCCAGCAACTGCTGGAACTGGCCCTGGTGGAGAACATCCAGCGGCAGGACCTGGGACCCCTGGAGGAGGCCGCGGCCTACCGCCAGCTGCTGGAGGAGCACAGGCTCACCCAGGAGGAGGTGGCCCGACGGGTGGGCAAGAGCCGGAGCACCGTGGCCAACAGCCTTCGGCTGCTGAACCTCCCTCCGGCGGCCAAGGCGGCCCTGGAGGAGGGCCGGATCACCGAGGGTCACGCTCGCACCCTGCTCTCCCTGCCCACCACGGAGCAGCAACTGGCGCTCCTCGCCTCCATGCTGTCGGAGGGGGTCACGGTGCGGGAGGCTGAGGAGGCCGCCCGACGGAGATCCGCCAAAGGCGAGGCGGCACAGCAGCGCAAGTCGGTGGAGGTCTCGGAGCTGGAGAACCGGCTGCGGGAGGCCCTCCGCACCAAGGTAGAGCTGCACCGGGGCAGGAAGGGGGGCCGGGTGGTGATCCACTTCTACTCCGACGAGGAGCTGGAGGGGATCTTCCAGGCGATCACCGGCGAGTAGCTGCAGGGCACAACCGCCTCTCCCTCTGGGAGAGGGTCTCCTCATTTGTCTCATCCTCTCCGAAACCTCACGGTATCCTCCCCTGTCCAATAAGGTGTTAGCCCAGATTATTCATGGCAGCCGAGCGCAGGGTCGGAAGCTTGTAGCCGCAGGCTTTACGCCTGCGCGGTCCCCATGGTGAAACTGCGCTCTGCCGAACGGGGCTACGCGCACCCGTAAAGGGTGCTACAAGCCGATGAATAATCCCGGTTAGAACGGTGACGGACAGAGGCGTTCGGGAGGTCGGAGATGGCGAGGCGACTGTACAGGATCAGGCAGGGACGGATGATAGCTGGCGTGGCCGCCGGGTTGGGAGAGTACTTCGACGTGGACCCAACCGTGGTGCGGCTGCTGTTCGTGTTGCTCAGCTTCTTCCACGGACTGGGGCTGGTGGCCTACCTGGTTCTCTGGATCATCACCCCTCGGCAGATGGCCTAATGCTGCACCACAACAATTGCGGAGGTCGTGGAGTCGAGGCATGTGTGGTGGTGCGCTGACGTCCATCGAGGGTATTTCATCACTGAGCAGGGTTGCTCTGGGAGGTGTTCTGCAATGCCAAAGAGGCTACATAGGAGCCGGACGGAGCGGATGATCGCGGGCGTCTGCGGGGGTCTGGCCGGGTATTTCGACGTCGATCCCGTCTTCATGAGGCTGGCCTTCGTGCTGCTGGCCTTCCTGACGGGGGTCGGCTTCCTGCTCTACCCGCTACTCTGGATCATCATGCCAGAGGAGGGCAGCGTGGAACGCCCACCCCGGGAGGTGATCCGGGAGAATCTGGACAAGATGCGGGAGGATGCCGAGCGGCTGGGCGAGGAGTTCAGGCGAGCCACCGGCAGGCCTGCCGCCGCCGAGGGGACGGCACCCGGAGCGACGACCGAGGAGACATCGGGCACGGTCGTCGAGCCTCCCGTCTACCCCCACCACCGCACCGCCGGGGACCGGCAGTTCATTGCCGGGGCTATCGTGCTGCTGCTGGGGCTGCTCCTGCTGCTCCAGAACCTGGGCCTCTTCTGGTGGGCGAGCTTCTGGCGGCTGTGGCCCCTGCTGCTGATAGCCATAGGGGTGTTCCTGCTGTACCGCCAGACTCAGGCGCGCAGCTAACCGTTCCTCTCGGTAACCGAGGTGGCTGGCCCCCGCGGGGGCCAGCCACCTGATCGTCGACGGACAGTGGAGGGGATGCCAACCTACTCCGGCACCTTCACCAGCAGCAGCGGTTGCTGGATGCGGGAGAGGATCTTGAAGCCGATGCTGTCGGACCAGAAGGCGCCCAACCCCGCCCGCCCATGAGTCGACATAATGATCAGGTCGGCGTTTGTCGCCTGGGCTGCCTCCACCACCGACGCGGCCGGATCGCCCCGCCGCACCTCCGCCTTAACCGTGAGCCCCATGTCGCGTAGCGGCCTGGCGGTCCGCTCCAGGTAGCGAGCCACCTCCTCCACCTCCATGTTCAGAGCCATGGCGGTGGCGGTAGGGGTCAGCATCGCCGCGGCCCCCTGGTTCCGGGGCATAGTGCCGAGGGTAGGTACTACCATCATCAGCAGCAGGCTGGAGTCGAGGGGACGGGCCACGGCCTCCACCACCGGCAGCACCGCGCCGTCGTGGTCGGGCTTCCCATCCAGTGGAACCAGCAACCTCTTGCCGGCAAAGGAAGGGGCCTCCCCCGAGGCCGTGGGCTTCACCAACAGCACCGGAAGGGTCCCCCGCCGCAGCACCTGCTGAGCTATGCTGCCCACCAGCAGGTCCCTCATCCCCCCCCAACCGTGGGTTGCCAGAAGGATCAGGTCGGCCCCAAACTCCTTGCTGTGGCCGATAATGCTCGCCACCACGTCCCGCTCCTCGTTGGGATGGACGTGGGTCTCCACGGCGACCCCCCGGCAGCGGCAGCGCTCCGCCACCTTCTCCAGGTAGGCCTCGGCCTCCTGGATGCCGGACAGGTGGCGCTCCCCATGAACGGTCTCCGGCGCCCCCTGCTCCATGACGTGGAGCAAGGAGACCGAGGCGTCGAACCGTTCGGCCAGCAGTTGGGCCGCAGGCAGCACCGCCTCGGCGAGACGAGACCCATCCAGCGGCACGAGCAGCTTCTCGATCTTTGTCATGAGGCGCCACCTCCGAACAGGGTTTGATAGAGCAGGAAGAGGTTCAAGACGACGATCAGGGTGGCCACCACCGAGGCCACCAGGGTGGTCAGGCGATGGTTCACCAGCGGCCCCATCAGGTCCCGATTTCGTGTAAACATCACCAACGGGATCAGGGCAAAGGGTATGGCGAAGCTGAGGACTACCTGGCTGACCACCAGGGTTCGGGTCGGATCCAATCCTATGGCGATGACGATGAAGGCCGGAAACATGGTGACGGCTCGCCTCAGCCACAGGGGGATGGTCCGGTGCAGGAAGCCCTGCATGATCACCTGGCCGCTCATGGTGCCGACCGTGGTGGAGGAGAGGCCTGAGGCCAGCAGTGAAAGGGCGAAGACGTAGCTAGAGGCGCTCCCCAGCAGCGGCGCCAGGGTCTGGTGGGCCTCCTCGATGGTCGCGATCTCCGTCAGCCCCCGGGCGTGGAAGGTGGTGGCCGCCATGATCAGCATGGCGGCGTTCACCAGGCCGGCGATGCCCATGGCGATGACCACGTCGATCAACTCGAAGTGGAAGAGCCGCCTCATCTTCCTCTCGTCCCGAACCACGATCCGGTCCTGAGTGAGGGCGGAGTGGAGGAAGATCACGTGGGGCATCACCGTGGCCCCCAGGATGCCGGTGGCCAGCAGCACGCTCTCGGTCCCGGAGAACTGGGGACGCACGACGGCCAGCCCCACCTGCGCCCAGTCCGGGGGCGCCAGGACGGTCTCCACCAGGTAGGAGAGGGCGATAACCCCCACCAGGGCGGCGATCACCGCCTCCAGGGGCCGGAAGCCGTACCGCTGCAGCCCCAGGATGATGAAGGTGACGACCCCGGTCAGCACCCCCGCCGCCAGAAGGGGTATGCCGAAGAGGAGGTTGAACCCCAGGGCGGCGCCCAGGAACTCGGCCAGGTCGGTGGCCATGGCCACCACCTCGCCCAGCAGCCACATGCCCCACACCACCGGGGCCGGGTAGCGCTCCCGCATCACCTCCGCCAGGTTGTGGCCCGTGGCTATGCCCAGCTTGGCGGAAAGAGCCTGGATCAGCATGGCCATCAGATTGCTGGCCAGGACCACCCACACCAGCATGTAGCCGAACTGGGCGCCCCCCTGGATGTTGGTGGCGAAGTTGCCGGGGTCTATGTAGGCCACCGTGGCGACGAAGGCCGGGCCGAGGAAGGGGAGGATTCGCCCTAACCCTCGCTGCTTGCCGGTTCCCTCCAGCACCTCGGCAGCCGCCACCACGGTGCTCTGATCGGCGGTCTTCACCTCGGCTTCGACCGTAGGATTTCCATTCTCCATCTTTCGCCCCCGAGCCCGCTGTCGTTGTCGGGTCAAAGTCCTCTCTCGAGGAGGATCCCGAACTATCCTCCTGCTATCTGCGAATTCCGGGCCAGGCGGTTCTGTCTCTCGGATCAAGGAATCATACCGTATGTCTTCGGTGGGTGGGTAGGGTACGACCGGCCGGTATCACCCGATGAAAGCCGTAGGGGCGATTCGCGAACCGCCCCTACTTCGTCCGTCCTCGGGTTTCCGGCGCCGAGGCAGAGAGCTAGCGGGTCAATCGCCTCAACAGCTGCCCTGAGGTCACCACCGCCAACCCGAGCAGGGCCAGCAGCAGCGCCACGTTCCCCAGGTCGTCCCCGGCCTCGCCGGCCGAGGGCAGCGCCCTTACCCCGGCGACCTCCGGGGGCGGCGTGGGCGCGACCGCCAACACCTCCGGCGTCTCCGTGGGTGGCACCGGCGTCTCCGTGGGTGGCACTGTGGGTGGCACCGGCGTCTCCGTCGGCGGGACCGCCGCGGCTACACCGGCTACCTGTGGCGTTGCGCTGGGGATCGGGGTGTTGCTTGGGGCCGGAGTTCTTTCTTCGCCCCCGCCCGGTGGCGGCGAGGTGGGCACCGGCGTCTCGGTGGGCGTCGCCGTCGCCGGTGTGCCGGTAGAAGTTGCCGTCGGCGTCGAGGTAATCGTGGCTGTCGTCGTCGAGGTGGGGGTCGACGTAATCGTGGCCGTCGTCGTCGAGGTGGGGGTCGACGTAATCGTGGCCGTTGGCGTCGGAGTGGAAGTGGTCGTGGCCGTCGGCGTCTTGGTGGCCGTCGGCGTCTTGGTCGGCCTCGGCGTCTTGGTTCCACAGACGCAGTCACAGCCGTCGCAGTCACAGCCGTCGCAGTCACAGCACCCATCGTTCGGGGTGGAAGTGGCCTCGCTGTTGTAGACCAGGAAGAGGAGCGCCTCGCTGCTTTGTGGCGGTCCCTGACCGTGCGCAGCGCCTGGAATCATCAGCAGCAGAGCAGCGGCCGGCACCACGAGGGCAGCCAGAAGGTAGCTACGGAGACCTCTCTTCATGCTCTAATCTCCTTCCCTGAGATTCTCGATTCGGAGTGGAAGCCATGGCGGATTTGCCCTGTACATCTAACGCCAATTAGATGCTGCAGGATTAATACCAACTTTGTTGTCTTGATCGGCAGTGAACGGCAGACAAGAAGGATAATTCTCGTTAACAGAAGAGCCAGGGATCGGAGAGTTGGGCCTGGGAGGGAGGATCGAGCTAGAGGGCGGGTGACAAGAGGTTGCTGATGAGCAAGAGAGCCAGGATAATCTGAACCAGTGCCAGGACGCGGTTCACCCCTCTACCAGTGCCAAGGAGGGAGGACCTTCCCAGGGCTCGGCGGACACCGTCTACCAGGGCCACTATGGCCGCTACCCACCAGCCCACTGTGAGCAGTACTTCTCCGCTGCCTGCGAGGCCAAATCCCTGCAGGTAACTGCCCACGGCCGTGAGCAGCAGCAGGCTGGCGGCCACGATCAGCCAGTTGCGGACCGTCCACTCCATTTTCCCCTCCGGCCTTGGGGCTGCCACGCCCAACCGCCAGCGCGGCACCACCTGCGGGCTTGGTGATCGAATGCACTGCCAGTGCCACGCCCTCTCCCGTTGGGTGCGGTCCGCGGCCGGGGAGGGCTTGCCCTTGCCCTGGCACCGCGGCTGCTGTATCTTACGCGCCATCGTACGCAGCCATTTCATGGCGCACAGAAAGGTGAGGAATACCGCTCATGGATCTCTTCAGGGCCATCGTTCTCGGGGTAGTTCAGGGGTTGGGCGAGCCTCTACCTATCAGCAGTTCCGCCCATCTAATCCTGGTTCCATGGCTGCTGGGATGGCCCGAACACAGCCTGACCTTCGACGTCGCTCTCCACGGCGGGACGGCGCTGGCCATCATCCTCTACTTCTGGGAAGACTGGGTGACCCTGGCGGGCGCTTTCTTTGGAAGCCTGAGGGACCGGAGCCTGAACGGGGATTACCACCGCCGTATGGCGTGGTACCTCGTGGTGGCCAGCGTCCCCGGCGCCGTGGCGGGCGTCCTCTTCGAGAAGAAGATCGAAGAGTCGCTTCGCACCCCCTGGCTGGTGGCCATCCTCCTCGTCCTCATGGGGCTGATCATGCTCGCCGCCGACCACCTCTCCAGCCATCGACGCTCCCTACGGCAATTGTCTGTGAGGGATGCCGTGATCATCGGACTGGCCCAGGCCCTCGCGCTGGCGCCGGGCACCTCTCGATCGGGGGTGACTATAACGGCCGCCCTGCTGCTCCAGATGAACCGGGCCGACGCCGCCCGCTTCTCCTTCCTCATGTCGGGCCCCATCGTCGCCGGCGCCTTCCTCTACAAGATGGCGGGCCTCCTTCGTGGGGGCTTCCCCGCCGACGAACAGGTTCCCTTCCTGGCGGGCATAGTGGCAGCCGCCGCTATCGGTTATCTGGCCATCCGTTTCCTGATGGGTTACCTGCAGAAGCGCAGCCTGAACCTCTTCGTCGGGTACCGGCTGGCCCTGGGGGCGCTGGTACTGGGGGCCGTTTTCCTGGGGCATGCCGTGTGAGTTCCCACCATCTGCGACACTGACGGACGGCGACGGCTGTTGTGCCATCGAGGAGCGAGGCTTTGGCCCGTGTGAAGGAGGTGAGTCACAGGGGCCGGTAGAGGCCCTCTTCGCGGATGTACTGCTCCACGGG
>JAJZQR010000165.1 GCA_021806765.1 Chloroflexota bacterium | reverse complement strand
CGGCGAGAACTTTGGACTGGTAGGCGAGTCCGGCTGTGGCAAGACCACGGCCGCCAAGTCCATCATCAAGCTGCTGCCCCCCAACGGCCAGATCATGGGCGGGCAGATCCTGTTCAACGGCCGGGATCTGGTGTCCCTGACCCAGGAAGAGATGCAGAAGGTGCGCTGGAAGGAGATCTCCATGATCTCCCAGAGCGCCATGAACTCCCTGGATCCGGTCTACAAGGTGGGCGACCAGATCGTGGAGGCCATCCAGGCCCACGAATCGGCCGGCCGGGCCGAGGCGCTGGAGCGGGCCCGGGAGCTGTTCCGGCTGGTAGGCATCGACGCCAAGCGGCTGAACGACTACCCCCACCAGTTCAGCGGTGGCATGAAGCAGCGCTCCATCATCGCCATGTCCCTGGCCCTGAACCCGGGGCTGATCATCGCCGACGAGCCCACCACCGCCCTGGACGTCATAGTTCAGGACCAGATCCTGCGCCGCATCAAGAGCCTGCTGGAGAGCCACGGGGCCTCCATGATCCTGATTACCCACGACATCTCGGTGGTGGCGGAGATGTGCGACCGGGTGGCGGTGATGTACGCGGGAAAGGTGATGGAGCTGGGGGACGTGATCAACGTCTTCAAGCGCCCCTTCCACCCCTACACCCTGGGGCTGCAGAACGCCTTCCCCAACGTTCACGGGGCCAAGCAGGATCTGATCTCCATACCTGGCTCGCCGCCGAAGCTGGTCAACCCGCCCTCGGGCTGCCGCTTCGCCGCCCGCTGCCCCTTCGCCCTGCCCCTCTGCAGCGAGCAGGAGCCGGCGATGGTGGAGGTGGGTCCGAACCACACCGCCGCCTGCCACCGGCTGGACAGGATCGAGTGGATGCGGGTGGAGGCCACCAAGAAGGAAAACTGGGACAAAGTAGGCGAATGAGCAAGATAATCCAGGTCAACAACCTGAAGAAGCATTTCCCTCTCACCAGCGGGTTCTTCGCCACCCTGGTCTCTCGGACCCCGCCTAAGAGCCTGAAGGCCATCGACGGCGTCAGCTTCGACATCGCCGAGGGCGAGACCGTGGGGCTGGCCGGCGAGAGCGGCTGCGGCAAGACCACCACCGCCAAGGTGATGGTGCGCCTCTACGAGCCCTCCGAGGGGGAGATCCTGTTCCAGGGAGAGAACATCGGGTACCTGAAGGGCAACGACCTCAAGCGGTTCCGAAGGCACGCCCAGATGGTGTTCCAGGACCCCTACGAATCGCTGAACCCCCGCTACACCGTGGGCAACACGGTGGAGGAGCCGCTGATCATCCATGGCGTTCGCGACCAGGAGGAGCGGGTCGAGCGGGTCGTGAAGGCCCTGGAGATGTCGGGGCTGCGCCCCGCCGAGGACTACATCGACCGCTATCCCCATGAGATGAGCGGGGGCCAGCGGCAGCGGCTCGCCATCGCCCGGGCCCTGGTGCTGGAGCCCAGCTTCATCGTGGCCGACGAGCCGGTCTCCATGCTGGACGTATCCATCCGGGCCGGCGTCCTGAACCTCCTCCGGAAGCTGACCGCCGAACTGGGGCTGGCGAGCCTCTACATCTCCCACGACCTCTCCCTGATCCGGTACATGTGCGACCGAACGGCCATCATGTACCTGGGGCGCATGGTGGAGATCGGTCCCACCGAGAAGGTGATCACCGAGCCCTTCCACCCTTACACCCAGGTGCTGCTGGCCGCCGTCCCCAGTTCCGATCCGGAGCACCGGAAGGTGCCCCTCCAGATCGAGGGGGAGGTGCCCAGCCCCATCGACCTGCCTCCGGGCTGCCGCTTCCACCCTCGCTGCCGGAAGGCGAAGCCCATCTGCCGGGAGGAGGACGCCCCCCGGATCGAGGTGGCCCCCAGCCACTTCGTGGAGTGCCACCTGTTCCGCTGAGGAGACAACGATGAACCATCCCGACCTGACCCGGGTTTACCAATTCGTCGATCGGGAATCTGAGCGGCTGATCGACGACCTCTGCACTCTGCTGGCGCAACCCAGCATCTCCGCCCAGAACGTCGGCATGGAGGAGTGCGCCGGAATCCTCGCCGCCATGATGCGGGACTCCGGCATCGCCAGCGAGATCTTGCCCACCGAGGGCCATCCGGTGGTGTACGGCGAGCTCCACGCCGGCGACGACCTGCCCACCCTGGCCATCTACGGCCACTACGACGTCCAGCCGCCGGAGCCGCTGGAACTCTGGAAAACCCCGCCCTTCCAGCCCACCCGCGTCGGGGAGTACATCTACGCCCGGGCCGCCACCGACGACAAGGGGAACCTGGTCGCCACCTTCAAGGCGGTGGAGGCCCTGCAGCGGACCCTCGGCAAGCTCCCCATCAACGTCAAGTTCTTCTTCGAGGGGGAGGAGGAGATCGGCAGCCCAAGCCTGGAGGGCTTCCTGAAGAGCTACAAGGACCGGCTGGCCGGCGCCGACGCCACCATCCTGTGCGATCGTGGGATCCACGAGTCCGGCCGGCCCCACATCTTCCTGGGCAACAAGGGGATCATCAAGGCCGAGCTGGAGCTGCGTGGCCCCAAGCGGGACGTCCACTCCAGCCAGGCCCCCATCATGCCCAGCCCCGTCTGGGATCTCGTAAACCTGCTGCACCAGGTGAAGCCCGACGGCAAGACCGTGGCGATCCCCGGCTTCTACGATGAGGTGGTACCACCCACCCCCCTGGAGCGGGAACTGATCGAGGGCATCCCCTTCTCCGCCGAGGAGTACAGGCGAGACTACGGCCTGGACCGCCTCCTGGTGGAGGGCTCGCCGGCCGACCTGCTGGCGGAGCTGCTGTACAAGCCCACCTTCAACATCCAGGGTATCTTCGGCGGCTACACCGGGTCCGGCTCCAAGACCATCCTCCCCGCCAGGGCCACGGCCAAGATCGACATCCGGCTGGTCCACGCCATGACTGCCGAGGACACCATAGCCAGGGTTAAGGCCTTCTTCGCCGAGCGGGGGATCGAGGCCGAGTTCCAGATCACGGGAGAGACCGAGGAGTACAAGCTCTCCCCCGAGAACCCGGTGGTGCAGACAGCCATCCAGGCCGCCCGGCAGGCTTACGGCCTGGAGCCGGTGGTCTGGCCGATGCTTGAGGGCTCCGGCCCCATGTACCTCTTCCCCGAGGTCCTGGGGACCCCCACCTTCATCATAGGCCTGGGGGCGCCCTTCTCCACGGCCAACACCCACGCCCCCAACGAGAACATCGGGATCCACCACTACCTGACCGGCATCAAGATGATGGCCACCCTGTATGCGATGTACGGCGGCAGGTAAGCCCGCTCATCGCAACCCCATCCTGTCGGGGCAGGTATCGAGACCCGCCCCGATGGCGTTTCAACGGTACCGGCACCCACCCCATCGACGAGGCTGCCCCGAAATTGGCAAGCCGGCTGGCACCCGCGGCCTGCGGCTGTGGGTCAGGAGCGCGGGAAGGGAACCACCCAGACCCAGATCATGAAAACGAAGGCCGAACCACCCGCGATCACGAAAAGATGAAAGATCTCGTGATAGCCGAAGACCCGAGGAAAGGGATTGGGCCGCTTCAGGGCATAGAACAGCGCACCGACGGTGTACAGGACGCCGCCTCCCACCAGCAGACCGATGGCCTCCCAGGGCAGCAGCTGGATCAGCACGGGCGCCGAAATCAGCGCCACCCAGCCCATTATTATGTAGAGCGCCGTCGAGACCCAGCGGGGAAGCCGAAGGGTGAAGACCGCGCCCACCACCCCGACCAGCGCCAGCGTCCAGATCACCGCCAGGAGGGCGACCCGGACCCAGCCGGACAGGACGTTCACACAGATCGGCGTGTAGGTCCCGGCGATCAGCACGAAGATGTTGGCATGATCCAGGGCGCGCAGCACCGTTCGACGCCGGCCTTTCCACCATCCCACATGGTATATGGCGCTGACGGTGTACAGCTCGATGGTGCTCAACCCGAAAACCAGGAGAGACAGCAGCCTGATGGGATCGTCGACGCTCCGAAGCAGCAAGCCGGCAGTGGCGGCGACCGATCCCACAGCCGCGAAAGCGTGGAACCAGCCGCGCAGCAGCGGCTTGCCCTGATTCTTCAGGACCGGCGTCGGGGAATTGCCGTCACCCCTGGGCTCGAATGTCGACTCCACGGATACCCCCAGGGAACGAAGATCTTACCATTCTACTCCCAAGTGCCAGATGCAGGCGGCGTGATATCCCTCCTCCTTCCTTCTCTATGCAAGGCGGATATGGTAAAATACATTCGTGAGCGAACCAAGTGTGGCAAGGGACAAAGAGCGCGGATCTACGGGCGTTATCGACACCCTTTCCGCCGCATACGACACCGTTAACAGGCATCCCTGGATCATTGCCGTTCCTGCCCTGGTCGACCTCTTCCTCTGGCTCGGTCCTCATCTTTCTCTGGCACCTCTGGTGCAAAGGACTGCGGGCCGAATTGCCGCCCCCGTGGGTCTGTCCGCCGACATGCTGCAGACCTACCAGGACTACCGGGAGGGGTTGCTGCGAGCAGGTGAGAGCTTCAACCTGTTCTCCCTGCTGACAACCCACTTTCCAGGCATCCCGAGTCTGATGTCCGGCCGAGAGGGGTTGGGACCGACGGCGACCATGGACAATGCGTGGATGGCGCTGCTGTTGTTCTTGCTGCTGCCCATCACGGGCCTGTGGCTGGCCTCGCTCTACTACGTGATCGTCGGGCGCCCCGTTCGGGGGATCGGCGAGAGCGCAGGCATCCTGTGGGGCAGGATATGGCGGACCTGGGGAAGGTTGGTGGCCTTCCTGCTGCTGGCGATCGGGGTGGGCCTGCTCGTTGGCGTGCCTGCGATGGTGCTGGCCCTGCTGGCCGGGGCGGTTAACAGCTCCCTGGTGGGTTTTGTCGCCGCCTTTCTCTGGGTGACGGCCCTGTGGGTGCAGTTCTACCTGTTCTTCGTGGTCGACGCCATGGTGATCAGTGACGTCGGCCCCCTTCAGGCGATGCGCAACAGCGTCGCCGTGGTGAGGTTCAATCTGGGGCCCACCCTGGGGCTGGTGGTGCTGATCTGGATTATCACCCTGGGCATGCCCATCGTCTGGGACGCTATGGCCCAGAATCCGGTGGGGACGATGGCCGGCATTCTCGGCAATGCCTACATATCCACCGGCCTGGCGGTGGCCAGCATGACCTTCTACCGCGACCGGTTCTTGGCGCTCAGCAATCGAATGGCAGGGGTCAGCGGTCAGGCCAAGGACTGAGGACTAAGGACTGGGGGCTGAGAAGGCAACTCGCACTCTCGGCCCTCGGTCCTCAGTTCCCAGTCCTGGTGACTGGCTTCCGACCTCCCGAATGGGGTCTTGGCAATTATGATTGGTGAAGTAAAGAGCAGCTACAGCGGCTCCGACATACAGGTGCTGGAAGGGCTGGAGGCCGTCCGCCGCCGCCCCGGCATGTACATCGGCAGCACCGACTACCGAGGCCTGCACCACCTGGTGTACGAGGTTGTGGACAACAGCGTGGACGAGGCCCTGGGCGGCTACTGCGACTACATAGAGGTGACCATCCACGCCGACGGCAAGGTGAGCGTGGAGGACAACGGCCGCGGCATCCCCGTGGACATCCAGCCCCAGATGGGCAAGCCCGCCCTGGAGGTGGTGATGACCATCCTCCACGCCGGCGGCAAGTTTGGCAGCGGCGCCTACAAGGTGTCCGGTGGCCTCCACGGCGTCGGTGTGTCGGTGGTGAACGCCCTCTCCAGCCGGATGCGCTCCGAGGTGAAGCCCGGCGACGGATACCTCTACCGGCAGGAGTACGCGCGGGGTGTGCCTCAGGGGCCCGTGGAGATGGTGGGTCCGGCCGAGGGACACGGCACCAGGCAGACCTTCCTCGCCGACCAGGAGATCTTCGACACCCTGGATTACAACTTCGATACCCTGGCCCAGCGCTTCCGGGAGATGGCCTATCTCACCAAGGGGCTGCGGATCAAGTTCGTGGACCATCGGGCCGACCGGGAACTCTCCTTCTACTTCGAGGGGGGCGTGGTCTCCTTCGTCCGCCACATGAACAAGAACCGGGCGGTGCTTCACCCTCGACCCTTCTACGTCGAGAAGCAGGTGAACGGCACCCAGGTCGAGGTGGCGATCCAGTATAACGACGGCTTCGCCGAGTCGGTGTTCTCCTTCGCCAACAACATCAACACCGTGGACGGTGGCACCCACCTGACCGGCTTCCGGGCAGCGCTGACCCGCACCCTGAACGACTACGCCCGCAAGAACAACCTCCTCAAGGAGGGCGACCAGAGCCTATCGGGCGACGACGTGCGGGAGGGCCTCACCGCCATCATCAGCGTGAAGCTGGGCGAGCCCCAGTTCGAGGGGCAGACCAAGGCGAAGCTGGGCAACGCCGACGTTCGGACCCAGGTGGAGGCGGTGGTGGGCGAGGCCCTGGAGCAGTTCATGGTGGAGAACCCGACCGACGCCAGGAAGATCATCGAGAAGTGCGTCACGGCCTCTCGGGCTCGCGAAGCTGCGCGGAAGGCCCGGGACCTGGTGATCCGGAAGGGGGCCCTGGAGGGGATGACCCTCCCCGGCAAGCTGGCAGACTGCTCGGAGAAGGATCCGGCCAGTTCGGAGCTGTACCTGGTGGAGGGCGACTCCGCCGGCGGCTCGGCCAAGCAGGGTCGGGACCGGCGCTTCCAGGCGATCCTGCCGCTGCGGGGCAAGATCCTGAACGTGGAGCGGGCCCGGGAGGACCGGATGCTGGCCAGCGAGGAGATCCGGGCCATCATCACGGCCCTGGGGACCAGCATCGGGGAGCACTTCAACCTGGCCAGGCTGCGCTACCATCGGATCATCCTGATGTCCGATGCCGACGTGGACGGCTCCCACATTCGGACGCTGCTGCTGACCTTCTTCTTCCGGCACATGCAGCCGCTGGTGGAAAGCGGGCACCTGTACATCGCCCAGCCGCCGCTGTACAAGGTCACCCACGGTAAGGAGTCCCACTGGGTCTACAGCGACAAGGAGAAGGACACGCTGGTGAAGGAGATAGGCAGCAACGGCAAGGAGCCCTCGATCCAGAGGTACAAGGGGCTCGGCGAGATGAACCCGGAGCAGCTGTGGGAGTCCACCATGAACCCCGACACCCGGACGATCCTGCAGGTGAACATCGAGGACGCCGTGACGGCCGACGAGACCTTCGACATGCTGATGGGCGACGCCGTGCCGCCGCGCAAGCGGTTCATCCAGACCCACGCCAAGGACGTGCGCAACCTGGACGTGTAGGGAACCGGCACTGTAGGTTCTGGCGGATAGCTGGACTGCGCTCGAAGTTAGCTAGACTGAGAGCGCAGTTTTTTCGACCAGGGCAGGAGTTGATTGGACTGCCCTACATAAGGCAGCACAAGCAGAGATGCCTGGACTGTCCTACACTGGTCCTTCTTTGGAAGTTGTCTGGACTGCCCCATGTCCGTGTAGAGTCCCAAAGATAATTGGGCTGGCGTCTCAAAGATCGTTGTGTTGGCTTACGGACGCTGCGGTACATGGATAACGGGGGTCTCCACAAAGTTACTGTTAGCCAGTTAATAGTTGCGCCTGTGTTCTATTCTTGAAGCTGGGCATCACCTTTCTGGTCGTCTTCTTCCGTTTCGGGTCGAGGAGCTGCTTGTACGGGGTGTGATCCACCACGAGCGCCTGCTCGATCAGACGATAGAAGAGCATCCCCCTCTGCCCGGAAGTGCGCCTGTTGAACCGAAAGGTGAATTCATCGAGGTAGTGTTGGAGATGGCCGGGCCGGATCGAGCCTTGATGGGTGGCAAGCCACCATCGCTTCAGGAGAGCCGCGACCCTGTGAACCTTCGGCAGGAAGTCATGGGCCTTCTTGCCGCTCTTGGAGAGGTTGACCGGTACATGCCTGTACTTCTTGGGGTCAATGGCCAGCACCTTGTCGGGATTGTTGGGATCGGGGGTATCGGTGTAGCCGGCCCAGTCGTCGGTGTAGATGATCGCGCCGTCTTCGACCGTCGCCTCGATGGCCTTCTTGAGCTCGACGGCACTGGCATCCTTGATGTGAACCAGGCGTATCCTCCCGATGCGGTCTGCTTTTCGCTCAGCCAGGATCAGGACCAGGGATTTCGTCTGGGTCTGCCTTCCCCGGACGCCTTTCTCTGCTCCGCCGGCGAGGGTTTCATCGACCTCTATCCTGCCTCTGAGCTTATCCCTCCCAGGCTGCACCATCGCCCTCCTCAGTTTCTGGAGCCATGCCCAGGCAGTCTGCTCGCTCTGGAAGCCGAGGACCCGCTGAAGGCCGAGGGCGCTCACCCCGTTCTTCTGGTTGGTCACATACCAGGCAGCAGCGAACCAGGTGAGAAGACCCTTCTTGGTGGCTTCGAAAGCAGTGTTGGCGGTTACGGAGATTCGTCGCCCGCACTTCTTGCAGCGCATGCTCAGCTTGTCATGAGTGGCCCAGCCCTCAGTGCTTCCACAGAGAGGACACACGAAGCCATCTCGCCAACGCAACTTGGCAAGGTACCGGGCACAGGTGTATTCGCTGGAGAACCACTCCTGGAAGGAGAGCCAGTTTCCAGGATAGTCGATCTCGGCGACAGGGTAAGGGGGCATCTAGCTTCCTCGGCCGTTGGAATGAGTCGCCAACAGTGAACACTGTAGTGCGATGCTACGATGGTGATGAGCACGTCCATCCGTTTATGAGTTCGGCAGGTTGGGAGAGAGCCAGTAGTCTTGCAGAACAAGATCGCGAGGAAAGCCTCCAACCTCGCTTCTCAGCAGGGGTGAACAAGATAGGCAACTGGCAGAACAGGGGATCCTCGCTTGTGAGAATCTCGGAGAGATGCGGATGCGATTGTGGTATTTTATAACCCATTTGGGTTATAATCCAGATGGGTTACAAAATACCACAACACACGCGGGAGGGCGATGGCAGAGATGGTCGCCACAACCACCATTTTCGTCAACCGACGGTCACAGCTTGCACTTTTCGACGAACTGCTGGTGGCTCTCGATCAGGGCGACCAACGCCATTTGGCTCTCCTCGGCCTCAGACGTATCGGCAAGACCATGCTCCTGGACGAGGTGCGAGTTCGGCATCCGGAGAAGTGCATCCCCAAGCTCCCCCTGGATGTGGTTGTCTCCACACCAGAGGACTTTGCCTTGGAGATGATGGCCACAGTATTGGAGGCCGCATGCAACTCGCGGGGGATCAAGAGGAAGGTAACAACGCAGGAAACATCGATCACCACGGCGGCCGGTTTACTGGGTGAGGCCGTTCTGCCCGGTGTGGAAGAGATCCTTGATCTCATAAACGAGAGCAGTTATGGTCGGCTGATTCCGAAGACTCTACTCTTCCCCTGGGCTGTTTCCCACACTCTCGACTTGCCCATGCTGGTGATCCTAGACGAGTTCCAGAGTATCAGGAAGCTCCAAAACTTCAAGAACACCGACAATCTCTGGGCGGCCATGCGCGAGGCGCTCGACCGACGAGGACGAGTAGCCTTCGTTGTTGCGGGGTCAGTGGTAACCCTGATGCGCCAAATACTGCATGAGGGAAACGACCCACTGTTCACACGTTTCAGGGAGGTAGAACTGCCGCCATTTGGCGTGCCAGATACTCAGGATCTCGCTGTTGGCTTGTGGGAGCGAGGTGGAATGACCTGGACTCAGAACGCAATCCAACGGCTCCATATCCTGTCACAGGGCTTCCCGTTCTATGCGCACACTCTAGCTCTGGCTGCCGCAGATCAGGCTAGACCTACCACCTCTGTTGTGGATGGAGATCACGTCGATGCGGCATTCCAATTGGAGATGTTGGACCCCAATCGGACCCTCTCAATCTATTGCCAGTATCTGTATCAGCAAGCAATCGGTGACATCCGGGGTGAGAACATCCCGGATGCCATACTTCGGCGTCTGGCACGTGCGGAAGGAAGCACTAGGCGTGACATGGCGCGAGCGGTCAGGCGAAGCGAGGGGCAGGCACAAGTCAACCGAGTCATCGATGAGTTGATCCGGATCGACGTTCTGGCCCTTAGGGACGGTCGTCTGTGGTTTGTGGATCCTGTGCTGCCAATCTGGATCGCGTTGGAGCGGGAGCGTCGAGATCCGATCACGGTCCTGCAAAACCCTCAAGCTAGAGCCAAAGTGATCCAATCCTACCAAGAGAGGCTCCAGAGTCTGCAAGATGCCATGGGCGAGATGTTCGAGAAGCGGGTGCACAACGTCCTGCGACAGTTCCGAGGCCAAGTAGTCTCGGGGAAGCTGTTTGGTTGCACAGAGCAGCTGGTACTGCCAACAATCAACGAAGTTCGGAACATGGAGCTGCCTGATCCGGAGGGTGAGTTCTCCGGCAGTAGCGGAAGTGTCGAGATCGATGCGATTGCAGGTGGAAGTCAAACGTGGGCAGTCGAGTGCAAGCATTGCGCAGGGGGTGTCACGGTTGCCTACGTGAACAAGTTTCTCCGAGCCTGCAAGTTCTACGAGGAGAAGACATCTCGAAAGATCGACCGCCGATGGTACGTTTCGCAGACGGGGTTCAGATCAGATGCACGCGAAAAGTGTCTAGAGGAGGGGATCTACTTCTCAACTACCCGTGATCTGCAACGGCTTGAAAGAGCAGTGGCGCACTGAGGTCTTGTCCCCGCGGCTGTGCGGCTCTGCTTGCCTCGACGTCGATCCCTCATGCCCAGAGCGTAGAACGCCGGATCTTCTCGGCTACACACGTTTGCTCCTAGTGGACACGGGAACACTTCTACTCCGAGAGTGGAGTTTCCGAGCGGAAAGTAGCCAGTCCTCGCCTTCACCAACTATTAACCGACTAACAGCAACTTTGTGGAGACCCCCTTCATGGATAATTCTGTTGGCCTACCAGCGACGCAGCGACTACTCGCTCCGTCGACCGTTGGACTGGTAGGTCAACGCACAACAGCATCAGACCTGTGTGATCCTCGATCCGGCCTACCCAGCTCAGACGCATGGGATGGCTGGATCAGAATACGGCGCCACAAGATCCCTGTGAGTTCGTGGTGCTTGTCTTCCTGCTACGGCCATCACTGATCTCGTCAGGGTGTGGAGCTCATGAAAAGCATCATCAGCTCCATCACTTCCAGTTCCGCATACTTCGCCGGTCGGCTGCCACTACTGAGCCGAGCGGAGATCGCTAAACAGGGAGTCCATAGGGGCTTCGCCCCTATGGCGGGGTTTTGGTATCTTCTCAATAAGTCGGGGGTAGAAGTTACGAGTTGATCCAGGACGGACTGAGCCGCATGGTGGCGGCACGTTCGGTCAGCAGGGTATCCAGACGCGGGATAAGATTGGTGCCAAGGATACGGTCGTGGACGTAGTCGTAGAAGCTCACTCCCAATTTCCTGGCGCTCTCCGCCAGGCTCATGAAGGTATCCCACGCCTTCGTCCCATCCGATGTTCGGGGGCCGAAGCTCACGTCCCGCTTGCGCACCCTCACCCTGGCTCCCAGTTCGGCGGGGTTGTTGTGCAGCGCAACCTCGGGATGCT